>JBBIOE010000009.1:0-64373 GCA_037443525.1 Archangiaceae bacterium | reverse complement strand
TGGGTCCTCCCGTCGTAGCCGGGCGCGTAGCAGACGCGGCGGCCGTCGCAGCGCGCCTTCATCGCCGCGGTCAGCCCGGGGAGGTTGCGGTACGACTTGGAGCACTGCTGGACGCCGGAGTAGGTGCGGCAGGTGACGATGACCTCCTCGGCCTTGTCGTAAACGAAGGTCTCGCCGCACTTGAGCGAGCCCTTGGACTCGTTGAGGCTGAAGACCTTCTCGTTCTCCAGGGTCGCGGTGCCGCAGGTGTAGTTGACGATGAGCCTCTGATTGCCAAGCTGCTGCCACCCCAGCTCGCCCCAGGTGCGCGGCTGCCGCGGAGCGCCGCCCCACCACGAGTCCGACTCGTCGCGGGAGAGGTTGGCGTCCACCGGGAAGTCGCACGAGAGCTTGCCCTCGCAGGCGGCGCGGATGCGGTCCAGGTGCCGCTGGACGATGGCCTGCACGTTCGCCTGATGGGAGGACTGCGGCTGGAACCGGGGGCGCGCGGAGACGATGTGGATGGGCTCGCGGAAGGTGACGGGCCGCTCCTCGAGCCCACAGGTGAAGTCGAGCTTGGCGTCGTCGAGCGTCTGCACGTACTCGTTGGCCTCGCCGCCGCAGGCGTAGCGGACCTGGACGGTCTTCCGCGCGTTGGGCAGCGGGTCCTGGTACGCGTTGAGCTCCCAGCCCGAGGCGCCGTTGGCGCAGCGACGCTTGCCCGAGCACCGCGCCGCCAGCGCGGCGGTGATGTCGGCCGGCGCCGGAGCGTCCGGCGCATAGGTCGCCTTCTTGATGGTGATGGGCAGGCCACAGACGAGGTTCAGCGTCCGGTCCCCGCCGGTGCCCTCGACCCGGGCGCGGTAGACCGGAGTCTCCGTGCCGCAGACGTAGGTCACGTTGACCGCGTCGTCGTCGCAGGTGACGGCCTTGGGGCAGCTCTCCTGGCCGTCGCACTGCGCGCGCAGGTTGGCGGCGGTGAGGCCGCAGCCGGCGCCCAAGGTGGCGTCGATGACCTTCACCGCCTTGCCGACCGAGTTGCGCAGCACCTCGCCCAGGCCGCCGGTGCTGAAGTCCCAGCCGATCTGCCCGGCGGGGCACTGCACGCTCGGGTCCACGGCGTTGAAGAGCGGGGGGGGCGCGGTCTCCTCCGGCGCGGGGCACGCCATCAGACACGTCGAGGCCAGGGTCAGCAGTCGAATGCGCAGCGTCATGTGCGGGGCTCCGGCTACGGCAGGATGCGGGCGACGCCGAGGTCTTCCGACCCGGTGACGCGGATGGTGCCGACGGCGACGGGGTGGTCCACCGCGTCGAGCATCAGGTGGTAGGCAAGCGCCGAGTTCGAGAGGACGTTCTCGAAGAAGCCGTTGTTGGCGAAGGTGGTGTCCACCGCTCCGGCGGTGGTGATGCGCGTCACCAGCATGAAGTTGCCGCTGTGGCCGCCGACGTACCAGCCGCCGGAGGGCACCGCGGCGAGGGAGTACCCCACCTCATGGCGCCCGCGGTCGATGAGCAGCCGCCCGCCGGTGCCGAAGGTGGGGTCGAGCGCGCCCATGGAGTCGAGCCTCGCGATGGCGAGGTCCGAGGTGGTGGGCCCGTCGGCGCGGCCGACCACCACGATGTTCGTGAGCGCCGTCGCGAGGCGGTAGGGCAGCTCCGGCCGGCCCGCGCCGCTCAGGTCGATGGTCGCCACGCCCTGGGTGCCGAACGCGGTCCAGAGCGCGCCCGTGCTCAAGAGCCTCAGGACGATGGAGTCGGTGCCGTTCTGCGCCAGCACCAGGATGTCCTGGGTCGCGGTGTCGAAGGCCACCGAGTTGGCGCCCTCGTCGCCGCCGCCGTTCCAGACGAACCAGCCGTTGGTGCCGAAGGTGGTGTCGAGGGTGCCGTCGGCGTTGAGCCGGGTGACGATGACGTCGTGCGGCCCGGTGCCGGTGGGGGACCGGCGCCCCACGAGCAGGAACCGGCCCAGGTTGTCGCGAACGGCGTCCTCGACGTACTCCCACTGCCCGGAGTCGTGGAGCCGGAAGCCCCCGATGCCCCAGGTGGTGTCCAGCGTGCCGTCGGCGTTGAGGCGCGCGGCGCCGACGTCGGCGTTGGTGCCGAAGAGGCCACCCACCACCACGTAGCCGGTGCCGTCGAGGAACACGCCGCGCGGGTACTCGATGCCCACCCCGTGGCTCAGCGTCGTCACGCCTCCGTCGCCGAAGGTCTGGTCGCGCGTCCCGTCGTACATCAGCTTCATCGCCACCCAGTCGACGTCCGTCGTCGTCACCGCGGTCTGGCCCACCACCACCATCGTGTTGTCGACGTTGACGATTCCCCTGGTGAGGAAGTCGGAGCCGGCGCTGAGCGAGGTGCTGAACCACCCGGTGGTGTTGAAGCTCGAGTCGAGCCGGCCCGAGCTGGTGCAGAAGACGACGACGGTGGTGACGTCGGCGGTGGCGGTGCCGCTGCCGTTGGTGACGTAGCACTGCTTGCCCGCCGGGGCGGAGTTGACCGTCACCGAGTAGGAGCCGCTGACGGGGGTGGCGAAGGTGAAGGCGCCGTTGGAGAAGACCGGCAGCACGTCGGAGCCGTTCTGCAGGATGAGCTGCTCCCCCAGGCCGAGGCCCGAGGCGGTCCCGCCGAGCCGGAAGCCCTGGGTGCAGGTCACCGTGAGCTGCACGTCGGAAGTAGCGGTGCCGCTCGCGTTGGCCACCGTGCAGGTCGCCGACGCGGGCTGGGTGGCGACCGTCACCGCGTAGGCCCCGGTGATGCGCGTGGGGAAGGCGAAGGTGCCGTCGCCGTTCACCACCAGCGAGTCGGAGCCGTTCGCCAGCGTGAGCGGGTCGTTCAGCGGCACGCCGGTGACGGCCACGCCGAGCGCGAAGGTGGGCACGCACACGCTGCCGCGGCACGCGCCCGAGGCGCAGTCGCCGTCGCCGCCGCAGGCCTTCTGCAGGGCGCAGGGGGCGCAGCTGGTGCCGCCGCAGTCGATGTCGGTCTCTCCCGACGAGCGCGCGCCGTCGGCGCAGGCGTCGGCGACGCACAGGTGGGTGGTGGCCTGGCACAGCCCGCTCGCGCAGTCGGCGGCGGCGAGACAGGCCCGGCCCAGCTCGCACTTGGTGGTGCAGACCTGGCCGCAGTCGACGTCGCTCTCGCTGCCCGAGAGCTTGCCGTCGGTGCAGGCGTCGGTCACGGTCACCGTCGTGCCCGCGTTGTCGACCACCCCGGTGAGCGTCCCGCCGTCGGCCAGCGCCGCCGTGTCGGCCACCAGCCCCGCATCGCCGTTGGACACGAAGGTGAGCTGCGCGCTCGTCTCGCCCCCGTTCTCGTCGGTGCTCTTGACGACGACGACGACCTCCGCGCCCGTCGCGCCGCCCACGGCCACCGACACGCTGCCGGTGCTCGAGTCGATGTTGGTGCTGACGTCGTCGGAGCCGCCGTTGACGCGCGCGGTGACGCTGAGCGTGCCGGTGCCGCGCGGCACCTCGGTGCTGAGCGCGAGGTCGGTGCGCGAGTTGTTCTCGTAGCGGGCGCCGGTGGCGCCGGCGGAGAAGGTGTCGTTGGCCGTCACCTTCAGGTCGCTCACCGCCGAGCGGATCTGCGAGTTGAGGACGCCCACGGCCTGGAGCGCGTCGGGGTTCTCCGGGTCGCTCTTGGCGCTGACGTGCGCGGTCACCTGGCTCATGCCACCCAGGTTGGCGTGGTTGACGCCGATGACGACCGAGGTGGGCTCGGTGTCGAACTCGGCCGAGAAGCTGGGCGACACCGAGGTGCCCTCGCTGGCGACGAACTCGCCCTCGGAGAGGCCGACTGGGCCGGCGGGGGTGTCCACCACCACCTGCGCGCCGCCCTGCGAGACGACCTGCGCGCCGCCCTCGGCGCAGAAGGGGCACGGCAGCTGGCCCTGCCGCGAGAAGACGGGCGCGAGGTAGAGCGGGTTCTGGTTGGAGTCGTCGCCGTAGTAGAGGCGCGAGCCGCGCTTGGGGTTCTCCGCGGCCTCGAACTCCCAGCGGTTCGCCGCCGTGTCCACCTTGAGCAGCCGCTCGCCGTCGGGGTTGTTGTTGTCGTAGACGCGCACCCAGTACACGGCGGCGTTCTTCGGGTCGCGGTAGTAGCCCAGCGGCGTCAGCGAGTGGCCGCCCGAGACCACCGCGCCCTTCTTGCGCACGATGCCGATGCGGTAGCGCTCCGTCGCCTTGTCGCCCAGCGCCTCGGCCAGGACGGGCATCACCTCTTTGGCCATGTACTTCTTCGTCTTCTCGGCGACGGCCGAGGGCACGAGCTGGGTCGAGAACCAGTAGGCGAGCTCGCGCTGCAGAGTGACGTTGCCGTCGAGCTTCAGCTCCCGCGCCGTCGACGCGCCGAAGTCCTCGACCTTGAGCTTCTTCGCCTCGAGCAGCGAGGCGAGCACCGCGAAGCCCTCGCAGCGCCCGCCGGTCATCGCGGCGTTGGCGTCGTCCATGAACGCGCGGGCGCCGGGCGTGAGCAGGCACGGGGAGCCGCCGTTCGAGCAGACGCCGTCGCCGAACATGCGGCGCATCGCCTCCGCGTCGATGGCCGAGCCGTCGTAGCCGGTGACGAAGTTGGGGAACGCGAGCGAGTCGCGCTCCATCTTGAACGACGAGTCGACGCGTGCTGGGAGCTTCTGGGGACCGCAGCCGGTGACGACGAGGAAGAGCGCGACGCCAGGGAGCAGCACCCGCATGAGTGATCGCATCGGGCGGGAGAGTCGACTGACGGCACGCCGCGTGTCGCTGTGAGAATTATCACACACATCAGCCCGGGTGATTATCACCCCAGGCAGCGGATCCACGACGGAGCGAGCAGCGCCTGGGTGAGTGCGAGGTAACCACGGACGACCCTGAGGAACTCCTCGCGCGATCCGGGCGGAGGCCCGGGCACGGCGAGAGTCCGAGTAGGCGGCGACCCCTCCCTCGTCGCCTGCGCGCGGTCAATTCGAACCCGGGATCGTTCCGGGCGGGCTACGGCGCGACGCCGGTGACGAGCGCGAGGCCCGACAGGCTCGCGTGCGGCTGGTCGGCCAGCGCGGCCTTCCCCAGCTGCTCCAGCGCCGCCGCCGAGCGCTTGGTCTTCCAGTGCACGCGCAGCGCCTCGTAGAGCCGCGACGCCTTGCCGCCGCTCCACACCTCGGCGAAGGCCTCGGCGGTGCCCACCTGGCCGTCGTAGTCGAGCAGGCCGGGAAAGAAGAGCCGGGCGCCCTCGTGCACCGTGGCCTCGCCGCCCTCGTCGAACTGCTGGCCGGCGTCGCCCTTCACGCCCCGCGGGCCGAGCCCCAGGGGCTGCTTCCACCCGCCGCGGAAGTACTTCACCCGCTCGTAGCGATCGAAGACCTGAACCACCGCCAGGCGCACCCGCTCCGGCCCCACGCCCAGCGCGGCGTAGGCGTCGCGGCCGGCCTGGCGCGGGTTGTCGTTGTCGCCGTGCTCTCTCCGGTCGAGCACCGCCAGCACCGCCGCGGAGGCCTTCGCCAAGGCGCCCTCGGGCAAGGGCCCCTCGACGGCCTCGAGCCACACCGCGACCCTT
Organism: Archangiaceae bacterium; assembly: GCA_037443525.1. Lineage (GTDB taxonomy): Bacteria > Myxococcota > Myxococcia > Myxococcales > Myxococcaceae > JBBIOE01. Next base: position 58,865 of record JBBIOE010000009.1, on the reverse strand, counting down.
CGCTCGTCGTGAAGCTCGTGGAAGGCGATCGCGTCGCCCGGCCGCGAGGCCAGCGCCAGCTCGAAGCGCTTGGAGCGGAAGGTCTTCACCTCGAGGCCCTCGGGGAAGCGGTCCACCCGCGGCGGGAGGATGGGCCGCACCGCCACCAGCTTCACGTCGCCGGCCGGCACCTTCCGCGAGGAGCGGTGCCTCTGGAAGTCGGCCCAGAAGGCGTTCTTCGCCAGGGTCACCACCCGCAAGGGCTCCTCGCCCAGGTGCGCGTTGGCCGTGTCGAGCACCGCGCGCAGGCCGTTGCCGTAGCCCTGGGCGCCGCGGCCCAGCACGCCCGCGGAGGCGAAGAGCACCAGGTCCGACGCCGCCAGCTGCACCGGCCGGCCGTTGGTGAAGTGCTCGCGCGCTTCGAGGAGGCTCTTGCGCTCCAGACGCTCGTGGTGCCCCGACAGGGTCACGCAGCGGCCCTCCTCGCTCGAGGCCCACACGAGCGCCTCGCCCACGCCGGCGGCATACGGCACCACCCGCATCGCCGAGGGCTCGAAGAGGGCGATGGCCACCTCCAGCGCGTGCGCGAAGGGCTTCTCGCAGAGCGCCTCCAGGGCCAGGTTCGCGGCGAGGCCGGGATCGCGGTCGGCGCCGAGCGACTCCTTCAGCGCCGCGAAGGCGGGCTCGAGCGGGTGCGCGATCGGCGCGCCCTCCGCGTCCACCACCCGCAGACAGACCAGGGCGAAGCGCTGCTCCTGGACCTCGAAGCCGGCGAAGAGCTCCGGCACCGCCTCGGGCACCACCTGCTCGATGGTCGACAGCTCGAAGCGCGCGCCCTCCCAGCTGAAGAGGGTCGCCTCGGGCTCGAGGTACGGCGCCTCCTCGGCGTCGGCGGCGCGGGGCGGCGGCCTTGGGCGCTGGGTCGAGACCCGCTCGTCGTGCACCACCAGCGAGCTCCGGCAGTACGCGCAGGTGAGCCGCGGCGCGGAAGGCGGCACGTCGAGCGGCGCGCCACACGAGGGGCAGTGGAGTGCCTGGAGGCGCATGGCGTGGGTCCGGTCAGACGACGTACGGGGCGCGAAAGCTTGAGCGCCGCGCGGCCCCGATGTCACGCTCGACAAGCTGCGGGCGAGGCGGTCGGGCTCGTCAGCGCAACCGCTGCGTCCGGCGCCGTGGCGCTGGGCGGCGGCGTCACCGGGGGTCGGTCGGCAGGCACGGCCCTCGCAGCCTGTTACCCGACGGTCCCGCACTCAGGAGCGCCGCGTCATGAATCAGGTCCTCACCAGGGCGAACTTGAGGCCGCTGTGGCCGGTGCGGTGGTCTCCCAGGCAGGAGCACGAGCGGCGGGTCGACGCGGTCGCCCGGGAGCTGCGGCGGGTGGCCGAGCCCAGCGTGCCGGTGCGGCTGAAGAAGGGGGGCGTGCACCACCTGGTGCCCCTGCCCTGGGACACCCGCTTCCTCGGCCGCAGCGTCGACGTGTCGGCGTTGACCAACGTGCTGGAGATCGACACCCGGGCCCGCCTGTGCACCGCCGAGCCCGGCGCGACCTTCGGGGAGGTGGTGCGGGCCACCCTCGAGCACGGCCTGGTCCCGGCGGTGGTGCCCGAGCTGGAGGGCATCACCGTGGGCGGCGCGGTGGCCGGCTTCTCGCTGGAGTCCACCTCCTTCCGCCAGGGCGGCTTCCACGACTCGTGCGTGGAGTACGAGCTGTTGACGGGCGACGGCGAGCTGCTCACCTGCTCGCGAACCCGCGAGCCCCAGCTGTTCGAGATGGTGCACGGCTCCTTCGGCACCCTGGGCATTCTGACCCGGCTGGTCTTCGAGCTGGTGCCGGCGGCGCCCTTCGTGAGCGTGGAGTACCAGCGCTTCCACTCCGTCGAGCTGTTCGAGTCGGCGCTGCGCGACGCCTGCCGCCTCGACGCCGCCGGGAGGCCGGACTTCGTCGACGCCATCTTGCACGGGCCCGACGCGCTGGTGCTGTGCCTGGGGCGCTTCACCGAGCGGGCCGCCGAGACCTCGTCCTACGGGACCACCGGCATCTACTACCGCAGCACGCTCGACAGGCCGCGCGACACGCTCACCACCCGCGAGTACTGCTTCCGCTACGACCGCGACTGCCACTGGCTCACCGAGAGCATGCGGTCGCTGCAGCGGCCGATGGTGCGGCGCCTCTTCGGGCGCTGGCTGCTCGGGTCCACCAACCTCATCGCCTGGTCGAAGCGGCTCTCGCCCCTGTGGGGGTTCAAGCGGCGCCCCAACGTGGTGGTCGACCTCCTCCTGCCAGCGAGGCGCTTCCAGGATTTCATGCGCTGGTATCAGGACACGGTGAGCCACTACCCGGTGTGGGTCGTCCCCTATCGGGTGCCGGCGCCCTACCCGTGGATCTCCGACGCCCACTGGGCCCGCATGGCCGACGAGCTGTTCATCGACTGCGCCATCTACGGGAAGAAGAACAGCGAGCCCGGGGTCGACTACTCCAAGCTCATCGAGGCGAAGGTCTTCGAGCTCGGCGGCCTCAAGACGCTCATCTCGCGGAACCACTACACCCGTGAGCGCTTCTGGGAGATCTACGACCGCCCCCGCTACGAGGCGGCCAAGCGGCGGCTCGATCCCCACCACGTCTTCGGCGACGTCTACGACCACGTGGTCACCGAAGGCCGGCGCTTCGAGCGTCGCGACGAGCCCGAGCGGTCGGTGCGGCGCTGAAGCGCGGGCGGGCGCCCCTCTCCGACGCGGCTACTGGTTCAGGCGGTGGACGATGTCCTCGAGCCGGGTCTTCAGCTCCTTGGCCTTCACCACCGAAGAGTGGGTCGCGTCGGTCCACGCGCGCTCGACCTGGGGCTCGAGCTTCGACCACTCGGTCTTGAGGTCCATGTTGGCGAGGTGAATCTTGAGCTGCACCTCGTCGCGCAGGGTGCGGAGATCCTTCTTCAGGGCCTCGAGGTCTTCCTTCATCAGCGTCGTCGTGGTTGCCATGATCGGCCTCCACGAGGTGGGCATGCGCCTTACGTGCCCCGGGACCATGCCACGGCGCGCACCCGTGCCAATCGCAGGAAGTGCGCGTCGGCGGGTGAGTGGCGCAGCTTTGCCGCGCTCGATGATCGGGCAGGGCGCGCGGCTCCGTTTGGGCGCGCCACGCCGCTCAGCGCGGCGGCGGCAGCACCGGGTGCAGCTCGACCATGTCGGCCAGCGCGCGCAGCGCCTCGCTGGAGAGCTCGGCGAACTGAATGCCCATGCCGAAGTACGAGTCGCCCGCGGCGGAGAGCCCTCGCGACCAGGCCACTCGCGCCACCGCCAGGATGTTGGTGACGCCCTGGGGCACCTGCAGGCGCACGTGCACCGTCGAGTCGAGCGGCGCCGGCACGGTGGTGCGCAGGAAGGCCCCGCTGGGCCCCAGGTTGTAGACGAAGCCGGTCATCCACGGGTCGTCGGGGCTCTTGCGGAACTGCGCCAGGCCGAAGGTGCTCGCCCGGGGCGCGCGGCGGCGCACCAGCGTCGGCGGGCTCACCTGATCCATCACCAGGTTCACCAGCGCCGGCAGGTCGGTCGAGGCCTTGCCCACGAAGGCCGCGGCGCCCAGGCGCTTCAGGTCGGCGGCGAAGGCCGCGTCCTCGCGCACCGCCGACATCAGCACCACCGGCACCACGCTCCAGCGCGGGTCCTCCTTGAGGCGCACCAGCAGCTCGCGGCCGCCCAGGCCCGGCATGTAGAAGTCGAGCACCACCAGCGCGGGGCGCGGGCCGGCCTCCAGCACCTCGAGCAGCTCGTTGCCGCTGGACACCGCCACCACCCGGCAGCCGCACTCCTCCAGCGCGTCCTTGGTGCGCTCGCGGAAGAAGTTGTCGTCGTCGGCCACCACGATGACCGGCTCGCGGGGGGCGGGGTGCGCCAGCGGCGCCCGCGAGGCCTTGAGCGCGCGCGCAATGAAGCGGAACGTCGCCGCGTCCATCGGCTCGTCCCAGAAGTCGTCGGCGCCCGAGGCCAGCGCGGTGACGGCCTGCCCCAGGCCCTCGCCCATCACCACCATCGGCTGGGCGCGGCAGGAGTCCAGGCTCCGCAGGGTGCGGACGTCGGCCGCCAGCACCTCGCGGTTGGCGCGGCTCCGGAGCATGACCAGCTGGGGCTCGAGCGGCTCAGCCTTGGCGGCCTCGACGTTGGCGACGGCCGCGACCTGGAAGCCCACCTCCCGCAGCCACGCGGCTCGGGCCTCGCGCTCCGTCGCTTCCTCGTCGATCAGCAGCACCCGCATGCAGCCCCCTCTTCAGATTCGGGAGGCGTACTTCACACCGTTTCGGGAGTCGAGGACAGCGCGGCTCGCGCCACCCGCGAGGGCCGCACCGGCTCGACCTTCCCCTTCACCTTGAGCGGCTCGAGCGCCTGCGCCACCACGCCCTCCGGCAGCCCTCTCGCGGTGGCCTCGCTCACCCAGACCTCCCCGGGACCGGCGTGCGACGTCAGCCGCGACGAGAGGTTCACCGTGTCACCGATCACCGTGTACTCCATCTGGGTGGAGCCCCCGACGTTGCCACACACCATCGGCCCGGTCGCGACGCCGATGCCGATGCGCAGCTCGCCGATCTCGGGGAAGGCGCCCTCGGCGTTGAGCCGCCGCACCTCGTCCTGCAGCGCCAGCGCGCACCGCACCGCCCGCGCGGCGTGGTCGGGCTGATCGACGGGGCCGTTGAAGACCACCACCACCGCGTCACCGATGAACTTGTTGAGGTAGCCCTCGTGCGCGTCGACCACCTTCACCACCCGCGCGAAGTAGCGGTTCAGGAAGGCGACCACCTGGTCGGGCGCGAGGCGCTCCGACGCCGCGGTGAAGCCGCGAATGTCGGCGAAGAAGACGCTCGCCTCGCGCAACGAGGCGGGGATGATCGCCTCGCCGTGCTGCGCGCGGATGCGCTCGAGCACGTGCCCGGAGACGTAGACGCCGAAGGCGCGCTCCATGCGCTCGCTCCGCTCCAGCGCGTCCACCATCTCGTTGAAGCGCGTGTTCACCTCGACGAAGTCGCGGCTGCCGGCTTCCTCGACCCGCAAGGCCCGCTCCCCCTGCCCCACCTTCGCCAGCGCCCGCGAGAGCGGCTCGAGCCGCATCACCACCGCGTCGGCCAGCCGGAAGCAGGCGGAGATCACCGCCGGCGTCGCCAGCACGAAGAAGGTGGCGAAGACGAAGAGCCCCACCAGCACCGGGTGCTCGAGGAGCATCGCCTGCGCCTCCTTCCCCTTCATCGGCCCGCTGGGCAGGTCGATGGTCAGGTTCATCGTCTCGGTGCTCCGCGCCGCGAGCCCGAGCAGGCTCGTCGCCACCGTGAGCACGAAGACGTTGAGCGCGGTGGTGAGGCCGATCAGCGTCAGCACCGCCGCCAGGATGCGGCCGCGAAAGCCGGGCACGAGGCGGCTGACCACCGTGTCGAGCAGCACCACCACCGTGCTGCCCACGCTCCCCGCCGCCACCCACAGCCCGAGCAGCCCCACCGCCTGACGAAGCCAGAGGGCGAAGCCGTGCTGGCCGTCGAGGCCGACCAGGTTGAGCAAGGCCGTGGCGACCACGGTGGCGAGGAGCACCGCCCAGGGCAGCACCAGCCCCAGCCCCACCCGGGCCCAGAAGCTCCGCCGCGCCACGCGGGCGTAGAGCGCCTGCTCCACCGTCTGGCCGAGGCCGGCGAGCCCCACGAAGCCCACCGCGCCGAGGGGGATCGAGAACCAGAGCGCCAGGCCCTCGCGGGAGAACTGCTCGATGATCGCGCCCAAGGTCCCCGCCCCGAGCAAGACCAGCGCCCACCGGGGCACGGGCTTCGGCGCCGGAGCCAGTGGCCGAATCCACTCCAGCGCTTTGGCGTCGCCCATGGGCCCTCTCGTCACATCTGCAGCTTGATGGTCAGCGCTACCATGCGCCCGCCGTCGCCGCCGAGCTCCTGACGGTAGGCGAAGTCGACGCCGCTGCCCTCGTCGAAGATGCCGACGCCGCCGGAGACGTACTGGTGGCCGGTGATGTCGTCCTTCTCGTAGCCCGCGCGCAAGGGGTAGCTCAGGCCGATGAGCCACTCCACCCCGCCGTGCCAGGCGAAGCGCGGCGCCCCGGCGTTGAAGTCGGCGCGCACGTCGAAGCAAGGCGAGAGCTGGCCGAACAGCAGCATCGCCACCGAGCCGGCGAAATAGCGCGTCAGGTCGCGGTTGTAGTTGGGCAGCAGGTTGTGCCCGGAGACGCCGAGGGTGAGGAAGCTCACCGGGCGCACCACCAGGCCGGCGTTGGCGGTGATGGAGTTGGTGTTGGTGGCGCCGGTGATGATCTGGTGCCGCACCGAGGCGCCCAGGTGCACCATCGGCGAGAGGGGCATCGCCAGCGCGAAGGTGGTCAGGTGCGCCCAGCGGCGGTCGAGCGCGCCGTAGGTGACGAAGTCGTAGGCCACTCCGGCCGCCACGTCGGTGGAGATGGAGTCGCTGACCGCGGCGGTGCCGAGGCCGTAGCCCAAGGGCACGTCCCAGCTCCCGGAGAGCTCGAGCTGGTAGCGCTTGAAGAGCGTCATCGCCGCCGGGTTGCCGGTGATGGCCTCGGCGCCGTAGCCCATGGCGCGGTACGCGCCGCCCATGGCGAGGTTGCGCGCGTGCAGCGCCGCTTCGAGGCCGGGGCCGGTCAGCTCCTGCGCCGAAGACGGGAGCGCCCAAAGACCCAGCGCGAAGAGAAGCGACCGCATAGGTGCGGGTCTACCCCGGCGTCGCGCGCGAATCGAATTTGCGCGCGAAGAAGGTATGGTGCGCCGGCCATGTCCGAGACTCCGTTGACCAAGGTCGTGATCCCCGCCGCGGGCCTGGGCACGCGCTTCTTGCCGGCCACCAAGGCGATCCCCAAGGAGATGCTGCCCATCGTCGACACGCCGACGCTCCAGCTCATCGTGGAGGAGGCGGTGGCCGCGGGGGCGAGGGACCTGGTGATCATCAACGGGCGCGGCAAGACCAGCATCGAGGACCACTTCGACGTGGCCTTCGAGCTCGAGACCACGCTCTTGGAGAAGAAGAAGGAGAAGGACCTCGCGCTGGTGCAGGGCATCTCCAAGATGGTGAACGTGGTGTCGGTGCGCCAGAAGCGGCCGCTGGGCCTCGGCCACGCGGTCCTGTGCGCCAGGCCCGCGGTGGGGAATGAGCCCTTCGCCGTGATGTTGGGCGACGACATGGTGGACAGCGAGGTGCCGGCGGTGCTGCAGCTGTGGCGCGCCTGGCTCAAGCACAAGAAGGCGGTGGTGGCGCTGATGGAGGTGCCCGCCAGCGAGACCTCGATGTACGGCATCGCCGCCGGAGAGAAGCTCGACGACCGCACCCTGAAGGTGACGAAGATCGTCGAGAAGCCGAAGTCGAACCCGCCCTCGAACCTGGCGGTCATCGGCCGCTACGTCCTGCCGGCGTCGGTGTTCGGCATCCTGGAGAAGACGGAGAAGGGCGTGGGCGGCGAGATTCAGCTCACCGACGCCTTGGCCAGGCTGGCCGAGACCGAGGGCCTCATCGGCTACAGGTTCGAGGGCACGCGCTACGACGCCGGCGACAAGCTCGGCTACCTCAAGGCGAACATCGCCTACGCGCTCAAGCGCAGCGAGCTGAAGGACGGGCTCTTGGGCTTCATGAAGGACGTGGTGGCGAAGGGCGGCGTCTGATGCGGCTGCTCGTCACGCTCCTGGCGATGGCCTACGTGCTCCCGGCGTGGAGCGTGCTCAAGCGGGTGGCGTGGGAGCGCGACCACGTCTCGGTGGTGGCGCTCAAGGCCGAGGGCCAGCTCAAGGCCTCGCCGGAGGTGGCGAAGGACGTGGCCGCGCTCATGGGCACCCCGTGGAGCTCGGGCGAGCTGGTGCTCTCGGGGACCTTCTCGATGAAGCTGCCCGGCCGCTGCCGCCTCGACGTCAGCACGCCCGAAGCTTCGAAGACGCTCGGCTTCGTGTGGGCGAACGGCAAGGCGCGCAGCGAGGGCGGCGAGTGGCCGGCGGCGCAGGTGGCGGTCCAGGAGGCGTGCCAGCTCCTCGCCCTGCACTCGGCCGCCGACGGCGAGTCGCACGCGCAGCTCGAGAAGCACGTGGCGGCGCTGAAGGTCGACAAGCAGCAGACGAGCCTGTCGCGCCTCCAGAACCAGGTGGCGACGGTCATCGGAGACCGGGCCGCCAACGCCCCGCAGGTGTGGCTCTCCAAGGACGGCTTCAACCCGGTGCGGGTGCGCTTCACCGACGACGCGGGCGCCCTGTGGGACGTGAAGCTCCTCGACTACGAGTCGCCCGCCACCGCCGACTGGTTCCCGCGCGTCCTCGAGGTGGAGAAGGACGGCGTGCCGCAGCTGCGGTTCACCGTGCTGGCCGGCGACGGAAAGCCGAACCTCGACGCGGTGAAGTTCTAGCCCGGCCGCTCGCTACCGGCCCCGCGTGAGGTTGAGGCTGATCTTCTGCGGGAACTGCTTGGCGATGCCCTCGGTGAGGACGTCGGCGAACTTGAGCATGTGAACGTGGCCGTCGTCGTAGGCCTTGATGTCGGCCGCCCAGTCCTTCTTGAGCCGCCCGACGACCTCCCCGGTGGTCAGGTCGAGGTGCCTCTGCAGCATCCCCTCCAGCTCGGTCTTCGACCAGTTGGGGTTCGCGCCGCTCAAGAAGGAGGCGATCTCCTTTCCGTTGGCGGACCACTTCTTCTGCGCCTGGTCGAGCTGGGTCTTGTCGCCACCCTTGGCCGCCTTCACCACCTCGGCGGCGATGGAGATGTGGTCCCGCAGGAGCGTGGACAGCTTCTTGCCCGCGTCGGCGCCGTAGTAGGGCTTGATCGCGTCGCCGAGGTCGTCCTGGTTCTTCATCAGCCGCTTCGCCACCGCGTCCGCATCGGGCAGGTCAGCCAGCGCGCTGATGATGTAGTTGCGCGTGTAGGTGATGTGCTCCTCCCAGAGGCCGCGCATCGCCAACCGCAGCTCGACGGCCGACTCCAGCCTGGCGGCGCCGCCGTGGACCTTCGGCTCCGCCGCGGCGGCGGCCTGAGGCCAGGCGACCAGGACGGCCGCGGCGATTCCCAGACAGCTCACTCCGCGCTTCACTTCGTGCAGTCGTTTCATGGCGAGTCTCCCTTTGATGGGTGGTGGTCAGCTGATCGGCGCGCCGCGAGCAGCAAGCCTCGCGCCACCCCTGACCTCCAGTGAGGAGGAGGCGCGGCGGGTCGCATGGCCTCGCACGGAGCGTGACGCTTCCTGCGCGCCGGACGAAAGACGTGCAGGGTGAGCCGCGCCCGTACGAAACGCCTCCCGCGCTCGGCAGCACCGTGCGGCGAACGGGGGCCCTTGGGCGCTCCTCCTCTCCTCGGACGGTTACGTTTCCCCGGGGGTTGGATGGTCGAAGCGCGAGCACACCTGGAGCAAGAGCTCGCCTGGGCGCGCACGTGCCGCTCCGTTCTCCGCGCCTTCACGCGAATCGTCAGCGAGGGGCAGAGCTCCGCCGAGCTGCTCGCGGCGCTCGCTCAGCACATCGGGAGCGCGCTGGGGGTCGACCGCTCGCTCATCTACGACATCGATCTCGACCGGGAGCTGGTGATTGGCCGGACGGAGTGGCTCAACCCCGCCGTCCCGAGCATCTCTCCGACGGTGGCGACCTACCCGCTGGCGGCCTTTCGCGCCGGGGCCGAGTGGGTCTGGAAGCACCGCCAGCCGCTGGAGAGCCACGCCGACGCGCCCGCCGCGCCCCTGCTGTCGGACGGCTCCGCGGAGGTGCTCCACCGGGCGATGTCCATCCAGAGCCTGCTCTGGTTTCCCTTCGGCTTCCGCGACGCGGGCTTCGACCTCCTGGTGTTCAACCAGGTCAGCCGGCGGCGCCAGTGGACCGCCGCCGAGCTGGAGCTGGTCGCGGACGCGTCGTTGCAGGTCGAGGCCGCGCTGGAGAAGCTGCGGGTGCTGGAGGACCGCGGCAGCGCGCTGGCCGTCGCGCGGAGCTCCGCCGCCACCCTCGGCGCGCTCCTCGCCAGCATCCCGTACGGCGTGCTGCTCGAGACCGACGGCCGCCGGGTCCAGGCCGCCAACGCCGCGCTCTGCGAGGTGCTCCGCCTCCCGGTGGCACCCGAGCAGTTGGTCGGCGCCGACTGCGCGGCCGCGCTGCGGACCAGCGCGCCCCTGTTCGCGGACCCCGAGCGCTTCCTCCGGCGCACCGAGGAGACGATCGCCGCCCGAAAGGCGGTGACCGCCGAGGAGCTCGTCTGCACCGACCAGCGGGTGCTGGAGCGCGACTACGCCCGCGTCGGGGAGCCCGGCGGCGAAGGCGGTCACCTGTGGGTGTACCGGGACGTGACCGAGCAGCGCCGCGATCAGCAGCGCCTGCGGCAGCTGCAGCGCGCCATCGAGCAGAGCCCCGTGGGGGTCGTCGTCACGAACCTCGAGGGCGAGATCGTCTACGTCAACGAGCGCTTCACGCGCATGTCCGGGCGCCCGCGGAGCGAGGTGCTGGGCAAGAACGCGCGCACGCTCGAGGCTCCCGGCGGCGACCCGGGCGTCATTGAAGCGCAGTGGTCCGCCGTGGCCAGTGGGCGCGAGTGGATCGGCGAGGTGACCAACCTCGACGCCGCCGGTCACGGGTACCCGGTCCGCAAGTCCAGCTCACCCGTGTTCGACGATCTGCACCGCATCACCCACGTGGTCGCCGTGGAGGAGGATCTCCGAGAGCCGCGGCGCGTCGCCGCTGCCCTGAAGGCGGCCGACGAGCGCCTCCGCATGGCGCAGAAGATGGAAGCCGTGTCCCGCTTCGCCGGCGGCGTCGCGCACGACTTCAACAACGTCCTGACGATCATCGCGTCCTATACCGGCATCGCGCTGGAGAGCCTGCCCCCCGGAGATCCCGTCGCCGAGGACCTCGCCGAGGTGAAGGTCGCCGCCCGGCGCGCCGCCGACCTCGCGCGGCGCCTGCTCGCCTTCAGCCGCCACATCGGCAACGAGCCCAAGCGCGTGGTCCTCGACGAGGTCCTGGACAACCTCCAGCGCGTGCTGCGCCGCCTCCTGGGCGAGGACATCGAGCTCGTGATGGAGCTGGGCGACGGCGCTTCCGTCGTGCTGGTCGACCCGGCTGAGCTCGAGCAGACCATCTTGAACCTGGCCAGCAATGCTCGCGACGCCATGCCGATCGGCGGCACGTTGACCTTCTCCACCCGCGTGGTCGAGGTCTCCGCCGGCGCACCGGAGAAGCCGGTCGAGCTCCCCGCGGGCACCTACGTTCTGTTCTCGGTCGCCGACACCGGAACCGGAATGGACGAGGAGACGCGGGCCCGGGTCTTCGAGCCCTTCTTCACGACCAAGGAACCGGGCAAGGGCACCGGGCTCGGGCTGGCCCTGGTGTACAGCTTCGCTCGAAGGAACGGCGGAGCGGTCACCCTCGAGACTCAGCCGGGCCGGGGCAGCGTGTTCACCCTCTGGATCCCCCGGAGCACCGCGACGCCGGGCGCCGCGACCGCCGAAGCTCACGCCGGTGAAGCCAGGCTCGAGGGCCACGGCGAGGCCGTGCTGGTCATCGAGGACGACGCCGAGATTCGCGGCCTGGTGCGGCACCTCCTCGGGCGCGCGGGGTACCGCGTCTCGGTCGCCAGCAACGGAGGCGAGGCGCTCCTGTGGTGCGAACGTCACGGCGCCGGGCTCAGCCTCTTGCTGTGCGACGTGGTGATGCCCGGGCTCCGTGGCCCCGAGCTCATCGAACGCCTCCAGCCGCTGTGCCCCACCGCCAAGGTGCTCTTCATGTCTGGCTACATGGCGGGCACCCGCGATGCGCTCCCCGCCGGCGCCCAGCTGTTGGCCAAGCCCTTCGATGGCCCGACCCTGCGGGCGCGCGTGCGGGCCTGCCTCGACTCGACGTGAGCTGCACTCCTGCTCAGCGCAGGTCCGCCGGCTGACCGGTCGACGCGAGCACGCCGCTCCAGAGCGAGCTGGAAGGATCGACCTTCTTGCGCTCCGACACGGCGAGCGCGATGGGCACGTGGGTGAACTGGTGGTTCCAGAAGCCGACCACCATGTTCGTCCGCCCGGTCATGCCCGCGTGCGCGGCGTGCTGCCCGAGGAGCAGGCAGAAGGCGGAGTCGTGGGCGACCGCGGGGAGGCTCCTGATCGTGTAGCTGGGATCGATGTACTTGAGGGTGATCGCGACGCCCTTCGCTCTGAAGTGGTCCCTGATGGCGTCCCGCAAGAACACCCCGACGTCGCCGTACCTGAGGTTGCCCGACGCGTCGCGCTGGCCGGTCTTCGGCATGAGCTCCTGGCCCGCGCCCTCCGCGGCGACGATCACCGCGTGCTGCCGCCGCTCCAGGCGCTTCTCCAGCGCGGCCAAGAACCCCGGGAGGGTGAACGGCACCTCGGGGACGAGGCAGAAGTTCACCTGGCCATCGACGAGGACCGAGTAAGCGGCGATGAACCCGGAGTCGCGGCCCATCAGCTTCACCAGGCCGATGCCGTTGCGTGCCGCCTCGGCCTCGGCGTTGGCGGCATACGTCGCCCGCCGGGCCTCGGAGACCGCGGTTTCGAAGCCGAAGGTCTTCTGCACAAACGAGACATCATTGTCGATCGTCTTGGGAATGCCGATGACGCTCAAGGGGAGGCCGCGCCGCCGGGCTTCCTCGTCGATCGCCTGCGCACCGCGCAGCGTCCCGTCACCCCCGATGGTGAAGAGGATGCCGATCTTCAACGCTTCGAGCGTCTTGACCATCTCCGCCGGGTGCTGGGGCCCCCGCGAAGTGCCCAGGACGGACCCGCCGCTCTCGTGGATGCGATTGACCACCTCCGGCGTCAGATCGAGCGGCGTGTTTCCATTCTTCAGCACGAGGCCTTCGTACCCGTAGCGGAAGCCGTGAACCTTCTTCACCCCGTACAAGTGATACAGGCTGAGGACGATGGAGCGAATCACGTCGTTCAGGCCCGGGCAGAGGCCTCCGCAGGTGACGATCCCGCAGGCGATCTGCGGCGGGTCGAAGAAGATCTCCTCCCGCGGCCCCGCGGCTTCCATCGATGGGGGGTCCACGCGCCTGCCGAGCCACGGCTTCAGCTCCTCGAGCCGCGAGGCGTAGAGCACCCGCTCATCATCCCGCACGAAGCGCTCGCCTTTGACCGGTGAAGGTCTCTTGCACTCACCGAGTCGAGCTATCGAGAAGTCGTGGCTACGCATTCGCGCTGTGTTGTCTTTGCGTCGATTTCTGTTTTGTCGGCTCGACGTACCTCGGTCTTCCCTTGGCGGTCTTCCCGACCCGGTCCTCTTCCCACATCAGGAATCCGCCTCGAAACGCGAGCGCGTTGTCCCCGGCGCGGCAGCCGGGCGGCAGCTTGTCCAGCTTGGTGACGTTGCCGCCGCCGATGACGACGTCGTCCAGCTCCAGGGCGCTGATGAACCGGCCGACCACGTCAAGGAACAACTCGCGCCACTTCTTGATGCCGAGCCGCTTCAACCCCTTGAGCCCCAGGTAGTCTTCGTAGGTCGAGCTGCGGAACGGCAGGTGCTGAATCTCCATGGGCATCACGCTGCCGTCCACGACGAGCGCGCTCCCGAGCCCGGTGCCCAGGCCGAGGAAGAGCATCTTCCCGCCGTGGTAGCTCCCGAGGGCCTGCATCGCCGCGTCGTTCATGACCTTGACCGGCACGCCGAAGGCCTTCCCGAAATCGAACCTGACCCACCCTCGACCGAGGTTGACCGGGTCCGCGGACGGCCGGTTGTCGCGGACCCGGCCGGGATAGCCGATCGACACCACGTCGTACGCCCAGTCCTCGGTCAGCTTCAGAACTCCCGCCACCATCTGATGGGGCGTCAAGGTCGGACCCGACGGGAACTTCCTCGGCTCGGTCTCGCCGGTGACGAGGACCTTCACGCTGTTCCCGCCGATGTCGACGACCAGAACTCTCTTCGAGACATTCACACCGATCGACTTTTCACATCGAAGTCGGCGAAGGAAGCGACCGCCCGTCAGCCCTGCCACATAGGGAGCGGTGCTCCTGATTGGCCGCCGGAAGCACGTACGACTCTGAAGCCCCGGGTCGCGCTCGAGCCTGCCTGACGCGACTCGAGGTCAGTGAGGCGCTCATTCACGGGCGACGGCGGCTGTCGAGTTCAGGGTGCACGGCTCGTGCAGTGGCGCCTATACTCGGCGTTTCACACCATGCACCGACCCGAACCTGCCGAACGACTCGTCTTCTCCACCGTCGTCGAGGGGCTGCTCAAGCACGGCCTCGGCGGCGACCTGCCTCCAGCCCTCAAGGAGCGACTCAAGGCGGAGGGCCTCGACGTCGAGCGCCCGCTGCTGCCCGCCTACCCGGTGAAGGTCTGGCAGAGCTGCCTGTACCAGATCGTCGCGCACTACTCCCCCCAGCTTGGCCGGGAGGAGGCGTTCCGCAAGCTCGGCCGGCAGATGGCCGACGGCTACGCGCACACGCTCCTGGGCCGGGCGCTCTATGGCCTGATGCGCCTCATCGGGCCGAACCGGTCGCTGAAACGGATGGCGCAGAACCTGGGCTCCTCGGACAACTACACCAACGTGACCCTGACGGAGCTGAGCCCCTCCGAGTTCGAGATGAAGATGAACTCGAAGCTGGAGATTCGCGGCTACGCCGAGGGCATCTTCGAGGCGATGCTCGAGACCGCCGGGGCGCGCGCGGTCAGCGTCCAGGAGAGCGCGCGGAGCGACGCCGACACGACGTACCGCATTCGCTGGGCGGCGTGACCGCTGCGCCTCGCTCAGGTCATCGGCGTCGGTGACCTGGGCGTCGCGACCGGTGGCCGAGCGGGCGGGAGCTGCTTCTGCTGAAGCTCGCGGATCTTCTTGCCGGTGATCGGGCCTCCCAGGAGCGCGCTGACGAAGCAGAGATCGAAGGCCCCCGCGCTCAGCGGAAGCAGGCCGTAGAGCATCAACGCCGCGCCGATCCAGTGGGCGCGAAACGGGTAGCCGATCATCAAGAACCCGGCGCCGGCGGCCATTCGAAAGGCCCGGCCCGACGGGCTGGTGAGGAAACGACCGAACGCCGAACGATTGAATCTCTCCGAGATGCGCATGACCGACGCTCCGCCTCCGTCGAGCTGCAAGCGTCGTGCTTCGACCCGTGAGCGTGGACGAAGAGCCAGCTCCCCGTGTGGCAACAAAGCGACCTCTGCGGCGACAATCCCTCCGTGCGAACGATCTTCTCCCGCCTCCGCCGCGCCGTCACCGCCCATCGCCACCACCCCACGCCGGCCAAGGCCCCGTCACCTGGCAAGGCCCCGTCGCCCGCAAAGTCACCGGCCCGCGCCGACGGCTACGAGGCGCCGAAGAAGGCGACCGTCGTCCTCCGCAGCGGTGAACCGGCCATCGACCTGAACGGCACCAAGTACACCGCCATCGAGGGCCGCGCCGCGGACAACCACATCTCCATCGAGTCCAAGCGCAAGTTCGACCCGCTGGCCGAGCGCGGCATCGCGCTGACCAGCAGCCAGGCCCGGCAGCTCGGCGTGAAGGTGGGCGACGTCGTCACCGTGCGCGACACCAAGACGGGAAAGACGTTCACCGCGACCTTCTACAACTCCGCCGGCAGCAAGCCCGACGGCCTGCGCCACTTCGAGGTCAGCCCCGCGCTCGCCGACGCGCTCGGCATCTCCTACCGCAACCGCCGCGGTCAGGTGGTCGACGCCGTCACCAACTCCGAGTCGTTGACCGGCCGCTTCACCATCGAGCACTGAGCTCGAAGGGCGCGCTCACCGCACGAGGCGACCGGCTCCACCCGGCCTGAGCCAGCGCGCGGCCGTGCCGGCGACTTGAATGAAGAGCCGCTCGCCGTCGCGCCGGTACTCGCAGGGTACGGGCTGTCCCGTTCCGTCGGACCTGGCCAGCCGGCACGCGACGTGCTGCTCGAGATCGGGCGAAGCGCCGGTGACGGTGAGCTCCCACCGCTTCGAGTCGGTGACGATCGCGACGACCTGCGCGTCCGTGACGGCGGCGTGCTCGGGCTGAATCTTGCCGAGCTGCCCCGCGGCGGTGACGACGAGCGGTCGCTCCGCCTCGGGGGCGGCGCCGCCACGGGGAAGGATGACTCCGACCGTGAGCCCGGCCGTGACCGCGGCTCCCGACCCGCGCGTCCAGTGGAGCCTCCCCTCCGCCTCGGCGCGCAGGGTCTGGACGATGGCGAAGTGGGCGCCGGTGAGCGCGAACGGCCTGCCGTCGTCGACCCACGCCGGGCCTGCGTCGGGAGGAGCGGGGGCGGGCGAGGGCGCCACGGGAGGGCCCGCTGGCACCGCGAGCGTGGGAGGCGTCGCCGCGGCCACGGCTCCGGCGTCGAGCGCGGCCGCGGGGCGAGCGTCGACGGTGCGGGCCTGCAGGGCCTGCTCGATGGCGGAGAGCTTCGACGAGTACCACGCGCTCACGGCGATCGCGGCGATGAGCGCGGCGACGAGGCTCAGCCCGACCGGGAGCCACACTCGGGAGCCGGGGCGCGGCGCGCTCGGAAGTTCGGTCGAGGCGCCGGCGAGCTCGATCAGATCGCGCGCCTCGGCGTGATCGGGGTGCACCTCGAGGATCGCCTCGAAGTAGCCGGCGGCCTCGCGCGCCTTGCCCTGGCCCAGCAGGCGAACGCCGGTGACGAAGAGCTCGCGCGTCTGGGCGTCCCACTCCTCGCGCGGCGCGCGAGCGGCGGCGGGAGGCGGTGCCGCGGCCGGGTCCGAGAGGAAGCCCGAGCGCTCGAGCTGGCGGAGGAAGCTGTTGAGCCCCTCGGCCTTGAGCGGAATGCCGAGCCGCCCGCCGGCCTCCAGCACGTCCTGGAAGGTGCGGGTGCCGTCGAGCATGCGGGCCAGCGAGACCTCGAAGTCGTAGAGCGTGGTGCTCTTGCCGCTGGCGGGATCGAGCACCTCGAACAGGCCGCCGGCCTTGCGCGTGAGCGTGAGATCGCCGCGAAACGCGCGCAGGCGATCGGTGGGCGCGAAGGTCACCCGGTGGACGTCGGTGAGATCCTGGTTGGGCACCGCGGGGTCGGTGAGCGCCTCGGCCCCGTCCACCGAGGCCTCGTCGCTCGAGGCGATGACGCGCAGCGCCTCGAGGCGGTGAAGGACCTCGCGAATGCGCTCGGCGGTGAGCGGCCGGTGGCCGACGCTGAGGCCCTGCTCCAGGTCGTCGAGCGTCTGGCTGCCCGTGAGCAGCAGCGCCACCACCGGCAGCTCGTCGGCCGCGAGCGTGGTGGAGCGCGACGAGTCGCTGGCGACGAGCGTGTCTCCCGAGAGCAGCTCGAAGCCGGGGGCGAGCGAGTACCGGACCATGGATGCCGCGTGAG
The DNA here is from genome assembly GCA_037443525.1 of Archangiaceae bacterium. Taxonomy (GTDB): domain Bacteria; phylum Myxococcota; class Myxococcia; order Myxococcales; family Myxococcaceae; genus JBBIOE01. Next base: position 41,635 of record JBBIOE010000009.1, on the reverse strand, counting down.
CGTACGACGACGGAGCGCCGGCGGACGGCAAAATGGACGCCGCCGCGAAGGGGCGCACCCTCGGCGCCACGGCCTCCCTCCCCGCGCGAGCCGTGCACGGTCGCCTCGGGTGCCTGGTGCGCTCAGCGCGCGCGGCCTGCGCGAGCGGTCGCCGAGGTGCTGCTCGAAAGGATGGGGCCGAAATTCCAGGCGCTCCGGGAGGGGTTCTCCTCCTCGAAGGTCACACCAACCGGGAGCTGCCCATGAGCCCGTCGAGACGTCCGAGCGCCGCGGGAGTCGTCGCCGGCGCGATCATGACCGTGACCGCCTGTGAGTGCCGATATGCGGTGGACGGAGAGCCCGAACCCGACGCCGGTGATGCCACCCCGGAGGTCGTCGTCATCGCCGGGAACCCCGCGCCGGACGCGACCTTCTCGCACCTCGTCCCTTCCGACGCGGGCTCCGTCGCCGAGGAGCTCGACGGCGGCGCCTCCGTCGCCTCGCTCCCCGGGTCGGTGGCGGGCGCGAACGACGCGGGCGTCGAAGGAGCGTCATCGCCGCCCGGCCCCGGGGCTGACGCCAGCGACGCGGGCGTGGCCGGAGCGCCGCCGCAGGGCGGAGGAGGCGGCGGCGCTGGGGACCAAGGCGACGGGAACGATCAGGACTGCCACCACGGGCACGGTCACGGCCACGGTCACGGGGATGACGAGGGATGCGGGGGTGGTCACGGGCACGGACACGATCTGAGGGGCGCGGAGACGCCCGACGCCGGCGACGAGATCGGCAGCTTGAGAGCGTCGTCGCCCACGCGGCCTCCCGGAGACCGGGCCTGACGCGATGTACCGTCACCTTTGTGTGCGCAGCATCTCCGGCATACGTTCGGGCGAGTCTCCTCTCCCCTCGAACCTCCCGAGCCGTCGTCCTCCATGAAGCGCCTCGTCACCGCTGAGACCGTGGCCGCCGCGCACGCGAGCGGGGAGCACCGCCTCACCGTGTCGCGCCAGGGCACCATCGTCACCCCCGCGGCGTGGTCTCGGGCGTCGGAGCTCGGCGTGGCGATCACCCAGACCGACGGCGAGCAGGGGGCGGCACCGGCCCCGGGGCCGAAGCGAGCGAGCGCGAATTGCGCGCGGGTGGTTGATCCCTCGGGGGTCATCGTGGTGCGCGGAGCGTCGGTGGCGCTGGGGCGCTTCCCCGGCGCTGGGCCGGAGCGCGACGTCGGCCTCACCGACGTCATCACCGGGAGAGATCGCTCGCCGATGACCGCGGGCTTCATGAGCTGGAAGAGCGTCGACACCTTCCCGTGGACGCTGGACTACGACGAGATCGACTACGTCCTCGAGGGCGTGCTGCACCTGGGCATCGACGGCCGGGTGCTCGAGGGCCGGCCGGGAGACGTGCTCTCCATTCCGAAGGGGAGCCGGGTGATCTTCGGCACCCCCAGCCGCGTGCACCTGTTCTACGTGACCTACCCGGCGGACTGGCAAGGCGCGCCGAAGCCCTGAACGGAGCGACGCGGCCTCACCACGCCAGCTCGAAGCGGTGTCGCGCCGGCTCCACGGTGACGCGCTCCACGCGGCCCACGCGGGCCAGGTCGAAGGCCACGGCGGTCATGCCGTGCCACAGCTCGGCCATGGCGGCCGGCACCGGCTCCGGAAAGTCGAAGGTCAGCGTGCCGTGCCCTTCCGAGGTGACCTGCCACCCGGCGTGAACGTTCTTGAGCGACATCGCCACGAAGGACTCCACGCGCGAGCACAGCGAGTCGATCGGCGAGCGGGACATGATGAGGATGATGCTGAAGAGCGGCCGGGCCAGCGGGCCCATGCGACTGCGCGAGGCGAAGATGGCCGTCGCCCGCAGCTCCTCGGGGCTCGACGTCTTCGCCAGCGCCTCCGCTATGGCCGTCAGGTGCGTGCCCGGCCACCAGCGCTGGCCCCCGGCGCTCTGCAACATGCCCGCGACCTCCGGGGGGAGCGCCTCCTTCACCTTCGCCAGGGTCTTCCGGGCCTCCATCGCCTCGGCGAGGGCCGCGAGGTAGGTGCCACTGACTTGCCAGGCTGCGTCCGCGCTCATGAGGGGCGCACTGTAGCCACAGGACCTTGGGCCGGCAGCGTTCGTCGTTCGCCGAGGAAGCGCTCCAGCGCCGCGACCGCCGCGCCGGTGCCGTCCACGCCGCGCACCGCCGCGCCCAGGGCTCGCGCCCTCTCCACCACCGCCGGCGCCAGCGCCTGGGCCACCGCCGCGCGCACCCGCTCCTTCGCCAGCTGGGCCGGCGGCAGCGCGACGCCCACGCCCAGGCGCTCGACGCGGCGGGCGTTCTCGAGCTGGTCGCCCCCGAAGGGCACCACCACCATCGGCCGCCCCGCGGCGAGGCACTCCTGCACCGTGTTGTTGCCACCGTGGGTGACGACGACGTCCACCTGCTCGAGGAGCGGAACCTGCGGCACGAAGTCGAAGACGTGTACCCGCGGTCCGGCGCGCGCCGCCACCTGCTGGGCGCTGGCCCCGGCGCTCACCAGCACCTCGTGCTCCAGCCCATCGAGGATGGCGTCGAAGACCCGCGGCTGGCCGTTGAAGACGGTGCCCAGCGAGACGTAGGCGCGGGGGCTCGGTCCCGAGAGCGCGCGCAGGGCCGGGTGCTTGGGGTCGAAGGCGCCGGGCTCGGGCAGGCACGGCCCGGTCATCACCACCGGACCCTCGATGGGCAGGAGGCCCGGCTCCAGCGCGGGCGTGGTGGCGAGCAGGTTGAGGTCCGCCGACACCGGCGCCGCCAGCGGCCGGAAGGCTCGCGGCGAGAGCCCCAACGTCTCCCGCGCCTGGGCGATGTCGCGCGTCGCCTGCTGATCCATCGCCAGCAGCCGCGCCGTCGCCGCGGCCTGGGCCCGCGCGTCGTCCCGGTCGCCGAGCGCGCTGCCGAACGCAGGCGCTCCGGCCGCCGGGAACGGGAGCGCCGAGTGGTAGAAGGCCACCGCGGGCACGCCGGCCGCCTCCGCCCCCAGCATCGCCGCCGGCAGGAGGTAGTCGAACACCACCACCTCGGCGCGGGTCGCGCGCGCGTGCGCGGCCACCTGCCGCGCCTGGGCAACCAGCCCCCGGGTGAAGAGCCGCAGCGCCAGCTCGAGCTCGTCGAGGCCCGTGGCGTGAGGCAGCCGCAGCGCGATCCACGCCGCGGCGGGCGCCAGCGACAGGCGCTTGAGCTCGAACCCATCGGCCGCGAGCTGGCCGGGCAGCCGCGCGCTGGTGCGAATCGGCTCCGGCAAGAGGTCGCCGAAGGGGAGCCGGGGCGCCGCCAGCGCGAAGGCCACCGCGTGCCCCTGCCGTAACAGCCGCCGCCCGATGGCGCGCAGCCCGCTGGTGTGGCCCACCGTCGGGTGTGCCGCGAGGAGAAACCGCCGCGGTTCGATCGTCATCGCCGGGACCCGCGCAGCGAAGCGCCCTTGGTGGCCGTCATGGCAAGAGGCTCTACCTCGACTTGCTGAACCCCGCGAGCGAACGGGAGGCTCTCCCACTCCGGTTCGCCGCATGCCGCCCTCCGCTCTCACCCGACGCCTGTCCGAATGGCTCGAGCGGCTCTCTCGCCGCCTGGGGGCGTGGTTCACCGACCTCGAGTACCGCCTGCGCGTCTCGCGGCCGTTCACCTTCGGAGGAGGCGCCCGGCGCGTCTTCTTCCCCGGCTGCGCGCTGACGGCGGCCGACCCCGCGCTGGTGATGAAGACCTACGAGTGGCTCAAGGCCAAAGACCCGGCGGTGGAGCTCTGGTCCGACTGCTGCGGCATGCCGCTGGAGAAGTTCTCCACGCCCGAGGCGGCGGAGCGGGGCCGGGCTCGCACCCGAAGGCTCTTGCGGGAGACCAGGACCACCGAGATCGTCACCGCCTGCGGCAACTGCACGGTGCAGTTCAACTCGCTGAAGGAGCCCGGGGTGCGCGTCACCTCGGTGTACCGGCTCCTGGAGGAGGAGGACTGGGGCCCACGGGCCAAGGCGCTGCCGTCGGTGGTGCACCACCCCTGCTCCGCCCGCATCGACAAGAGCCAGCAACAGGACTTCCGCGCCCTCGCCGATCGGCTCAAGCTCGACCTCCCCGGCGCCGGCGACCCGGCGCACGCGCTGGCCTGCTGCCTGGTCAAGACGCCCAGCGCGCTGGCCCGCCGCCAGGCCCTCGCCGGCAGCCGCCTCATCACCTACTGCGCTCACTGCACCATGGCCTTCCAGTCGGACGTCCCGACGCGCCACGTGCTGCAGGAGACCTTCGGCGCGCCCGAAGAACGCTGGGCCCCGCGCGGGAAGCTCGGCCGCTTCCTCCAGTACTTCCGCTTCGCCCGCCTGGCCGCCCGGCGACGCCGGTGAGAATCGCCGGGCCGTCGCACCGGCTCTCACGCTCCAATGGACCTGCACCCGGGGACCGTGCTGCACACGCCGGCGTTGGCGCGCTGGCAGACCTCCGACGACCTCCACTTCGCCCTCGACCCCGAGGGGCCGAACTGGCTCTCGACCGACGCGCGGGGCGCCCGGATTCTCGGCCTCCTCGACGGGCGCCGCACGCTGGCGGAGGTGGTGGCGCTGGCGCAGCTCTCCTCCGAGCCGGTGAAGAACCTCCAGGACGTGATGGGGTTCGTGCACGCGGCCGCGCGCGCCGGCCTCGTCGCGGACGCGCCCTTCACCCGCCCCAACTACGCGGGACGAGCGGCGCACCTGGGCGCGTGGCGGCTCCGGGAGCTGTGGCTCCACACCAACGACTCCTGCAACCTGAGGTGCGCGCACTGCCTGGTGTCGTCCGGGCCGGAGGGCGGCGCGGGGCTCGCGACCGAGGCCCTCCTCTCCGCCATCGACCAGGCGATCGAGCTGGGCGCGGAGCGCGTCTTCTTCACCGGGGGTGAGCCGTTCCTGCGAAAGGATCTCTTCGCGCTGGTGGACCGCGTCGCCACGCACCACGGCCGCGAGGTGGTCATCCTCACCAACGCGACGCTGGTGACGCAGGAGCGCCACCACCGCCAGCTCGAGCGGCTCGATCGGACGAAGGTCCGCTTCCAGGTGTCGATCGACGGGGCCACGGCGAAGGACAACGATCCGGTGCGCGGCGCGGGCAGCTTCGAGAAGGCGGCGGCCGGCCTCCGGCGTCTGGCGGCGATGGGCTTCAAGACCTCGCTCACCGCGGTGCCGAGCCGGGGGAATCTGGCGAGCCTGCTCGAGCTGCCTGCGCTCGCCCGGTCGCTGGGGGCGTCGTCGCTGCACCTGATGTGGCCCCACCGCCGCGGCCGCGCGCTCTCGATGTTGGACCAGCTGCCCGGCGTGGACGAGCTGCTCCGCCTCACCCGGGCGATCCGCGAGCGGGCCGACGCGGCGGGAGTCCCCCTCGACAACGTGGAGAGCCTGAAGCTGCGCGCCAACGGCGTGGCGGGGGTGAAGCACGACCTGGGGATGGCGGGCCTGGAGTGTCCCTGTGCCTGTCCTCCGACGGCGTCCTCTACCCCTCGGCGGCGACGGCCAACGTGGAGGCGCTCGCCCTCGGTCGCCTCGACGGGCGCTCGCTGCTCGAGGTCTGGAAGGGATCAGCGGTGGCCCAACAGCTCCGCGCGGCCTCGCTGACCCAGAACCCCGCGGCCAGCGGCGACCCACTCCGCTTCCTGACCGGCGGCGGAGATCTCGAGCACGCGTACTTCTGGAGCGGCAGCTTCCTGGGCCAGGACCCGTGGACGCCGCTGATCTCGGAGCTGATGCGCGACGTGATGAGCGAACTCGCCCGCGCCGGCCGGGAGCGCCTCAACGCCCACGCCGGGTTCGACGCGCCAGTGGTCTTCCACGCGATGGGGGAGGGGGCGCTGGCCTGCGGTGACGAGGTGCCCGGCACGGTGAGGACGCTGCACTCGAACTGCGTGCTGGCCTTCGACGTCGAGCGGCCGCGAGCGCTGGTGCGCGACTTCTACGGCGCCGCCGCCGAGGAGCCCGAGGAGTCGCTGTGCTGCCCGGTGCGCCCCTCCGAGGAGGACCTGAAGCACATCCCCAAGGACGTGGTCGATCGCTTCTATGGCTGCGGCTCCCCGGTCCAAGACGCGGCGCTGAAGCCCGGCGAGACCCACCTCGATCTCGGCTCCGGCGCCGGCATCGACGTGTTCATCGCGGCGAAGCACGTGGGCAAGACCGGCCGCGCCATCGGCGTCGACATGACCGATCGCATGCTCCTGGTGGCCGAGGGGAACAAGCCCATCGTCGCCCGGAACCTCGGCTACGACGTGGTCACCTTCAAGAAGGGCTTCCTGGAGAAGGTGCCGGTCGAGGACGAGCTGGTCGACTGCGTGACCTCGAACTGCGTCGTCAACCTCTCGCCCGACAAGCGCGCCGTCTTCGCGGAGATCTGGCGAGTGCTGAAGAACCACGGGCGCCTGGTGCTCGCGGACATCGTGGTCGACCGGGCCGTGCCGCCGCACCTGCGGGTGAACCCGCAACTGTGGGGCGAGTGCCTCTCGGGGGCGCTGACCGAGGAGGAGCTGCACGCCGAGCTCGAGCGGGCCGGCTTCCACGGCATCGAGCAGCTCAAGCGCACCCCCTGGCGCACGGTCGACGGCTACGTCTTCTCGTCGGTCACGGTGCGGGGCTACCGGCTCGCCCGGAAGGCGGCCCCGGCCCTCCTCGACCACCGGGCGGTCTACAAAGGCCCGTTCAAGGGGGTCACCGACGAGGAAGGCCACTTCTTCCCGCGAAACCAGGCCCTGCCGGTCAGCGCCCAGACGGCGGCGAAGCTGACCCACGCCCCCTACTCGGCGAGCTTCGTCGTCACCGCGCCGGACGGCCTCGTGGTGTCCCCCGTGACGCCGGGCAAGCCGAAGGTCTCCTGCTGCGGCTGACGACGGGCGTGGGGAGGAAATCGACGCCGGGGCTGAAGCCTTCGCGGGCGTTTCTGGCTCACAGCGGCATGGCCCTCACCGACACCATCGCGGCCGTCCCCTGGGGCACCGTCGTCATCGGCTGCCTCACTCTTGGCCTGGCGCCCTTCGCCCCGCCTCACATCGTCGAGAAGCTCCAGATGCTCTTCGCCGGAAAGCTGGTGAAGCCGATCGACTGGTTCGACCTGGTGTTCCACGGCGCGCCGTGGGGACTGGCGCTGGTCAAGGCAGGGGTGTCCCTGAGCCGGGGCGGCTGACCCGCCGCTGGACGAGTCGTGGGGTTGACACACGAGGAACCAGGGGTCGTCGCGGTCTTCGCCAAGCCTCCCCGGTCTGGCGAGGTGAAGACGCGCCTCGCGGCGGCGCTCGGGCCGGGCGTGGCGGCGACGATGGCGCGGGCCTTCTTCGACGACACCTGGCGCTCGCTGGGAGAGCTTCCCCGCGCGCGCCGCGTGCTGGCGTCCACCTCCGACGACCTGGCGCCGTTCGGCCTGAGCGAAGCCGAGGTCTGGCCGCAGGGAGACGGCGATCTCGGCGCCCGCCTCGAGCGCATCGCGAGCCGCGCGCTGGCGGCGTCGCCGTGGATTTTGGAGGTCGGCTCCGACAGCCCGGGCCTGCCGCTCTCGGCCCTCGAAGAGGCTCGGGAGGCGCTGTCTCGGCACGACGCCGTCCTGGGGCCCGCCGAGGACGGCGGCTTCTACGTCATCGGCTTCCGGCGCGTCGAGGCGGGGCTGTTGCGCGGCCTGCCCTGGAGCGCGCCCACCACCTTCGCCGAGACGAGGGCTCGGTTGCTCGAGCGAGGCCTGACCGTGGCGACGATCCGGCGCTGGTTCGACGTCGACGACGTCGAGGGGCTGCGCCGCTTGAGCCGGTCGCTCCACGCCGGGACGCTTCTCGCGCCCAGCACGGCCTCGGCGCTGAAGTCGCTGCGGCTGGAGTGAACGTCGATGCGCCTGTCCGTCATCATCCCCACGCTCAACGAGCAGACGGAAATCGAGCGCCGGGTGGCGCGCACCGCCGCCCTGGCGGGCATCGACGAGGTCCTCGTCGTCGACGGCGGGAGCACCGACGACACGCTCGGCCGGATTCCCGCGCTCCCCACCGTGCGGACGCTCTCGGCGCCGGCCGGCCGCGCGTCGCAGCTGAACGCCGGGGCGCGCGAGGCGCGAGGCGACGTCCTGCTCTTCCTCCACGCGGACGTGGGCCTGCCCGGCGACGCCGCGGCTCGGGTGGCCGAGGCCCTCGCCGACCCCGGCGTGGTGGGCGGCGCGTTCCGCACCTGGACGGTGGCGGACCGGCCGACACGGCTCGGTCCGCTCCTGCACCTGGCCGACCTGAGGAGCCGCTACACCACCGCGCCCTACGGCGACCAGGCGCTCTTCGTTCGCCGCGAGGCGTTCGAGCGCCTGGGCGGCTTCCCCGACCAACCGCTGATGGAGGACCTCGAGCTCTCGCTCCGGCTGCGCCGCCTCGGCAGGCTCGCCCGGGTCCCGGCCCGGGTCACCGTCTCGGGGCGCCGCTTCATCGCGCGGCCGGTCTTCTACACGGTGCTGGTCAACGTCTTCCCGGCGCTCTACCGCCTCGGCGCTCCACCAGCGGCGCTGGCGCGGCTCTACGCCCAGGTGAGGTGACCGGGACATGCGCGTGACTTCGGAGCGAGTGAAGCTCGTGCTGCTCGCGGGGACGGTGATCGCCGTCGCGCTCGCCCTCCGCGCGTCCGACCTGCCGCGGGTGCTGGTCGGGCTGGTGGAGTGGGTGCGCGAGGCCGGCGCGGTGGGAGGGCTGACCTTCGGCGGGGTGTACGTCGCCTCGGCGGTGCTGCTGCTCCCGGCGTCGGTGCTCACCCTGGGCGCCGGCTTCGTGTGGGGGCCGGTGCTGGGGCTGGCCATCGTCCTTCCGGCAGCGCTGGCGGCGGCCACGGTGGCGTTCCTCCTCGGTCGCACGGTCGCGCGCGGCTGGGTGCAGCGGCGGGTAGCGGCCCACCCCCGGTTCCGCGCCATCGACGAGGCGGTGGGCACCGGAGGCTTCAAGCTGGTGCTGTTGCTGCGCCTCTCGCCGCTGCTTCCCTTCACCCTGCTCAACTACGCGCTGGGCCTCACCCGGGTGTCCCTGGGCGACTACGTCCTCGGGTCCGCGCTCGGCATGATTCCCGGCGCCTTCCTGTACCTGTACCTCGGCTCGCTGGTGACGAGCGCGAGCCAGTTGCTCTCGGGGGAGCGGCCTTCCGCCGGTCTGCTCGGGACCGCGCTCGCCGCCGTCGGGCTGCTCGCCACGGCCGTCGTCACCATCTGGATCTCGCGCCTGGCGCGAAGGAGCCTGGCCAGGACCCTCACTGGGACGCCAGACGCGGGCGGGCGTCACACCTCGACCGTGTACCGCCCCAGCTCATAGGCCACGCAGCGCTTCGGGTCGGCCGAGTCGTAGAGCACCGTCAGCGGTGTCCCCTCGGGCACCTGGTCGAACCAGGCTTCGGGCTGCACCTCGAGCTCGGCCTCGCGACGCTGCCCCGCGGCATCGGTGAACTCGACGGTGACGTGGAACCACGGCCTCCGCGCGAGCCGCCGCCGCGAGAGCACCCGGCCCGCGGCGACTTCGCCCCGCACGTAGAGCGCCCGGTGCTTCATCGGCTCGAGCCACACCGAGCGCGCCACCAGCCACACGCCGAGATTCCAGAAGAGCGCGAAGACGGCGATGGGGATGCTCAACAGCCAGAGCCCCTCCTTCCCCACCGCGTCCGGCAGGAAGGCGGGGAAGAAGATGCCCACCAGCAGCGCGACACCGGCGAGGGCGTGCGGCACGGTGAGGAGGCGGCCCACCCAGGCCGAGGTGCCGGGACCGCCGTGCACCCGGCGCGGCGGCGGCGGAAAGGGGTTCGGGGCGGCGTGCACCGGCGCACCCTATGCCCAGGTCGGGAACCAGACACGGGGTACCGGCACGGTGTTCCGGCCCCCCCTCCCTGGCCGTAGAGCATCGCCACTGCAGCCGCTCACGCCGCGTCCAGCATCACCGCCAGGAACAGGCTGTACGTGAAGTCCGCCACGAGCCGCCCTTCTCTTCTCGCCTGTCTGCGCAGCGCGGCCGGCAGCGAGCACGCTCGCGTTCCCTTCGAATCTTGAAGCTGGGCGTAGCCCCGCGGGGAGTAGCCCACGACCGTCCACCCCGCCGGCGCAAGCGCACGGCAGAGGTCGTCGGTGAGCTGGAGGTGCACGGCTCGCTTCAGGGGGACGGGACCGAGCGCCCGCTCGGCGCAGGTCCACTCTCCCTCGGCTTCGGCCCACCCTCGGCGGGTGAGGTAGCTCACCTTCCGCGCGAGGGAGAGGCCGCCGACGTGGCGCTCGAGCTTCATCGAGGTCGCAATGTGGAATGGGCAGGCGCGCTACTGGCACGTCATGACGCACTTGTTGCAGACGGCCGAGGTGCCGGAACAGGTCGTGTCCGGAGTGAGGAAGAGGCCGGGTCCGCACCCGTTGGCGCCGGAGCAGTTGGTGGTGCTCGTGTTGGGGCCCGTGTAGTTCATCGGGGTCGCGTTGGGGCTGCTGAGCGGACCGCAGAACGTCGTCGACGGCGCGAAGCCGTTGGCGGGGCAGGTCTCGCTGCCGGTACAGGTCTCGGCGACGTCGCACTCGTTGACCGCGGCGCGGCAGAGGGTGCCCACGGCCGCCGCCTTGGCCGGGCAGTTCGTCCCGCCGGTGCACACGTCATCCACGTCACAGGGATCGGCCGACTTCACCTTGCAGACCGTGCCTGGGGCCAGCACGGTGTCGGTGGGGCAGGCCTTGCCCGAGCCATCGCACTTCTCCACCGCGTCGCAGAGATCGACAGCGGAGCGGCACGCCGTGCCGATCGCCGCCACCGCGTCGGCGGGGCAGGGCCCGCTCGAGCCCGTGCACGTCTCCGCCAGGTCGCACACGCCGGTGGCGGGGCGACACACCGTGGACCCGGGCAAGAAGACGTCGGTGGGGCAGGCCGCGGAGCCGCCGGTGCAGGACTCGGACGTGTCGCACGGTTGGGTGGCGAGGCGACAGACGGTGGTCGCGGGCTGGAAGGCATCGGCGGGACACTGGGCCGACCCTCCGGGGCAGGTCTCGGCGACGTCGCACGATCCGGCGGAGGAGCGGCACACGGTGCCTCCGGAGACGAACGCGTCGAGCGGACACGCGGAGCTGCTGCCGCTGCAGGATTCGGCGACGTCGCACCCTCCCGCGACGGAGCGACACACCGTGGTGGACGGCGCGAGAATGTCGCTCGGGCAGGCGGCGGTGGCGCCGTCGCAGCGCTCCTCGATGTCGCACGGTCCCGCGGGGGCGCGGCAGATCGTGTTCAGGGGAAGCACGGTATCGGGGCAATCCGCCGAGGTCCCGCTGCAGAAGTCCGGGGCGTCGCAGGCCCCGTTCGCCGTCCGGCACTGCACCGTGGCCGCCTTGAACGCATCGGCTGGGCAGGTTCCCGCTGAGGTGCAGATCTCAGCCACGTCGCAGGGACCGGCCGCGGCGCGGCACTCAGTCGAAGGCGTGCAGGACGTGGCGATGCTGCCGCCCGTGCCTCCGCCCGTCCCGCCGCCCGTGTCACCGCCGGTGCCGCCGCCGACACTCCCGCCGGTGCCGCCGCCCGCGCTCCCGCCGGTGCTCCCGCCGGTGCCTCCGCCGGTGCCGTTGGCGGGTCCACACGTCTTGGTGGTCTGGTTGCAGATCAGCGCGCCGGCGCAGTCGCTGTTCAGCTGACAGGAATTGTTGGCGACCGGGGGCCCGCACGCGACGAAGAGCCAAGTCGAGCTGCACATGAGGAGCGCGGCGAGGAGAGTTCGTTTCATGTACATGAGACCCCCTGAGGAATGGCTGAGAAGTGTTACTGATTAGTCCAAACTGACAGTCGAAGCAAAGACGCCCAACCGCAGGCCGCCGACGATGTCGCGGAGAGTGGCTACCGCCCGAGGGAGAAGGCGCCGAGGTCGGGCGCGCGAGCCTCGGCCAGGCGCGGGTTTCCGAGCACGTCGCGCTCCTTCGCTTCGAAGGCGGCGGCGAGGCCAGCGCCCGCGGCCGGCGAGGCGCTGGTGAGGAAGTACGGCTCGGCGCCACCGCCAGCGAAGGCCGGCGCGCCGAAGAGGTTGTCGCCGCCGAGGGAGCGGCAGGCCTCGGGGAAGAGCGTGCGCGTCGCCGTGAGGCGGCCCGGGTGCGTCTCGAAGTTGAAGACCGTCGAGGCCGTGGCCTTCGTGTCCGCGACGACGCAGTGCGAGAGCGCGAGCGACGGGCTCCGCGACAGGGTGCCGTAGAGCGCCAGGGCGCTGCCCTGCCCCGCCTCGCCGAGCGCGCGGTTGTCGGCGAAGGTGCAGCCGAGCGCGTCGGCGGCCCCGGCCTCCTTCACCAGTAGACCGCCGCCCTCCAGCGCCGCGTTCTGCGCCACCAGGCAGTCCTTGAGCGTGAGCCGGCCCTCGCCGTCGACCAGGAGCGCGCCGCCCTGCCGGCCGGTGTTGCCCTCGAAGCGGCACTGCGCCGCCCTGGCCTGGCCGGCCTTGACGTAGAGCGCGCCGCCGCCGTGTACCGGCGCCTCGTTGAAGCGCAGGGCGCACTGGAGCAGCTCGAGCTCGCCCTCGAGCAGCGCGACGCCGCCGCCCGCCATGGGCGTCCGCCCGCCGATGATCGTCAGCCCGCCGAGCCGCACCGTGCCCTGGGCGCGCACCCTCAGCACCGGGCCCTCCTTGCAACCGTCGAGGATGACCTCGCCGATGCCGACGATGGACACGGGCTTGTCCACCAACAGGTTCACCTCGTACCGGCCTTGGGGCACGCTGACGACCCCGCCCACCGAAGCGTCGCGCAGCGCCTGCTCGAGATTGAACGCCATGCGCGTCAGCCGCCGAACTCGATGTTCTCGTACAGCTTCACGAAGTCGGCGAGCGGCAGCTTGAAGATGCCGTCGTCCTTGCCGTCGTTGCCGGCCTCGCTCTCGCCCCAGGGGTTTCTGAGCTGCACGTACTTCGCGCCGTTCTCCTCGGTCGCGCCGAGCACCGTGTAGAAGTGATCGCCGTGCACGCCGGTGTTGGTGTAGCTCACGTTCTTCGCGTCCTCCGCGAAGGTGCCCGCGGCGACCGGCTTGTGCTTCCCGGTGGCGACCTGGATGCGCTTGAAGAGCGCGTCGGGCTTCACGTCCTTGATCTCGTCCCAGCTCGAGGCCTTGCCGGAGAGCGCTTCGAAGACTTCGCTCGCCGAGCCGCCGGCGCCGATGCGCTCGTAGCCGCCCTTCCACTTCGCGAACGCCTTCTCCATCAAGGGCACCCACAGCTCGCCTCTGTCGCGCGCGATGCCGTACTCGCGGCCGCCGCTCGAGTCGAGCGGCAGGTCGGTGTCGATGGTGACGGAGACCTGCTTCGGCCGGCCGCCTTCGCCGACGCCCTCGAAGAAGCGCACGGTGACGGTGCCGTCGCCGTTGTCGTGCATCGCGTTCTTGATCAGGTCGGGGTTCGCGGCGGCGACCGACGACAGCCCGCTCATCATGTAGCAGTCGCCGATGTAGCCCTGGGTGACGTCGTCGGCGTTGATGCCGTCGACGAAGAGCTTCGCGTCGGGGCCGACCGGCGTCCACACGGCCTCGGTGCGGTGCTTCTTGAGCACCAGCGGGTCCGAGAGGTCGACCTTGGCGGGCGTGGCGGCGAGGAACTGCTCGAGCACCTGCTTCGCCTCGGGCGCCAGCTTGGCCGCGTTCTTCGCCACGAACTTCTCGACCTCGGTCTTCATCGCCGGGGTCCACTTCTTCTCGGCCTTCGCCGCGGCGACGACCTCCTCGGCCTCCTGGCGGGTGACGGTGCGGTCGACGAGGGTGGCGGTGAGGCGTTGGCCGATGCGGGTGGGCATGCCGGAGTTCCTTCTGGTGGGGAAAGAGGCCCGGGACTGTACCTCACCTTTCGGGGGCTGCCGAGGCGGGAGGTGCGCGTGGCGGCAATCGGAAGGCACCGGGCGCGGTCGACGCTCAGAGCGGGAGCGTGAGCTGGCGGCGCGGCAGAGGTTCGAGGGCCCTCCGCGGGAATGTCTCGAGTGACGCTGCGGCGCATCGAGCGGGGGGAGGGCTCGGTGACGATGGGGGCCTTTGCGTCGGTGTTCGACGCGCTCGGGCTCGAGCTCGAGGTGAAGGCTCCACGGGCGCTGCCCGCGGCGAAGGCCCGACCGCGGCTTCCCCGGGTCATCCGGGTCGCGGACTATGCGCAACTGCGCAAGGTCGCGTGGCACCTCGGAGATGGCGCGGAGGTCAGTCCCGAGGAGGCGCTGAACCTCTACGAGCGCCAGTGGCGCCACGTGGACAGCGCGGCCATGAAGACGAAGGAGCGCACCCTCGTGCGGCGCCTCCTCGAGGCCTTCGGGCGCGAGCGCCCGCTTGTTTGAGCGCGAGCACCACGTCCGCGTCGCCGCGCTGCTCGAGGCGCTCGATCCGGCGGGGCTGTCCGCTCACGCCTGCCTCTTCGGCGGCGGCACGGCGATCTCGCTCGGGCACGGCGAGTATCGCGAGTCTCGGGACGTCGACTTCCTCGTCTCCGAGCTCCCCCGATATCGCGAGCTGCGGGAACGGCTGACCGCCGATGGGACGCTCGAGGCCATCACGCGGGCGGGCACCGCCTTGCGACAGGCGCGCGAGCTCCGAGCCGACCAGCACGGCATCCGAACGATGGTCCGCGTGGGGACGGTGGAGATCAAGTTCGAGATCGTCTTCGAAAGGCGCGTCGCGCTCGAGGCTCCGGGGCCAGGGGACCGCCTCTGCGGCGTCGCGACGCTGACGACCCTCGACCAGGCCACCACCAAGCTCCTCGCCAACTCCGACCGATGGGCCGACGACTCCGTCTACAGCCGCGATCTCATCGACCTGGCGATGCTCGACGCCACGACGGTGGTTCGCACTCGAGCACTCGAGAAGGCGCGCGGGGCCTACGGAGACGCCGTGCTGCGCGACTTGAAGAAGGCGGTCGAGCGATTGGGCGAGCGACCCGGCCGTCTCGACGAGTGCGTGCGGGCGTTGAAGATCGACTCCGTCCCGAAGGCCGTGCTCTGGCGCCGAATCCGGAAGCTCGTACCTCGGGCTGGTGCGAAGCGAGTGAAGTCGCGGAGGTCTTGAGCATCTCGTGGCTCCGGCGCGGCGCGGCGGTGCTCGTCGAGGCGCTCGCTTCGTTCGGGTTCTCGCGGGCGAAGCGCTGAAGGGCTCCCCCGCCGGCCCCCTGATCCGCTGTTGACGACTCCCGAGCCGCGGTGGAGGTTCCCGCCGCATGCCGGATTCTCTGTGCGAGAGCCGCCTCTTCCTCCCGACCCGTGAGGGGCAGGCTCCGCTGTTGCTCACCTACCAGGCCGGCCGCGAGTGCTTCGGGGGGACCGTGCTCCTGTACCCCGGCTTCTCGGCGACCAAGGAGGTCCAGCGGCTGGAGACGGCGGCGCTGGCGAGAACCGGGCTGTTGGCCGTGGCCGTGGACGCGGTGGGCCACGGCGAACGCCGGTGGGACGACCTGCACTCCGGGAAGGTCGTGGAGATCATCGAGCGCTCGGTGGCCGAGCTGCCCGATCTCCTCGACGGGCTCGAGGCCCTCTTCGGGCCCCGCGCCGGGCGCTTCGGCATCGCCGGCATCTCCATGGGCGGGTTCATCGCCTTCGCCGCGGCCGCGGAGAAGCGCCTCGCGGCGTTCGCCCCGGTGCTCGGCTCGCCCGACTGGAGCGACCTCTCGGGCGGCGACGCGGCCATCGAGCGCCGCAGCCCCCTTCGCCACCGGGACGCCTTCGCCGGCCGCCCGCTGCTCGTGCAGAACGCCGGCCTCGACGAGACGGTCTCCTCCGAGGCCTCCTGGGCCTTCGTCGACACCCTGCGCCCGAGCTGGCCCGGTGCCCCGGAGACGCTCGAGTACCGCGAGTACCCGGACTCCGAGCACTCCATGCGCGAGGAGGACTGGAACGACCTCTGGCCGCGCGTGGTGGAGTGGATGCGAAGGCACCTCGGCCCCTCATGCGCGCCCTGATGCTGGTCGGCCTCGGCTGGGTGGCCGCGGTGGCGGGCTGTGCGGGCCCCCTCGGCGCGTCGTCGGCCGGCGCGGACAAGGCGCTCGCGGCGTCGAAGGTCGCCGTGGCCGAGGTCGTCGGGCCCGCGGTGCCGTTGCTACCCGCCGCCGCCGCGACCGCTCGCGCGCCGCGGCCGTTTCCCATGCACACCTCGCCCTGCCCCCTGAAGACGACGCTCAAGGGGCCGCCGGTGTGCAGCTTCGAGCCGGAGGTGGGCGGCGACCGCGGGCCGGTGATGAAGGTCGAGCGCATCACCTGTCGCGTCACCGGCCAGACGGCCTTCGTGGGCCTGGGCGCGCAGACGGCGCTGGCGGTGCACATGTCGGTGGTCGAGGCCTCCAGCTCGTTCGTGGTCACCTTTCTCCGGCAGCCCGACGGCGTGGTGCACCTGGTGCCGGACGCGCTCACCCAGCCCGTGGTGTGGGGGGGCGGGTTGGTGGGCCTCGCGGCGGGGCCCCGGCTCCTTTCGTTCTGGAAGGACGGGGTGTGCGAGGAGCCCCCAGACGGTTGGCTGACGAGCCTCGCGCCGGTGTCCGAGGACGAGCTGGTGGCGTTGCTGCAGCGGTGGGACCGGTCCATCGAGGTGCTGGTGCGCAGCAGGGCAGGCGCCTGGGCGTCGCTCGGGTCGATCGAGGCGGGGCTCGAGGTGCGGCTTCACGACCAGGGTGGCCGGCTGGCGCTCGAGGTCGAGAACCGAGACGCGGCGCGGGAGCTGGGGCTTCGCTTCCCGGAGCTCGAGCGATCCGAGATCGTCGCCCGGGGCCGCTTCTCCACCCCCAACCCGCCGGTGGTGGCCATGGCGCCTCTTCCCGCGCGGCCCGGCTCGCGCTTCGGCGACGCGTGGGTGACGCAGCTCGAGTGGGTCGAGGGCGTGCTCTCGGTGTCTCGGCCGGTGCCTGACCGTGGCTACCAGCGCACGCTGGTGTCCTCCAGGCTCCAGCGGGACGAGTGCCGCGACGGCGTGGGTGACGCCGAGCGCGAGGGGTCGCACGCGGACTCGCCTTTCCGAGCGGTGTCCACGCCCGCCGTGTTGGCGCTCTCGCGCGACCGGGCCCTCGTGGCGTGGGTCGAGCAGCGGGGGAGGTGTCGCTGGCGTCACCTGCCGCAGGAAGCGACGCACTGCCAGCCGGGCCAGCCCTGTCGGCCGCCACCACCGGCGCATTGGGCCTCGGCGCGCGAGGTGGAGGAGACGACGCTCGCCCTCGTCGGCGTGGGTGGAGACGTGCGCGAGGTGCTGCGAGTGCCGCTGGCCTCGCCGGACGACTCGAGGTCGCTCGCGGGCATCAGCCTCGCGTCGACGGAGCGGCAGGTCTTCGTGCAGGCGTGGGGGCATCTGGTGCAGCTCGACCGCGCGAAGCTCGAGGAGTTGGTGCGATGAGCGCGCTGGTGGCCGCGCTGGTGGTTGCGCTGTCCGAGGTGTCGGGAGCGGCGCCCAAGGCCCCGGGCCCCACAGCGGACTCCGCCGGCACGACGAAGCCGGTGGCAAAGACGAAGCCGGGTGCGCCGTCGAAGCCGGACGCAGCGTCGAAGCCGGACGCAGCGTCGAAGCCGGACGCGGCGACGAAGCCGGACGCAGCGACGAAGCCGAACACAGCGACGAAGCCGGACACAGCGACGAAGCCGGACACAGCGACGAAGCCGGACGGAGCGTCGAAGCCGGGCGCAGCGTCGAGGCCGGACGCAGCGACGAAGCCGGACTTGGCGACGAAGCCGGACGCGGCGACGAAGCCGGACGCGGCGACGAAGCCGGACGCGGCGACGAAGCCGGACGCGGCGACGAAGCCGGACGCGGCGACGAAACCCGGCACGTTGGTGAAGCCGAGCCCGGGCGGGAAACCCGGAGCCGTCGAATCGCACCCTCCGTCGCCGGTCGCCCCGTCGCCGCCGAGTGCCGTTCCTCCGCTGCCTGCCTCGGGCGTGCGCGTCGAGTCGGTCGGCGCGCTGCCGCCGTTGCGCGCCACAGTGGGCGTCCCCGAGCTCATGCCCGCCCGGGAAGTTCCGCTGGCCCACAAACCCGTGCCCATCGTGCGCCGCGACTTCGACGACCCGCGCGTGGTGAGCCAGTGGACGGCGGAGTGCGGCGCCACCGGCTCCTGGCTCGCGGTCGACCCCCGGCAGCGCACCGTCGCCGTCGGTCTCTTCTCGCAGACCAGCATCTGGCAGGTGCTCGCCCTCTCGCCCGCGGCCGCGACCACCTTCGACGAGTCGCGGGAGCAGCCGCCGGCCTGGCTGGCGCCGGGCCTCGTCGACGAGGTGCGCGGCACGCGAGCGCGCGCCTCCGGCTCGGGTGGGCAGCTGGAGCTCGCCGTGGATCCCCGCGACGGCTCCCGCATCGTCAGCGGCTACGAGCTCGGTCTCGCCCGGGTTCGCAGCGGCCCGACCGGGCCCGAGCGACTGCCGCTCTACCCACCAGACCAGCCGCGGCCCGTCTCGTCCCCCTGGCAGGCCGTGTGGTTCGACCGGGACGCCGCGGTGGAACCTCCGTGGCTGCTGCAGGCCGAGAACCCGTGGGAGCGGGCCGAGCTGCGCCTGCGATCGCCCGAGGGCGCCTTCCAGGAGCTGCTCTCGCTTCCCCCGCGCGCGACCCGGGGCTCCTTTCGCGTGTCGGCCCTCTCGACGGCGCGCCTGCCCTCGCTGGCGCAGCCCGTCCTCTCGATGCTGCTCGATGGGGCGTGGGTGGTGCTTGCGCCGCGGGAGCCTGGGCGGGCGACCCTCTTCCACGCGCGGGTCGCCGGGGTTCCCGTCGTCGGCCGGCCTCCGCCACCGCCCGGTGACTCGCACCGGCCGCGCGACACCGGCCCTGCGTGCAGCGAGGTGCGGGCCGAGCAGACCCAGGAGCGGCTCTGGTCGCCGAAGCTGTTCGAATACGGCGGGAGGGCGTGGGCCGCGGTCCTCGCCGAGCGCACCGACCGCAGGCTGCGCTTCGGCCCCGTGCCCCGCCCAGGAGTGAAGCCCGGCGAGGAGGAGCTGACCTGCGACTGGGTGCTCGACACCGAGCGCTCCCACACCGCGCTGCTCCTCGGAGCCGTGTCGCCCGATGGCCACCTGGTCGAGGCCCTGCGCGCCGACGTGCACGCGGTCGGTGGCGGACTCGAGCTCGACCGCCACGGCGACCTGCTCACGGTCGCCACGAGCTCGCTCTCGAGCGTGACCGTCACGCAGCTCGACCTCGCGAAGGTCACCGCGGCGGTGGCGCTGCCCTGAGCGGCGCGGCGGCGCTCGTCGAGGCGTTCGCTTCGCGCGAGGCCTGGACCCGGGGACAGCCCGGGTCTGGCTGCCGCCAGTGGCCATTCGCCTCGGCGGACACAGCAGCCGCCCTTGCCCGAGCTGATCCGGTAAGTCAGTGTGGAACTTCGCAGGACATCGGTGGTGACCATGCCCAAGCACGCCAAAGCTAGGAAGATGAAGCCGATTGATGGCGACTGCGTGATTCCACGTCCAGTTCCGGCGACTGCGCTGGGTCGCCTCAAGGTGAAGCCCGACCCCGAGCACCAGCAGCGACACATTCGCGAGTACATGCGCGGGCAGGCCCAAGACGAGAAGGTCATTCACCTCGAGAGAGTCGCCAGCGAGCGAGTCCTGAGCGCGAGGCACGACGTATGGGACGTTCATACCGACAAAGGACGTTGGTGGGTCGTTACCTCGCCGACCAACCTCTACTCACAGACCGACTTCCCGAGTCTCGACTACGTGCTCTCGTTTCACGTGGGCTTGATGGCTCGGATGATGGCCAACGAGCAGAAGGAGTCGCACGCCCCAACCGCGGAGAGGCAGAGATTCCTGTCGCCGTGGCGACGATGGGAACAAGCGGCCGAGTCACTGGACACAGCCGAGGAAGCCGAAGATTTCCAAGCCATCGGCATGCGGTGCCGCGAGTGCCTCATCGAACTCGGTCAAAACGCGGCCGACTTGAAGATGCTGCAGCCGGGTGAAGAGGCTCCGAAGCGCGCCGACTTTGTTCACTGGGCCGAAATAATCGCCCGAGCGCTCGCCGGCGGCTCGAGCGCGGAAGAGGTGCGAGCCCTGCTCAAGAGCACAGCGAAGGCGAGCTGGCAGTTCGTCAACTGGCTCACACACGCGAAAAGCGCGATGCGCCTCGACGCGCAACTCGCGCTCGACGCCACCGCCGAGACCTTGGGGATGTTCGGCGTGGCATTGCTCCGTCACGAGCATGGAGTTCCGGACCGCTGCCCGACGTGTCGTTCATACCAGGTGGTTCTCGACTTTCGCCCGGACCTCTCGCCAGACAACCCGTACCGGTCGCTCTGTGCTCGGTGCGGCTGGGGCGCCGAGAAGGAATCGGTCGCCTAAGACCGCGCCCCCGGAGTAGCGACGTCAACAACGACGAGGCTTCCCCGAGCGCCAAGGCGAGTGGAGCGCCGCCGCGGTACTGCAACCGCATCTGCCGCTGGTGACCCACATTTCCTACTCCGCCGCGCTGTCCTCCCGCAGCGTCACCCGCGAGGACGCCAGCGGCCCCGAACCTCCCCGAAACCTCCCGGCCGCGCGTCAGTCCCGCCTGCTACAAGCCTCCTCGCCGTGACGCCCCCCGCCTACGCCTCCATCGCCGTCGCCAGGCCCGTGCGCGGAGAGTTCACCTACTTGGTCCCCGCCGCCCTCCAGGGCCGGCTCCAGCCCGGGGTGCGCGTTCACGTCCCCTTCGGCCGCGGCACCTCGCTGGCCTTCTACCTGGGCCCCGCGCCCGAGCCGCCGCTCGCCGTCCTCCCCAAGCTCAAGCCCATCGCCAAGGTGCTCGACGAGACGCCCTCGGTGCCCGCGTCCATCGTCGCCCTGGTCCGCTTCGCCGCCGAGCACTACCGCTACCCCTTGGGTGAAGCGCTCAAGGCCGCCCTCCCGCCCGGCCTCACCCAGACCGCCGGCGAGCGCCCGGCCAAGGTGGAGATCATCGAGCACGCCGTCGTGGCCCCCGGCGTGGACCCGGCCTCGCTCTCCCGCTCGCCCGCCCAGGCCGCGGTGGTGGGCTACCTCCTCGCCGTCGGCGGCAAGGCCAGCGTCGACGAGCTCGCCCACGCCATCCCCACCGCCAAGGAATCGCTCAAGAAGCTGCTCGCCAAGGGCCTGGTCTCCATCGAGGCCGAGGAGCGCAAGAAGGGCGTGAAGGACGGCCTCGCCCAGGGCCGCCCGCCGGACCTCACCCCCGAGCAGGCCGTCGCGGTGCAGACGCTCACCGAGCCGCTGGAGAAGGGCGGCTTCTCTCCCTGGCTCCTCCACGGCGTCACCGGCAGCGGGAAGACCGAGGTCTACCTGCGCCTGGTGGAGCGCGCCCTCGAGCTCGGCAAGGGCGCCCTGGTGATGGTGCCGGAGATCGCCCTCACGCCGCAGCTCGTCGGCCGCTTCAAGAGCCGCTTCGGCGCCAACGTGGCCATGCTGCACTCCGCGCTCAAGGACCGGGAGCGGCTCCACGCCTGGCAGCAGCTCCGCGCCGGCGAGGTGCGCATCGCGGTCGGCGTCCGCAGCGCCATCTTCGCCCCCGTCCCGAACCTCGGCCTCATCGTCGTCGACGAGGAGCACGACCCGTCCTTCAAGCAGGAGGACAAGCTGCGCTACCAGGCCCGCGACCTCGCCGTGGTGCGCGGCCAGAAGGAGGGCGCGCTGGTGGTGCTGGGTAGCGCCACCCCCTCCCTGGAGACGCTCGAGAACACCCGCAAGGGCCGCTACGGCCTGGCGCGCCTCACCCGCCGCGTCGACGACCGGCCCATGCCCACCATCGAACTGGTGGACCTGCGCCTCGAGCGCCCCCGCACCGAGGACACCGCCGGCACCGAGCCCGACGTGCTCTCCCCTCCCCTGCGCGCGGCGATGCAGAAGACCCTCGGCGCCGGGCAGCAGGTCATCCTCTTCCTCAATCGCCGCGGGCACTCCACATTCCTCACATGTGAAGTCTGTGGCGTGGCGGTGAAATGCAAAGACTGTGATGTCTGCATGACGCTGCACCTGTCGTCGCGCAGCCTGCAATGTCATTACTGTGGGGCGCGCACGGGGGTGCCGAAGACCTGCCCGGAGTGCACCGGCCCGCTGCTCCAGCTCGGCGTGGGCACCGAGCGCATCGAGGCCGAGGTGGCGGCGGCCTTCCCCACTGCCCGCGTGGCCCGGCTCGATCGCGACGCGGTGAGCTCGAACGAGAAGCTGACCGACCTGCTCGCGGCCTTCGCCCGGCGGGAGCTCGACGTGCTGGTCGGCACCCAGATGGTCGCCAAGGGCCACGACTTCCCCGGGGTGACGCTGGTCTGCGTGGTGCTCGCCGACGGCGCCTTGGCCATTCCCGACTTCCGGGCCGGAGAGCGCACCTTTCACCTGCTCACCCAGGTCGCCGGGCGCGCAGGCCGCGGAAAGGACCCCGGCCGGGTGCTGGTGCAGTCCTACAACCCCGAGGCGGCGCCCATCGCGGCGGTGCTGAAGGAGGACTTCGACGGCTTCGCCAGGCAGGAGCTCGAGCGCCGCGTCGCCCTGGCCTGGCCGCCGAGCACCCGCCTCGCCTCGGTGCGCGTGGAGGGCCCGTCGCCGGACCTCACCGCCCGGGTAGCGAAGCAACTCGGGAACGTGCTGGCGCGGGCGCTGCCGCCGGCCTCGCACGGGGTGCGGCTGCTCGGCCCGGCGCCCGCCCCCATCACTCGCATCAAGGGCGCCACCCGCTGGCAGCTCGTGCTCAAGGGGCCGAGTCACGCCGCGCTCAAGCGGCCGCTCGACGCGCTCGAGGCGTCGCTCGCCGACCTGCCCTCGTCGATTCGCGTGGTCATCGACGTGGACCCCGGCGCGATGCTCTGACGAGGTCGGCCGTTTCCAAAGGGATGGCTGGCCGATCAGGGGGCGGGCCTCCCCCGGGAGGAAATTGGACCCCGCTGCACGCCTGTAGCAACGTCGGGTCGAATGGCGTCGCCAGTCCTCCTCGTCGCGGACGATCTCACCACCATCGCGTCGGTGAAGCGGGTCCTCGGGCGCGAGGGCTTCGAGGTGGTGCTCGCCACGAGCGCGGCCGACGCCGTCATCGCCTGGGGCCACCACCTGCCCTCGCTGGTCATCGTGCAGCCGTCGGTGGAGGGCGATCGCGGCGGCGTGGTGCTCGAGGAACTGCAGGCCTCTCCCGACGCCAAGCTGCTGCACGTCTTGCTGCTGGGCGAGACGTTGCCGGGCTTCCCCTACCGCGTCGAGCCGCTCCCACTCGAGACCGAGAGCTTCTCCGCCGCCGTCACCGAGACGATGCGGAAGACCGACACCGGCGAGGCCTGGAAGGTGACGAAGGAGCCCAAGGCCGAGGCGCCCGAGGGTGAGGTCCCGAACCCCGAGCCCGAGGCCTGGCGGGCGACCCGGCCGACGGGCGCGGCGAAGGGCGCGGCCACCGAGGAGATGCCCGAGGCGACGGCGATCGACTCCGGGACGACGCAGGCCGTGGGAGAGCAGAGTGGCGCCGAGAGCGCGACCGCCGGGAGTGAGTCGGGCGTCGCGGCGAGCGATTCCGAGCAGGGCGCGTACGCTGGAAGCGAATCGGGCGTGGCGGACTCTTCCGCGGCTCAGGGTGGCTACGACCAGAGCGCATACGCCGCGAGCGGGTCAGGCGTCTTCGATCCCACCGCGGCCCAGAGCGGCTACGACCCCGCCGCCTACGCCGGCACCGAGCCAGGCGTCTTCGATCCATCCGCGGCCCAAAGTGGCTACGACCCGGCCGCCTACGCCGGCAGCGCGCCGGATGTGTTCGATCCGTATGCAGCTCAGGGCGGCTACGACCCGGCTGCGTACGCCGGCACCGAGTCAGGCGTCGCTGATCCGTATGGAGCTCAGGGCGGCTACGACCCAGCCGCCTACGCTGGCGCCGAGTCGGGCGTCGCCGATCCGTATGCTGCTCAGGGCGCCTACGACCCAGCCGCCTACGCCGGCACCGAGTCGGGCGTCGCGGATCCGTATGCCGCTCAGGGCGGCTACGACCCGGCCGCCTACGCCGGCAGCGAGTCGGGCGTCGCGGATCCGTATGCCGCTCAGGGCGGCTCCGACCCGGCCGCCTACGCCGGAAGCGAGTCGGGCGTCGCCGAGGGAGGCTATGACCCGGCCGCCTACGCTGGCAGCGAGTCCGGCGTCGCCGAGCCCTCCGCGGCTCAAGGCGCGTACGCCGCTAGCGAGTCCGGCGTCGCCGATCCCTCCGAAACCCAGTCCTCCTTCGCCAGCAGCGAATCCGGCGTCACCGATTCCTCCGCGGCCGAAGCGTCCTCCGCCAGCAGCGAGTCCGGCGTCGCCGATCCCTCCGAAACCCAGTCCTCCTTCGCCAGCAGCGAATCCGGCGTCGCCGATTCCTCCGCAGCCGAAGCCTCCTCCGCCAGCAGCGAATCCGGCGTCGCCGATCCCTCCGCAGCCGAAGCCTCCTCCGCCAGCAGCGACTCCGGCGTCGCCGATCCCTCCGCACCCCAGTCCGCCTTCGCCAGCAGCGAGTCCGGCGTCGCCGATCCCTCCGCAACCCAGTCCGCCTCCGCCAGCAGCGAGTCCGGCGTCGCCGATTCCTCCGCGGCCGAAGCGTCCTCCGCCAGCAGCGAGTCCGGCGTCGCCGATTCCTCCGCGGCCGAAGCGTCCTCTACCAGCATGGAGTCGTCCGTCGCGGCGGGTGGCGAAGCACCGACCACCTCCGCGCGCGCCGAGGCGGCGGTCGTCGCCGCGCCCCGGGCCAGCCCCACCGCGCGGAGCGCCTCCTCCGAGAGCGACGGACTCGAGAGTCAGCTCTTCGGCGACATCCCCGGCATCGAGGACGAGCTGCACCGTGACATCGAGGCCCACGCCCTCGCGCAGGTCGAGTCCACCCTGAAGCAGATGGCCCAGGACCCGGAGCTCGCGCAGCTCGAGGACGACGTCCGCGCCGAGGCCCAGCGCCGCCGCGAGCTGCGCCCCACCCAGGGTCCCACGCCCAAGGCCCATCCCCTCCCGCCCGCGTCCACCGAGGACGACGGGCTCGAGCAGTCCTTCGGCGAGCCGTCCGCGCCGCCGGCCCCCGCCCCCGCCGCGCCGCGCGCCGAGCCGACACAGAAGCGGGCCCCCACCGCCACCGCCGCGGAGATCCTCGGCCGCGCCGAGGCCGCGCTCGCCGAGGCGAAGGCCTCCGCCGTCACGACCGGCTCGAGCCCCGCCTCCTCCGACGGCGAGCACGAGGGCCTTCGCCGCCGCGCCGAGCACGCCGAGGAGCTCGTCCGTCACGAGCGCGAGGCGCGAGCCAAGTCCGACGAAGAGGTCCTCCGCGCCAAGGAGGCCCTCGCCCACGCCCTCAAGGAGCTCGCCCACGAGCGCGACGCCCGCCAGCAGGCCGTCGAGCGCGAGCTCGGCGAGGCCCAGGACGAGTCCGAGGCGGTGCGGCTGGCCGCGCAGGAGGAGCTCCGCCTGCGCCTGACGCAGCACGAGCGCCGCGCCGACGCGCTCGCCGAGACGCTCGCGCAGCGGGAAAGCAAGCTCGCCGAGACCGCCATCGCGCTCGAGGCCGCCGAGGGCCTGGTGCGCGAGCTCAAGGCCGAGGCCGAGAGCGCCCGCACCGCGCTCGAGCGCGAGCGCCAGGACGCGCTGGCCAAGGAGACCGACGACGAGGAGCGCCGCGGCGCCGACGCCTCCGAGCGCGAGCAGCTCGAGAAGGCGCTCGCCGAGGCCCAGGCGGCCAAGGCAGCCCTCGAAGCCAAGGTCGCCGAGCTCGGCGCCCGCTCCGATGACGAGCAGCGCGACGTCGACACGCTGCGCGCACGGCTCGACGAGTTGACCGAGGCCCGCGACGACGCCCGGCGCGAGGTCCAGGCCCAGAAGTCCGCCGTGGCCGAGGCTCAGCGGCTGCATCAAGAGACCCTCGGCGCGCTGGAGGTCGAGAAGGGCCGCGCCGACGCCGCCGAAGAGGAGCTCGACCAGGCCAAGGGGCGCCTGGAGAAGCTCGAGGCCAGCGCGCAGCAGGGCGAGGCGAAGCTCGCCGAGTCGCTCGCCAAGGCCGAGGCCGAGCTCGCCCGCCTGACGGAGGAGAAGTCCTCGCTCGAGGCCCGCGCCGAGGAGGCCGAGACCACGCTGGAGGCCACCGAGCGGGCCAAGGCCCGGGCCGAGAAGGACGCCAAGACGGCGCTCCAGGACTGGGAGAAGGGCCAGGAGCTCCGCGAGCGCCTGGAGGCGAAGGCGGCCGAGCTCGAGGAGAAGCTCGCCAAGGCCCGCGCCGAGGCCGACGGGGCCGTCGACGAGGAGAAGGCCCTGCGGACGAAGGTCGAAGCGCTCGAGAAGCGCGTCGCCGAGCAGGCCGAGGCGCTCTTGGCCAGAGGCGGCGAGCTCGCGGCGGTGAAGGAGAGCGCCGGTGCGCTCACCACCGCTCGCGACGAGCTGGCCCGCGAGCTGGAGCAGACGACGCAGGCCGCGTCCGCCGCCCGCGCCGAAGTGGAGCGGCTCGCCGGTGCGCTGGAGAACGCCGAGGAGCACGCCCTCGCCGCCGAGGACGCCCGCGACGAGCTCGCCAAGACCAAGGCCTCGCTGGAGCACGCGGTCCTCGAGGCCAAGGCCGAGGTCGAGCGCGCCAAGAGCGACGCCCAGCAGGCCATCGAAGCCGCCCGCGCGAGGGCCGATGAGCACGCGCTCGAGGCCATGGCGACGGCCGAGGCCCAGGGCGCGCAGGCCAAGGCCGAGGCGACGAAGCAGCTCGCCGAGCTCGAAGCCCAGGCGAAGGCCGATCGCGAGGCGCTCGAGGCCCGGGCCAAGGCCGACCGCGAGACGTTCGACGCCGAGCTGGCCAGGCAGACCGCCGCGCTGGAGACGGCGACCTCCGAGAAGCGGATGCTGGAGTCCGACTTCGCCCGCTCCGCGCTCGCGCTCGAGGAAGCCAAGGGCCGCGTCGAGGAGCTCACCGCGCAGCTCGCCGAGGCGCAGGGCCGCGCGACCCAGAGCGCCGCCCAGGCAGAGAAGGCCCAGGCCACGGCGCTGGCCGCCTCCGAGCGCGCGCGCTCGCTCGAGCACCTGGCCGAGATGCCGCTGGAGCTGCCGGGGAAGCGGGCCATCACCCTGCCCCGCACCGCCAGCGTCGACCTGGAGGGCCTCTCCAAGCTCGTCGCCCAGCTCGTCGCCGGCCAGGCCGACGCCAAGCTCGAGCTCGGCACCGCCGGCGGCATCCGCACGCTGTGGCTGAAGAAGGGACAGATCGCCGCGGCGGAGTCCTCCTTCGAGCACGAGTCCCTCGTCTCCCGCGCCCGCAAGGACGGCCTCATCGACGCCCGGCAGGAGGCGGAGCTGCGGGTGCTGCGCGCCGCCGCGCCCATCGAGCAGCTCCAGGCCATGAAGGGCCGCGGCTTCATTCGCGACGTGGAGTCCGTGCCGCTGGTGCAGCGCGCCGCCGAGCAGGTGGCCCTGGAGGCGCTCTCCGAGGACCGCACTCAGTACCGCCTCACCGAGGGCGACGAGCCGCCGCCGCTCGAGGTCACGGTCCCCCGCCCCACCCTCCCAGTGCTGGCCGAAGCCATTCGCCGGGCGGTGCCGGTGGAGGTCCTGCTCGAGCGGCTGGGTGGCGGCGAGGCGCTGGTGCGGCCCGGCCCGACCCCGGTCGACCTGCGGCTGGTCGGCTTCGGTGAGAAGGAGCGCAAGATGCTCACCTGGGCCGACGGCGAGGCGACCGTGGAGGACCTGGCGCTGGCCTCGGGCCTCAAGCACGAGCACGCCTTCCGGGGGCTCATCGTGGCCAAGCTGCTCGGAGCCATCGAGGTGGTGCCGCCGGCGGTGCCCAAGCCGCCCCCCTCTCCGGAGCTCGACATCAAGCGCCTGGAGGCGAAGTACGACGAGGTGCAGGACGCCGACTACTTCTCCATCCTCGGGCTGACCCGCGGCGCCGGCACCGACGACGTGAAGCGGGCCTATGAGCGGCTCTCCGCCGAGTTCGACCCGCTCAAGTTCTCCGGCCACCCCGACGCGGGGCTCCAGCAGCGCGCCCAGGTGGTCTCCTCGTTGCTCGAAGAGGCGGCCAAAGCCCTCGAGGACGACCGGCGGCGGCAGGAGTACGCCCGCCACCTGCTCGACTGAGAGAGTCGTTCAGCTCGAGCTCGCCGAAGGGCCTCTCTCGGGCCCTTTGCGCGGGGCGTCCAGCCCCATTAGATAGACCCGTATGGTGCGTGAGATTCTCATTTGGCCCAACCCTGTCCTCAAGCAGAAGGCCAAGCCGGTGCAGGTGGTGAACGACACCATCCGCACGCTGGTGAAGGACATGTTCGATTCGATGTACGAGGCCGACGGCGTGGGCCTCGCGGCGCCGCAGGTCGGCGAGCTCGTCAACGTCATCGTGCTCGACACCACGCCCCGCCAGCCCGAGTCGAAGGCCGTGGCGATGATCAACCCGGAGATCCTCTCCCTGGAGGGCAAGACCACCTACAAGGAAGGCTGCCTCTCCATCCCCGGTGAGGCCGAGGACGTGGAGCGCGCCTCGGTGGTCACCGTGCGCTACCTCGACGAGCAGGGCCAGGAGCAGACCTTGCGCGCCGAAGGGCTCCTCTCCATCGCCATTCAGCACGAGACCGATCACCTGAAGGGCCTGATGTTCGTGGACCACGTCTCGTCGCTGAAGCGCGAGATCATCCGCAAGCGCATGAAGAAGTACCAGGACTACATCGAGGCCGACCGCGAGAAGCCGTCGAAGAAGCGGGAACACCAGGCCGCGCTCTGAGGGCGGTCTTCCCTCGCCTCGGCCCGTCGCGTTCACCCTGAGCGAAGTCGAGGGGTGCCGAGCCGGGGTCCTCCCGGCCTCGGGGAAGCGGCCGACACAGAGACGGTCTTCACGGGCACCACCGCGCCGAGCTGCCGCGTATGCGCGAAGCGGCCGCGCGCGGTTCCTCTTGCGACCGCGATGGGCAGACCATTACCTCAGCAGCCGTGCCCGAACCCACCTCTCTCACCCGTCGGGTGGTGCTCGCGGCTGGCGGAGCGACCCTGGCCACCGCCTGCGCCGCGCCCGCGCACCTCGCCAACTCCAACCACTCCGCCGACGTCCCCACCGCCTCCCGAGGTTCCACGATGCCCTTCTCCCCCTCGCTCGCCGGCACCCACGTCGTGCTCCCCCTGCCCTTCGGCCCCAGCTCGCTCAACGGCCTCTCGGAGCGGCTCATCACCTCGCACCACGCGAACAACTACGCGGGCGCGGTGCGGAACCTCAACTCCGTGGAGAAGGAGCTCGCGCGCATCAACTCAGACACTCCGCCCTTCGTGGTGGCCGCGCTGCGAGAGAAGGAGCTCACCTTCCGCAACTCCAAGACGCTCCACGAGGCCTACTTCGGGAACCTGGGTGGCGACGGGAAGCGCTCCGGCGCCATCGAGGCGGCGCTGGGCGAGGCCTACGGCTCGAGCAGCCGGTGGGAGGAGCAGATGCGCATGACCGGCGTGGGCCTGGGCGGCGGCAGCGGCTGGGCCATCTTGGGGTTCGAGCTCGACACCGGCGGCTTACGCACCTTCTCCTCGGGGAACCACACCCAGACGCTCGCCACCGCGGTGCCGCTGTTGGTGCTCGACATGTACGAGCACGCCTACCAGATGGACTTCGGCGCCTCGGCCCCGAAGTACCTCGACGCGTTCTTCGCCAACGTGAAGTGGGACGAGGTGAACCGCCGCCTCGAGCGCGCGCAGAAGCTGGGCCAGGCCTGGCGCGGCATGGCGTGAGCGAAGCCGTCGTCGAAACCCGGCGCCCCACCCTCTTTGCGCTGGTGCGCTACTTCCTCGGGCTCGGCACCTTCGGCTTCGGCGGCCCCATCGCGCTGTCGGGCGCGATGCGGCGCGACCTCGTCGACGCGCGGGGCTGGTTCACGCCGGGCGAGTACCGCGAGGGCTTCGCCCTGGCCCAGCTCGCGCCCGGCCCGATGGCGGCGCAGCTCGCGATGTACTTGGGCTGGGTGCACGGAGGCGTGCCGGGCTCGGCGCTGGTGGGGTTCGCCTTCGTCCTGCCGTCGTTCGCGATGGTGGTGGCGTTGGCGGTGCTCTACCTGCGCTTCGGCGGCCTCGCCTGGATGAGCGGCGTCTTCTTGGGCATCGGCGCGGCGGTCATCGCCATCATCGCCCGGGGCGCGTGGAGGCTGCTGTCGACCTCGGTCGCGGGCGACCGCCTGCTCTGGGTGGTGGCGGGGGGGAGCGCGGTCCTCACCGCCTGGACGGAGGCGGAGTCGGTGTGGCTGTTCCTCTCCAGCGGCGTGCTGGTGCTCCTGGTGCGCGCCCCGCCGGGCCGGCGCGCGGGGGCGAGCGCGCTGGCGCCGTGGCTGGTGACGGGGTTCGGTGTCCCGGCCTCGCTCTCCACGCTGGCCTCGGTGTTCTGGTACTTCGCCCTGGCGGGCAGCTTCGTCTTCGGCAGCGGGCTCGCCATCGTGCCCTTCCTCCACGGCGGGGTGGTGAACGAGCACCACTGGCTCACCGAGCGGCAGTTCCTCGACGCGGTGGCGGTGGGCATGGCGACGCCGGGGCCGGTGGTCATCACCGTGGCGTTCATCGGCTACCTGGTGGCAGGCCCGTTGGGGGCGGTGGCGGCCGCCGCGGGCGTCTTCCTGCCCTGCTGGCTGTTCACGGTGATTCCGGCGCCGCACTTCCACCGGCTGGCGAAGAACGTGCGGGTGAAGGCCTTCGTCGACGGCGTGACGGCGGCGGCCACGGGGGCCATCGTGGGCGCGGCGGTGGTGCTCGGGCGGCGGGCCCTGGTGGACGCGGTGACGGTGGCCGTCGCGCTGGTGGCGCTGGCGGTGCTGGTGAAGCTGAAGCGCGTGCCGGAGCCGGCGGTGGTGGTGGCCGCGGGGCTGGTGGGCTGGGCGGCCCGCGCGGCGTGAGGCCCACGCGTCGCCGCTCGCTCCCTGGAGCGACCGACCGCCCAGGCGTAGGCTGCGCGGACGTCCGACTCGAGACGTCTGGGGGCGATGCGGGTGACTCGGCAGAAGCGACGAGGTGGGGTTCGACGGCGACGCTCGTCGAGGGAGCCGCCCCTCGGGCTGGTGGCCGTCATGCTCGCCGCGGCGGCGTGCCCCTCACCAGCAGCGAGGGATGAAGCGGACGCCTCGGTCGACGCGGGGCCTCGTTCAGCCGTCGACGCGGGCCCGGAGCGACCGCTGTTCGACTCCTGCGAGGACGCGGGGGTCGAGCTGCCGCCTCGGGCGTCGGACTGTGGCTGCGAACCGGGCGCCGAGTGCCACCTCGGTGCCTGCTCGTGGGACTGCTCCCGCTGCTCCTCCCTGAGCCCGTGTCCTGCGGGGTACCGCTGCGACTTCGTCTGGCCGCCGCTGTGCGAAGGCGTCTGCCGTCGCGAGCTGGAGCCGTGCGCCACGCCGCCCTCGGGCCGAGTCGAGCTCGAGCTGACCGCCTGGCAGTGCAGCCCGGACTTCCAGCGGAAGTGCCGCTTCCTTCACGCCGTCAGCCGCGACGGCGGCGTCACGAGCGTGTCCTGCTCGGTCGCGGCGACGTGGCTCGACGGAGGCGTCGCGCTCGGCACCGTCGAGACCACCCGGGACGCGTGGTCGCCCCTGTTCTCGGCGGCGTGCCACTCCTCCGCCGAGCTCACCGCGTGGGAGTGCGTCACGCACGGCGCGGAGATCCACGCCCGCTACCCCGACGGCGGCGGGTTCGAGTACGGCTCCACGAGCGCCGCTCAACCGCCCAGCGCCTTCACCACTTCCGCCACCGACGTGTTCCGGCTCTGCGCGCCCCGCTTCAGGAGCTGGGACGGCGGTCACTACCCCTTCATCCCGTGACGCTCACACGCCGCGCTTCGGGCACAGCTTCGCCACCACGCACGTCCCGCACGCCGGCGCGCGGGCGAAGCACACTCGGCGCCCGTGCCAGATGAGCACCTGGTGCCCCTGAAACCAGCGCGCCTCGGGGACCAGCTTCTGGAGGTCCTCCTCGACGTCGTCGGGCGTCTTCCCGCTGGAGAGCCCCATGCGCCCGGAGAGCCGGTGCACGTGGGTGTCGACGGGGAAGGCGCGCGTCCCGCCCAGGTGCATCGCCACCACGCCCGCCGTCTTCTGGCCGACGCCGGGCAGCGTGGCCAAGACCTCGCGCGTGGTGGGCACGGTGCCGCGGTGCTCGTTCACCAGCGCCCCGCCGAGCGCCACCAGGTTCTTCGCCTTGGTGCGGAAGAGGCCGACCGTCTTGATCAGGTCCTCCACCTCGATGAGCGCCGCGCCGGCCATCGCCTCGGGCGTCGCGAAGCGCGCGAAGAGCGCCGGCGTCACCAGGTTCACCCGCTTGTCCGTCGTCTGCGCCGAGAGCAGCACCGCCACCAAGAGCTCGAAGGGAGTGCGGTAGCGCAGCTCGATGGCCGCCTCGGGCATCGCCGCCTCGAGCGCGTCGAGGATTCGACCCGCGCGTCGTGACTTATCCGACAGGGACTCACGTGCCATGGCCGGCGACGGTAGCCTCGCTGGCAGGGCGCGGTCAGCCTGCAAACCTCGGAGTTCACTTCCGTGGACCGCGGATCGCGCCGGACCTTCGCCAGAGACCGAGGCGCGAGAAGGGAGTGGGCTGGTGGGCCCACGACCGCCGAGCAACGAAGGGATCGGGCGGAGGGACCAGCGAGGCGTGGTCGACGGAGGTGAATTCTGGGGTTAGTTTCGAGGGCGATGCGCGGCTGCGCCGTCCTCCTCCTGATCAGCGCCGGGTGCGCCACCGTCACGCCGAAGCCGAAGGAGGCCTTCGACGAGACGACCGGCTGGCCCGACGCGCGCGCCGAGGGCGCGGAGAAGGCCGCGCGCACGCCCAACGACCCCAACGCGTCGCCCGCCCTGGCCCGCGCGCTGGAGCGCTTCGAGCGGGAGGCGCAGCTCTCGCGGCTCCTGACGCGGCCGGGGGCCCCGATGCCCCAGCGCATGCAAGGCGCGTGGAGCTCGGTGCTCCTCGCCGTGGAGGGGGAGCTCGATCGGCCCCTCAAGCGCGCCTCGCCCTTCGACGCGGCGCGGGCGCGGCTCGCGCTGCAGACGGCGGTGGACGCCGATCGCGGCCTGTTCGGCGACGTGCCGCCGGTGCTGGCCGAGCGCATTCGCTGCGACGTGCGCCTGCTCGACGCGCGCATCGTGGCGCTCGCCACCCGGCCGAAGAAGGCCAACCTCTCGGCCTTCGCCTGGCCGGTGGCGCCGGTGGTGGTGACGAGCCCCTACGGCGAGCGCACCCACCCCATCCGCGGCGAGGCCCAGTTTCACGCCGGCATCGACCTGATGGCCGACCCGGAGCAGCCGGTCTACGCGGCCGAGGCCGGCACGGTGGTCTACGCGGGGTGGAACGGCGGCTACGGGCGCGAGGTCGAGCTGCAGCACGACCCCAACACCTTCACCCGCTACGGCCACCTCGACGTGGTGGCGGTGCCGTCGGGCGCGCAGGTGAAGAAGGGCCAGCTGATCGGGCTCGCGGGCATGACGGGCATGGCGACCGGGCCGCACCTGCACTTCGAGGTGCGCCGCGACTCGCTGCCGCTCGATCCCGAGGCGGTGCTGAAGCCGTGGCGCCCCACGCCGTCGAGCGGCGGCGCGAACGCGATGGTGGTGCGATGAGCGTGGTCTCGCAGGTGATGGCGCGAGCCTTCGACCGGGCCTCGGCGCCCCAGGCCAACGAGGCCATCGAGCGGGTTCGGCAGGCGCGCGCCCAGGGCGGGCGCGAGTCGGTGAGCTACGAGATCGCCCTGCCGGCGCTCGACCCCGACGCGTTCCTGCTCCACAAGAGCCTGCCCAAGCTCGTCTACTTCCTGCACTGCCGGGGCCTGCGCCTGGGGGCCACGCCGGGCCTGTTCGTGTCGCTCTTCACCACCGAGGGGCTCTACTTCCTCGACGCGGGCGAGCTGGCGCTCTTCTTGGGCAGCCAGCGCGGGCTCGACGAGGCGGAGCTGATTCGGCGCTACGGCGCCGAGGGCGTGGGAGAGCCGAAGTCCCTGGGGGGGTGACGGTGGCGCGAGCCTTCCGAAGCACGAAGGGCCCCGGACGTTCGCCCGGAGCCCTTGGTGTGGAGACCTCGTTCACCCTCGTCGGGCGTCGAAGCTCAGAGGGTGGACTTCAGCTCCTTGGCGGGGCGGAAGCCGATGGTCTTGGTGGCCTTCAGCTTCATGATCTCGTTGGTCTGAGGGTTGCGAATCTTGCGCGCCTTGCGGGTGCGGATGCTCCAGGTGCCGAAGCCCGGGTAGCTGAACCGCGCGTCCTTCTTCACGGCCTTGCCGATGTTGTCGAAGACCACGTCGATGAGCTCCATCGCCGCCTTCTTCGTCATGCGGGTCTGCAGAGAAACGGCCTCAACCAGGTCTGCCTTCGTCATCTGTCGTGTCCCCTCCGGGAAGCGCGGCGCGCCGCGCGACGGCGGGAAGTACCAAAGCGAGATCTCCGTCGTCAATGCCAGACGAGACATGCGGACAGAATTAAACATGTCTGATCTGTCTCGATCTCGGCGCGATCAGCGGGCGCCGCCAAGCGCGCGGATTTCGTCGCGAAATCCCGGCCCCGCCGATCAGCCCGGGGCACGCCGCGATCGGCGCTGGAGCCTGTTTCTCGGGCTCTTCGCGGCCTGCGCGGGGCGTGCCATTCCGCCCGCCGCGCCCCTCCCCGAGGCCCCGAGGGCGAGCTGGGTGGACGCCTTCGCCGGCCCCGGCGGCGACGGGTCGGAGGCCCGGCCCTTTCGGGCCATCCCCACCGAGCTGTTGCCCGGCGTGGAGCTGCACCTGAAGAGCGGTCTCTACCCTGGCCCGTTCGTGGTGCCGGACGGGGTGACGCTGATCGGCGAGGGGGCGGTGGTGCTCCACGGCGAGGGGCCGGTGGCGGTGCTCCGGGCCCGGAACGCGACGCTCAGGGGCCTGTCCATTCAAGGCGGCGGAGTGGGGCTGGTCGTCACCGGGAGCGTGGGGCTCGAGGGCGTGCACTTCTCCGGGCACCGCGACGCGGGCGTGGTGGTGGAGGCGACCGGCGCGGCGTCGATGACGGGCTGCGTGTTCGAGGGCGCGGTGGAGGGGACGACGGCGGTGGCGGCGAGCGGCGGGTTCGTGCGGCTCGACGGCGGCGTGTTCCGCGGCGGCTTCAGGCGGGGCGTCGACGGCCGGGACGCGACGCTGGAGCTGAAGGGCGCCACCTTCGAGGGCATCACCGAGCCGGTGCGTGTCCTCGGCGGCGCGGCGACGCTGGTGGACGTCTCGGCGGCGGCCGGGCGAGGTCCGGCCTTCTTCGTGGCCCATGGCGCGTTGACCCTCGTCCACGCGACGGTGCAGGGCCACGAGTACGGGCTCCAGACGGGCGCGGGCGCGGCGGTGCTCGTGGACGGGCTGGTGGTGAGGCGGCCGCAGCTGGTCGCGGTGGCGCTGGTGCAGTCCGACTCGCGGCTGTCGCACCTCACGCTGGAGACGCCGGGGGTTCAGGGCGCGATTCAGGTGCTGGGCGGGTCGGCGCTCCTCGAGGACGCCACGCTCAGGGACGTGCAGTCCCTCGGCGTGCTGGTGCGGAAGGCGAAGGCCACGCTCAGGCGTGTCACCATCGACGGGGTGCGCGACGCTCGCGGGCTAGACGGCACGCAGAGCGAGGGCGACGGCGTGAGCGTGCGCGACAGCCAGGTGGAGCTCGACGAGGTGCGCGTCTCCGATGCGCAGGGCTGCGGCGTGCTGGCGTCGACCTTCTCGCGAATCGCCCTGGGCCTGGTCACCACCGAGCGCGTCGGCGTCAGCGGCCTGGTGGTGGAGCGCGCCTCCACGGTGAGCGGGCGCGCGCTGGTCGTGCGCGGCGCCCACGGGCCGGGGGTCTCGGTGCTCTCGGGCTCGACCCTGGTGCTCGAGTCCTTGAGCGTCTCCGGCGCGACCGAGGGGGCGGTGTGGGCGGAGTGCGACGACGGCTCGTCGGTGCGGCTGGGCGCGCTGGAGAGCGCGGCGCCGCGCGTGCCTTCCCGGTGCGTGGCGGTGCGGAAGCCGCCGAGCTCCAAGTGAGGCCCGTGCTCCGGGCGCCTCCCTCCCTCCCGTTGGGCGCGGCGACCTCGGGCGAATGCCTGCGCGACGAGCGCCGGCCCCTGAGGATGCGTGCCCCCGCCTCCGCCCGGCGCTAAGTCACCGCCCGTGACGCCCGCCCCTCCCCCTCGCCCGACCACCCGCGCCGACCTCGCGCTGTTCCTCCTCATCGCCTTCGGCGGCAGCTTTGGCCTCGCCGGCCTGGCCTATGCCGCCGGCGTGCGGCTGGGGCCCGTCACCTCCGTCGCCATCGGCGTGCCCTACATGTTCTTCCCCGCGCTCGGGGCGGTGGTGGTCGAGCTGCGCCGCGGCGCGCGGCTCAAGGAGTCGTTGGACCTGCGCTTCTCGCCGAACCCCTGGTGGGTCGCCGGCTGGCTCGGCCCGCTGGCCATCGCCGCGGTGGCCCTGCTCATCGGGCTGGCCTTTCCCGGCGTCTCGCTCATCCAGGACACCGGCGACCTGCTCGCGCGCTTCGCCGACAAGCTCCCGGCCGAGGAGCTGGCCAAGGCCAAGGAGCGCATGGCCTCCATCTCCCTGCCCACCCTGGTGGGTGCGCAGCTCATGCAAGGCTTCGTGGCCGGCGCCACCATCAACGCCATCGCCGCCTTCGGGGAGGAGCTCGGCTGGCGCGGCTTCCTCCAGCGCGAGCTGGCGCCGCTCGGCTTCTGGAGGAGCTCGTGGCTCATCGGCGCGCTCTGGGGCCCGTGGCACGCGGCGCTGGTTCTCCAGGGCTACAACTACCCGCAGCACCCTCTGGCCGGGGTGGCGATGATGACCGCGATGACGGTGCTGCTCGCCCCGCTGCTGGGCGCCGTCCGCGTGCGCGGCAAGTCGGTGCTGGCCGCCGCCCTGGCCCACGGCAGCTTCAACGCCTTCGCCGGCTTCCCGGTCGAGCTCTCCAAGGGCGGCGACGATCTCACCGTCGGCGTCACCGGCCTCGCCGGCCTCCTCGCCCTGGCGCTGGCCAACCTCGCGCTCTTCTTCGCGCTGCGCGCCCGCCCCCAGGCCGGGTCCTGAACCCTTTTCGAGCGAGGGTGGTCTCACCGGCAGGAGGAGAACCCCCGTGCTCGAGAAGCTGTTTCCCAACAACGAAGCGCTTGCCGAACGCCTCATCCGCATGGTGCTGGGCGCAGGCCTGCTGAGCCTCGCCTTCGTGGGCCCGCACACGCCCTGGGGCTGGGCCGGCCTCCTGCCGCTGGTCACCGGCGCCGTCGGGAGCTGCCCCGCCTACACGCTCTTCGGCTTCAGCACCAAGCGCTCGCCCGCGCCGGCGCGCTGAACCCTTCCGCGCGCGGGCTCGCTCAGACCCGTCATGCACGAGCTCGGCACGCTGGTCGCCTTCTTCGCCGTCGCCTTCGTGGCGCTGATGATCGCGCTGCAGGTGCTGGCGCGGCAGCGCTCTCGGGCGTGGCTCGGCGCCAAGGTACCGGCGCTCCCCGGCGCGCTCGGGCACGAGGTTTCGCGTCACGACCGCGCGCTCCTCTACTTCTTCAGCCCCTCCTGCGCCGCGTGCCGGACGCTGACGCCGGGCATCCGCGAGCTGCAGAAGAAGAACGACGGCGTCTTCGCCATCGACGTCACGAAGGAATTGGACCTCGCGCGAGCGCTGAACGTGATGGCCACGCCGAGCACCGTGGAGGTGCAGGCGGGCGTCGTCACCGGCTACCACCTCGGCGCCATCCCCTCCGAAGTGCTGGCGCGCTTCGAGCGCTGAGGAGCCGGGCAAATCCGTCGCGGCGCTCGCGGGGCACGCACATCGTGCGGTGAGCCCCGGCCCGCGACACGGCCCCTGCTGGCGTAGGCGATGCACCCCTGACGGTGGAGTCAGGAGCCGCCCCATGAGCCGTGCATCCAGGAGCCGTGTCCCCTTTGGAGAGCGCGAGGCCCGGCCATGAGCCCGCTCGAGGCCCGGCCGACGCCGTCCGCGCCGCGGTCGTCGGCCCCTCGCCCGGCATCGGGCCCGCCGCGCTCGCGCTGGGCCTTCCCGCTGGGCAGCATCGCCGGCATCCGCATCTCGGTGCACGCGACCTTCCTCCTGCTCCTGGCCTGGGTGGTGATCAGCCACCTGGCGAGCGGCCAGGGGGTGGTGGGCGCGGTCAACGGCACGCTCCTGCTCCTGGCGGTCTTCGCCACGGTGGTGATTCACGAGCTGTCGCACGCCCTGGTGGCGCGGCGCTTCGGCGTGCGCACCAAGGGCATCATGCTCCTGCCCATCGGCGGCGTGGCGAGCCTGGAGAAGGTGCCGGAGAAGCCGCACCAGGAGCTTCTGGTGGCGCTGGCCGGCCCGGCGACCAACGTGGCCCTGGCGATGCTCTTCGCCGGGCTGGTGCTCCTCACCGGCGGGACGTTGGATCCCACCGAGACGATGGCGGTGAGCGCGCCCCTGTTGCCGAAGCTGGTGTACGTGAACGTGTCGCTCGCGGTCTTCAACCTGCTCCCGGCCTTCCCCATGGACGGCGGGCGGGTGCTGCGCGCGGGTCTGGCCCTGTGGCTCGACTACGGCCGGGCCACCCAGATCGCGGCGCGCATCGGGCGGGGCATGGCGTTGCTCCTCGGCCTGTTGGGCCTCTTCTTCAACCCCCTGCTGGTGCTGATCGCGCTCTTCGTGTGGATGGGCGCGCAGCAGGAGTCGGCGCAGGTGCAGCTCAAGACGGCGCTGGAGGGCATTCCGGTGCGCACCGCGATGATCACCGACTTCCGCACCCTCGGGCCCGACGAGCCGCTGTCCACGGCGGTGGCGCTGATGCTCGCCGGCTTCCAGCACGAGTTCCCGGTGATGGAGAACGGGCGACTGGTGGGCGTGCTCACCCGCGACGACATCGTGCGCGGGCTCTCGCACCACGGCGACAACCTGCCGGTGCGCCAGGCGATGCGGCGGGAGTTCCAGGTGGCCGACCCGGCGGAGACGCTGGAGAGCGCCATCGGGCGCATGGAGGGGCCGGGCGGCGGCTCCATCGTGGTGCTGGAGAACGGCGCGGTGCTCGGCA
This sequence comes from Archangiaceae bacterium, assembly GCA_037443525.1. Classification (GTDB taxonomy): domain Bacteria; phylum Myxococcota; class Myxococcia; order Myxococcales; family Myxococcaceae; genus JBBIOE01. Next base: position 2,856 of record JBBIOE010000009.1, on the reverse strand, counting down.
TGCTCACGCCGGAGAACATCGGCGAGCTGCTGATGCTCGACTCGGCGGCGCACCGCACCCGGCCGAGGCCCAGCGCCTGACGCTCAGGCCGTGGCCCGTCCGAGGGAGGCCTTCGGCTGCTCCGGCACCGCGCCACCAAGGGCCGCTCGTCGACCCGCAACGCACGGCCGTCCTTCAGGTAGAAAAGCGAGCGACGGCTCGACCACTTTCTCCAGCACATCGCCCGCGCCGGGCAGCGAGCCGAGGCCCGTGGACACCTCCTCGAGGACGAGCCGGGAGAGCGCGCGGGCCTCGCTGCGCTCGGCGTCGATGCGCAGGGTCGACCACGTGACGACGCCGACGAGCGTGACGAGGAGACTCCCCACCAGCGTCGCGGCGATCCGGTGGCGCATGAAGGCTCGACCGAGCAGCTCCAGCGTCCCGTACTTCGCGGGCGCTCACGGTGAGGCCCTCGCTCCACCGCTGGAGGTCCCTCGCCAGGTCGGCCGCGCTTGCGTAGCGCCGGGCGGGCTCGCGTTTCGGCGGGAAGGGCCCAGACGTCGGCGAGCGGACGCCCCTCCCGCCGGGCGACGAGGAGATCCACCGCGATCTCGTCGCTCGACCTCAGGCCGAGCTGGACGGCGAGGAGCCCGACGAGGCGGTCGTGGGCGTCACGCATGGCGCCCGAGTCAAGCCCACGGCGGCGCGAACTCCACGCGTCGCGCGCCAGCTCCTACCGAGTTGCTCAGGCTTTGCCGCGTTGGTCGACCGCTCATTCATCAGGAGGGGAAGCCCATGACGGTGCCGAGCGCTACCTCTCGGCCATGACGCCGCGGCGGTGGCTCTTGCTCGCGCCCACCGAGCGGGCCATCGCCGCCGACGCGATCATGGAGACCACGCCCGCCGAGCTCAGCCAAACCACCCTCTCCCTGCCTCAGGCTGCCCTGGACTTGTCCCCGTCTCCGAGCCAACGTCGCGATTTGGGGGTTGTTCTTCCTCAACTTTGCCCTTGGCGCCGAGACCATTCAGGATCGAATTGAGCAGTGGCTGTGTCAACAAGAGTGGGCCTATCGGAAGCGAGTGACGAGCGCAGAGTCCGTTCGGGGGTGTGATGGCGATTGAGGAGGGAAAGTCGGGTTCTGGCGGAGCGAGATCTTCGCGGATGTGGGGGTGGTGCGCGGCGAGGCCTTGGCTTCTCCTCATCGTGCTTCTGCTGGCCGTGAACGGCGAGCTACTTGCCGGGCGCACGCTTTCAATTTGGGGCCAGTGGTACTCGGGACCGCGACCCGATTGGACTACGACGAATGATCCCGAGGCGGCATCGAACAGTCTAGCTCTCGATGGATTTGAACGACTCAGCCTCAGGCAGGGCGAGTTTCCCTTCTGGAATCCACTCCAGGGCATCGGTCAACCATTCTCCTCCAACGGCTTGTCGGCGGCCTTCCACCCGCTGGTGCTCATCAAGGCGGTCCTGCCAGCTGCGTGGTTTGACCTCTCGCTCCTGTTGGGTTGGGGACTGATGGCCATCTTCCTCTACCTCTACCTCCGCGAACTCGAAGTTGGCGTCGAGGGTGCTTTGGCTGGGAGCGCGGCCCTTCTGGTGGGCGGTCAAACGCAACTCAACCTTCCATTGCGCGAGCTCTTAGCGGGCGCGATGACCTTCCCCTTGCTGTTGTACGGAATCGAGAGAGCGGTTCGAGACCCGTCTTGGCGCTGGCGGCATCTCGTCCTGGCTCTGGGCGTATATGGTGCCGTGACCGGTCACCCAGAGACGTTCTTCGCCGGCCTGGTCGCAGTCAGCGTCTACGGCCTCGTTCGCGTGCTCCTGGCACGCCCGAGTCGCTGGCGTGCGCTTGGCGCGCTTCTCCCCGGCGCGCTGGGCGGCCTTGCCATCTCGGCGCCCGCGTGGCTGCCTTTCGCGCACTATCTCCGCCGGTGCGCTACGACACATGGAGACGCGCTGCACGGCCTAGACAAACTCCGGCCGGAAGCATTCGCCACCTTCCTCTTCCCTTTCATGTGGGGACGGGTCCAACAGTCTCCCCTGGGTCGCATCGAAGGTTGGACATGGAACCGCTCGTTCGGCTGGACGCAGGCACTCTGCCTATTCCTGGCGCTCGTTGCGCTGCTTGAGTGGCGGCGTGTGCGGGCAAGGGGAACGATTGCCCTGTGGCTTCTCTTCGCCGTGCCTATCGCGAAGTTTCTCGGGGTGCCAGGAGTTCAGTGGCTCGGGGCTCTCCCTGGGTTGCGCGACCTGAAGTTGCCGTCCTACGCGGCGTTCATTCCTGAGTTGGCGGTGTGTGGGCTCGTTGGCGTGGGATTGAGCAGCCTTCGGGGGGCGCGACCGGCGGCTCTCGCTCGGGCGGTGGTCATCTGGCTCTTCCTCGCGGGCGGCGTCTACGCTGCCGGCGTGTCGGTTGTGCCATGGAGTGCCTTCCACACACGCGAGTCGCTCCCCTTTCTCTGGGCCGGAGCGGGCTGGGCGGTGCTCGCGCCAATCGGGCTAGTCCTCGCGGTATGGCGCCGACCTTCTAACACTACTGCGTCAGAACAACGCCGAGGGGAGCGAAGGTCTTCGGGCGCCGGGAAGGCGGTTTGGATCTGAGGCAGCAGGGGCAGCGAGGAAGCCAGCGCTCGGTGATGGCGCGAGCGACGGCGAGCCTGCAGGAGATGAAGGAGTCGGCGAAGTGACGCTCAGGCCGCGCCTCGGAGCGGACGAGCTCGACTGGGCCTTCTGGTCGTGAGGGGAAAAACCAGTAGGCGTTTGACGCGGTCGCTGTGCGCGCGGACGGCGTATCAGCGGCTGACCGCGTCAAACGTCGCGTTGAACGAAGCCGGCATGATGCCTGCTATTGGGCACCAAGGACTCGGGCGTCA
>JBBIOE010000008.1:0-66330 GCA_037443525.1 Archangiaceae bacterium | reverse complement strand
TCGCTGCCCGAAGGCTACCGCCTGGCCGAGGAGCGCCCGCGCCCGAATCGACCCAGGCTCGGCGGCGGCCGCGGCCCCGTACGCGTCGCGCGCGGCCTCGAGCTTGCCCTGCGAGGCGGCGGCGTTGCCGCGGTCGACCTCTCGGTCGGCCGCTCGCTGGCACCCCGACACCAGCGCCGCGGCGAGCACCAGGGCTCGCCCGGAGTAGGCCGCTCGACGGGACCATGCGTGGGGAGCAGGGCAGAACACGGCGCTCGCGCGGCATAGCACGCAGGTGCGTCAAACGGTGCTAAACGGTCCGCTCGTGTCCGGGTCAAAACGGTTCATCGCCATCGCGGGCAACATCGGCGCCGGGAAGACGGAGCTCACGTCCTTCCTCTGCAAGCGCTACGGGCTCAAGCCGTTCTACGAGCCCAACGACGCCAACCCCTACCTGGAGGACTTCTACGGGGACATGAAGACGTGGGCCTTCCGCTCCCAGCTCTTCTTCCTCACGCACAAGTTTCGCCTGCACCGCGAGCTCGAGCGCCAGGACGGCACCGCCCTGCAGGACCGCACCATCTACGAGGACGCGGAGATCTTCGCCAAGAACCTCCACCGCCAGAAGCTCATCGATGCCCGCGATTGGAAGACGTACTGGGAGCTCTACGAGAACGTGGCCGCGGCGCTGAAGCCGCCCGACCTGATGATCTACCTGCGCTGCCCGGTGAAGACGCTCAAGCAGCGCATTCGCCTGCGGGGGCGGAAGATGGAGCAGGACATTCCCACGGCGTACCTGAAGCGGCTCAACGGTCTGTATGAAGACTGGTTTGCGCGGTACAAGATGTCGCCCGTGCTCGTGCTCCCGACGGACACCCTCGATTACCTGACCAACCTGGTGGACCGGGTGGATCTCTTCCGCCAGATCGAGAAGCACCTGTGACCTCGCCGTCCGGACGAGCTCGAGCGCCCTCACGATGAAGGACGTCTACCTCCTCGCCACTTCGAGCACCGTGCCCATCGCCGAGGAGGCGATTCGCGAGGCCTTCGAGTCGGACGACGTGAAGGTGGTGATCGGCGAGGGCGACGCGCTGTTCTCGTTGCGGGCCACCGAGACCCGGGTCGACGTGCGCTTCGAGGCGCGCGCCGATGCGGTGGGGTGGACACCGGAGCTCCTCACCGGCACGCCGGAGTCGAAGGCCGTGCTGGAGAAGGCCAAGGGCATCTACACGATCGCCTTCACCCCCGGACAGCCGCAGGGCACCGTGGCGGTCTTCGAGGGGCTGTGGACGGCGCGCATGCTGCTCGAGCTGGTGGAGGGCGTGGTGGTGGACGTGACCGCGTTCAAGCTCCACACCCCGCAGGACGTGGAGGAGATCACCGAGCTCGACTTCGACATTCGCGATCACGTCGCGGTGCACGCCCAGGAGGTCGGCACGAGCCAGACCCTGTGGGTGCACACGCACGGCATGCTCAAGTTCGGCGTCACCGACGTCGAGATGTTCGGCATCAAGGAAGACGATCTGCCGGCCGCGGAGACCTTCTTCCACGAGCTGTGCAACGAGATCGCCTTCGGGCACGGCCCCGCTCTGCGTACGCCCGTCGCCACCAGCGTCGGCGCCACGTTCATGCTGGTGCCGAGCGAAGAGGCGCGCACCAACCTCTACGGCGTCGACCCCGAGTCCTTCGAGGAGCACCACTCCAACATGGTGACGGTGGTGACGAGTGAGGGGAAGCACGCCATGAACGAGGTGCTCGAGAACTACCGCGAGCGCTTCGAGGAAGAGACCGAGGAGGAGGCGCAGGCGCTCCTGGAGATGGCGACGAGGCTGCTTGCGGCCTTCAAGGCGCGCTACCAGCGCAAGGGGCTGATGGAGCCGCTCACCTTCCTGGTGCGCGCGCCGTTCGAGGTGCACCCCGAGGGACCGGACCACGATCCCGAAGAGGAGCAGCTCTGGGCCGAGGTGGTGCAGTGGGACGAGACCGCGCTGGTGGGGCGACTGGTCGACGGCGGCCAGGCCACCACCGAGTGGCGCAAGGGCGCGCACGTGGAGATCGAGGACGCGCAGGTCAACGCCGTCGCGCTCTCCCGAGAGGGGCGCACGCTCGAGCCCGAGGAGATGGAGCGCCTGCTGGTCGCGGAGCGCCCCGCATGAGTCGGAGGGCTGCGTGGCCGTTCTCTTCCTGCTGACGGGCCCCTCGGCGGGCGCGCGGTTCGATCTCGACGGCGAGGTGATTCTCGGCCGCAGCCCCTCGTGCACCATTCCGCTGGAGGACGCGAAGGCGTCGCGGCGGCACGTGCGCGTGCTGATCGAGGACGGCCAGGCCCGAGTCTCTGACCTGGGCTCGCGCAACGGCACCGTCGTCAACGGCGAGAAGATCGAGACCGAGGTGGTGATGCTGCCGGGCGACCGGCTGCAGGTCGGCGACACCACCGTGCTCTTCGAGCCGAAGGCGCGCGCGGCGCTGACCGATCGCGCCGCCACCGGCGAGCTGGTGGCGAAGCCCATCGAGGAGCTCCTGCCGGCCACGGGCACGGACGGCGGCCTCTACCACGCGGGCGCGGCGCTCCTGTCGGCCACCAGCGAAGCCATGGTCTTGCGGCGCGCGGCGGAGGAGCTCGGGCGGGCGCTCGACGCCGAGCGCTCGGCGGCGCTGCTGGGCGGCGACCAGGGCCTGCTCACCGCGGCGGTGGTGGGCGCGGAGAAGATCGACGTGCCGCGCGAGCTGGCCAAGGGGGCGCTGGAGCGCAAGGAGGCCAGCCGGCAGGGCGGCCTGGTCTGCGCGCCGGTGCTGGCCTCGGGCGGCGCGCCCTTCGGGGTGCTCTACGCCGAGCGGCCGGAGGTCTTCGGCGACGGCGAGCTCAAGACCATCACCGCGCTGGGGCGCCTGGTGGGCGAGGCGGTGGCGTCGGCGCGGGCGCGGCAGCAAGAGGGCGGCGGCGCCGGCGTGGTGCTGGTGGGCGCGAGCCGGCAGTTCAAGAAGACGGTGGAGCAGGCGCGGCGCGCGGCGGCGAGCAGCGAGCCGGTGACGCTGGTGGGCGAGCCCGGCACCGGGCGGCGCTCGATGGCCGAGTACATCCACGCGCGCTCTCCCCGGGCGCTGGGGCCCCTGGTGGTGGTCGACTGCCGCAAGGCGCCGGTGGTGGTGGAGGAGCAGATCTTCGGCCGCACCAGCGCGCCCGGTGTGCCGCCCGCGTCGTCGGCGCTGCTCAGGGCCGACGGCGGGACGCTGGCGGTGCTGCAGCTCGAGGCCTTGCCAAGGCAGCTCTCGGAGCGGCTGGCGCGGCTGGTGACCAAGCAGGTCGCGCCGGCGCGGCAGGGCGGCGAGGAGCCGGTCGACGTGCGGCTCATCGTCACCACCCAGTCGCCCGTCGACGCCCTGGTGAAGCGCGGGGAGGTCGACCCCGAGCTGGCGAAGGCCCTGGGCGGGCTGCAGATCGAGACCTTGCCCTTGCGCGAGCGGCGGCCCGACGTGCTGCAGCTCTTCGAGCACTTCGCGCTCAACTTCGCGCGGGCGCACCGTCGCGATCCGCCGGGGTTGTCGCCGGAGGCGAAGCGCCTGCTCGTCGACTACTCGTGGCCGGGCAACGTCGAGGAGCTTCAGGGCGTGGCGGAGCGCACGGCGCTGCTCAACGGCGGGACGGACGTGCCGGCGCTCCGGCTTCCGCCGGAGATTCAGGAGGGCGCCTCGCCCGGGCCGAGGTCGCTCGGGGAGATGATCGCGAGGCTGGAGAAGGAGGCGATCACCCAGGCGTTGCGCGACGCGAAGGGGAAGAAGATCAAGGCCGCCGCGCTCTTGGGGATCAGCCGCCCGACCCTCGACAAGAAGATCGCCGACTACCAGATCGTGGTGGAGAAGCGCCGGGCATGAGGATCGTGACGTCTCGCGAGGTGGCGGCCGCGCTGGACGCGGGCCGGGCCCTGGTAGCGCTGGAGACCTCGGTGCTCGCGCAGGGCCTGCCGTACCCCTCGAACCTGGAGTGCGCGCGCCGGTGCGAGGCGTCGGTGCGCGCCGCGGGGGCCGTGCCGGCGGCGATGGCGGTGATCGACGGCGAGCTCAAGGCGGGGCTCTCCGAGGCCGAGACCGCGCGGCTGGCGACCGGGAGGGGGCTGCTCAAGGTCGGTTCGCGGGACCTCGCGGTGGCAGTGGCGCAGCGGGCGACCGGCGGCACGACGGTGAGCGCGACCTGCGAGCTCGCGGCCCGGGCGGGAATTCCCGTGTTCGCGACCGGGGGCCTAGGGGGCGTGCACCGCGGCGTCGAGGAGCACCTGGACATCTCCCAGGACCTGCCGGCGCTGGCGCGGTGGCCGGTGGGCGTGGTGTGCGCCGGGGCGAAGGTGGTGCTCGACCTGGCGAAGACGCTGGAGATGCTGGAGACGCTCGGCGTGCCGGTGATCGGCGTCGGCACCCACGAGCTGCCCGGCTTCTTCACCCGCGAGACGGGGCTCGAGCTCGAGCACTCGGTCGCGGACGCGCGCGAGGCGGCGGCGGTGCTGCGCGAGCGGCTGGCGCTGGGGCAGGGCGGGGTGGTGTTCGCGCTGCCTCCGCCGAAGGCGCTCGCCCTCTCGCGGAAGGTGATCGAGCGGCACCTCGCTGGCGCGCTCGAGAAGGCGCGGCGCGAGGGCGTGAGCGGGAAGGCGGTGACGCCCTTCCTCCTGAAGGAGCTCGTGCGCCGGACGAAGGGGAAGACCCTCGAGCTCAACCTCGCGCTGCTCGAGCAGAACGCCGGCTTCGCGGGGGCGATGGCGGTGGCGCTGGCGAAGCTCACGCGGAAGCCGAGATCTCGCCGGTGAGTTGGGTGCTCGCGTTCACTCAGAGTGGCGTCGACCTGGGTCGGGCTCCGGACCCGGTTCGCTCCTCCGTGCAGCCCGAGCGGAGTCGAGGGCACGCCGGGACGGGACCGATTCGCGGGGACCCTCGAGTCCGCTCGGGGCGAACGGTGCCAGGTCGGCAGGCTTCGACTCCGCTCAGAGGAGCGGCGAGAACTCGGATCAGGGAACCGTTCAGTCCGAGCGAAGTCGAGGACCCGCTCCGAACCGATCTGAATGACAGGATCGACCGGCCCTCGACTCCGCTCGGGCTGAACGGCGTCAGAGTTTCGATCGCTCCTCTCAGCCTGAACGGGAGCCGTCGGCGGGCTTCGACGGCGCCTGCCCTGCGCGTCGGCGAAGGGCTGCGCCTGAGCGGTGCCGCCTGATGCTCCGCACGCTCTCCGCGCCCGGGAAGCTCTTCCTCAGCGGCGAGTACGCCGTGCTGTGGGGCGGCGTGGCGCGGGTGCTGGCGACGGGCGGCCGCGTCACCGGCGCCGTGCGCCGCCGCGATGATCGGCGCATCGATCTCCTCCTCGCCGACGGCCGGCTCTCGGGCGTCTCCACCCCCGCCGGCGTCCACTGGGAGGAGGCCGTCCCCGAAGCCTTCCGCGTCATCGCTCGCACGGTCGACGAGGGCCTGCGCGCCGCCGGCGCCGAGCGCAACGGCTTCTCCCTCGCCATCGAGGCCTCCCGCACCGTCGGCGGCCACAAGCTGGGCTTCGGTGGCAGCGCCCGCGCGGCGGTGATCGCCGCCGAGGCCACGCGCAGCGCCGTGGAAGGCAACTTCGACGCGCTCAAGGTCGCGCTGCTCTCCCACGCCGGTGCGCAGGGCGGGCGCGGCAGCGGCGCCGACGTCACGGCCTGCTTCACCGGAGGCCTGGTGCGCACCCGCCGGTACGATCTCGGTGCGCTCGTGTCCGCGTCGAACGCCGGCCGGCTGGGCCCCGCGCTCACCGCCTCGGCGCCCATCGACTGCGCCCGCGCCGATCTCCCGCGCCTCCCGCTGGTCTACGGCTTCACCGGCACCAGCGCCTCCACGTCGCACCTCATTCGGGAGGTCGAGGCGCGGTTCGGCGAAGACGAGCGGCGGGCCTTCGTGGAGCGCTCCGACGCCCTCGGCGACGGCCTGGAGCGTGCCCTCGCGCGCGGCGCCTTCCCGGAGACCAAGGAGACCTTCGCGGCCTTGCAGGCGCACCTCTCGTCCCTCGGCGTCCTCCCGAACCCCGCGCTTCAGCGCATGCTCGCGGTCGCCGATCTGTTGGGCTGTGCCGGCAAGCAGTCGGGCGCAGGGGGTGGCGACGGCGCGGTCTTCGTCGCGCCGGACGATCAGGCCGCGACGCTCCTGGTGGATGCGATGACCGAGCGTGGCGTGGTGGCCTTCCGCATTCACCCCGAGCCGGGGCTGCGCGGCGAAGGCGCCTGCCCCGACGAGCTCAAGGCCTGGCTGGACGTGGCCTGAAAACTCGAAGGGGAACCGGCCTCGCGACCAGTTCCCCTTGTTGTGCCCGGGAGAGGACTCGAACCTCCACGCCGTTTCCGGCACTAGACCCTGAATCTAGCGCGTCTACCAATTCCGCCACCTGGGCATCCTGCGGCGTCGAGCTTGTACGAATCGCACCGAGCCATGTCAAGGACGAGGGCGCCTACGACGCCTGACGGGCGCGCTTTGTCTGAGCGCTACCGCGAGGGCAGGGGCCACTTCCCCTGATCCTCGAGGGCGTGGCGGTCCTTGGGGTTCTCGTCCATCCAGGCGTTGAGCGACTCGGGGGTGATGGTGACCTCGAGATCGGCGCCGTCGACCACCGCCTGGCAGGCGAGGCGGGAGTTGGGCTTCACGTCGAAGGCCGAGTCCAGGCGATCGAGCTCCATGTCTTCCTGGGCGGGCAAGGAGTCGAGGCCCTGGCGCACCCACACGTGGCAGGTCGAGCAGCCGCACACGCCGCCGCAGGAGTGGCCGACGTGCGCCCCGGCCGCCTCGGCCGCCTCGAGGAGGGTCGTCCCCGGCTTCACGTCGACGGTGAGATCCTCGAGCGGGCTGACGAAGCGCACCTTGGGCACGGCTAGAAGTCCTCGACGCGGTGCCCCACCGCGGCCTCGGTGATGGCGCGGTTCATGATGCGCTCGACGAAGGGCTTGGCCGAGTCGTCCAGCGCGAGGATGGCGGCCTTGAGCAGCGCGTGGTCCTTGGTCGACTTCGCCAGCGCCTCGAGCACGCCGATGCTGCGCTCGAGGTTCTCCCGCTCGGCCGGTTCGAGGAGATCGCCGAACTGCTCCATCTGCTTGTGGGCGTCGACGAGGATGCGCTTCGCCTCGACCTGCTGCTCGGCGAGGAGGCGCTTGTGGAAGTCCTCCTCGGCGTGATCGATGGAGTCGAGGAGCATCTGCTCGATCTCCTCGTCGGTGAGCCCGTGGGAGGGCTTCACGGTGATCTTCTGCTCGATGCCGGTGGAGAGCTCCTTCGCCGCCACCGACAACAGCCCGTCGGCGTCGACCTGGAACTTCACCTCGATGCGCGCCATGCCGGCCGGCAGCGGGGGGATGCCCGAGAGCGTGAAGCGGGCCAGCGAGCGGCAGTCGGCGACCAGCTCGCGCTCGCCCTGCACCACGTGGACGTCCATCGCGTTCTGCCCGTCCTGGAAGGTGGTGAAGACCTGCGCCTGGGCGATGGGGATGGTCGAGTTGCGCGGCACCAGCTTCTCGACGATGCCGCCCATGGTCTCGAGGCCGAGCGAGAGGGGGATCACGTCGAGCAGCAGCACCTCGTCCTTGCGCGCCTCGTTGGTGAGCAGGTCCGCCTGCACCGCCGCGCCCAACGCCACCACCTGGTCGGGGTCGATGTCGGAGAGGGGCTCCTTGCCGAACAGCTCGGCGACGTAAGCCCGCACCGCGGGCACGCGCGTCGAGCCGCCGACCAGCACCACGCCCTTCACCTCGGCCGGGCTCACCCCCGCGTCCTTGAGCGCCCGCCGCACCGCCGTGCCGGTCTTGGCGAGGAGGGGCGCGATCCACTCCTCGAACTGGGCGCGGGTGAAGTGGAAGGTCTTGCCCTCGAGCTCGAGGCCCACCTCGGTGGCGGTGGTGAGGTGCTCCTTGGCCGCGCGGGCGGCGTGGAGCAGCTGGGCCACCTGCGACGGCGTCGGCGAGGTGAGCTCAGTGGCCCTCATCAGCGCGTGCACGATGGCGCGATCGAAGTCGTCGCCGCCGAGCGCCGAGTCGCCGCCCACGGACTTCACCTGGAAGACGCCGTCGACGAGCTCGAGGATCGAGATGTCGAAGGTGCCGCCGCCCAGGTCGTAGACCGCGAAGAGGCCCTGCGCGTTCTTGTCGAGTCCGTAGGCCAGCGCCGCGGCGGTGGGCTCGTTGAGGAGCCGCAAGACCTCGAGCCCTGCGAGCCGCCCGGCGTCCTTGGTGGCCTGCCGCTGGGCGTCGTCGAAGTAGGCCGGGACGGTGATGACCGCCTGCTCGACCCTGCCGGCGAAGTACATCTCCGCCTTGCGCTTGAGCGCCCGCAAGATCTCGCCCGACACCTCGATGGGCGTCACCGGCTGGCCGCCAGCGACCTCGAAGCGCACCACGCCCTTGCCGGACGCGAACTTGTAGGCTCCGAGCTTCTGCGTCTCGCCGTCCCCATGGCTCTTGCCCATGAAGCGCTTCACCGACTTGATGGTGTCGGTGGGGAAGTGGGGGAGCAGCGACACCGCGAGCCGCCCGGTGACGACCTTCCCGTCGGCCGAGTAGTGCACCACCGAGGGCAACAGCTTCGCGCCGCCCTCGTCCGCCGGCAGGCACTGGGGCTTGCCGTGAATGACGGTCGCGACGAGCGAGTTGGTGGTGCCGAGATCGATGCCGACGACGTGCCCCTTCGGCTTCATCGGATCGTGGATTTGCAGGAAGCCGCTCACGACGACATCTCCTCTTCGAAGGCGTCCACTTCCTCGAGGAAGCGGCCGAAATAGCGCACCCGCCCGAGCTGCGTGGCGGCGGTGGCGAGATCTTCTTGGCGCAGGGCGTCTTGGGCGGTGGCCAGCGCCTTGGCGGCCAGCTCGCCGATCTCCTTGGCGAGGGCGCGCACCGTAGCGACGTCCTTCCTGGCGCGGGCCTCGTCGAGCTCCTCGCGCCGCTCGAGGACGTCCTCCAGGAACTCCAGCGGGAGCTGCACGCGGCCCTCGCCGTCCTTCTCCAGGTCCACGCCCTTGAGCTTCAACAGGTAGACCGCGCGCTTCACCGGGTCCTTCAGCACCTTGAAGGCGTCGTTGAGCTGGGTGGTGCGCTCGAGCGCCCACAGCCGGGTCTTCGCGTCCTTGGCGGTCTGCCGATCGGGGTGCGACTCGAGGGCGAGTGAGCGGTGCTTCTGCTCCAGCGCCGCGAGGTCGAGATCGGGTCCCGGGGGAAGGCCGAAGACTTCGAAGTGCGTCATGGCCGGCTTCGGTTTCGTTCAGACCGTGAAGCTGTCGCCGCAGCCGCAGGCGCCCTTCGCGTTGGGGTTGGCGAGCTTGAAGCCCGAGGCGAGGAGCCCGTCCTCGTACACCAGCTCGGTGCCCATCAGGTACAGGTAGCTCTTCGGGTCGACGAAGACGCGCACGCCGTCGCGCTCGAAGACCTTGTCGCGCTCCTTGGCCTGCTCGGCCCACTCCATGTGGTACGCGAGCCCGGAGCAGCCGCCGCCCTTGACCGCGATGCGCAGGCCGGCGTTGGGCGTGTTGCGCTCGTCGAGCAGCTTCTTGAGGCGCTCCACGGCGGAGTCGGCCAGGCCGATGCCCTTCAAGCCGGGCTTCGGCGCGCTCAGGGAGGGGATGCCTTGGGTGGCGACGGCGCTCATGACGTTCACCTCGAAGTCTTCGCGTCGGGGGCGGCGGCGGCCTCGCCCGAACCGGCGGCGAGGCGCTTGGCGCGCTTCTCCTGGAAGTCCTTGATGGCGGCCTTGATGGCGTCCTCGGCCAGCACCGAGCAGTGAATCTTCACCGGCGGGAGCGCCAGCTCGCGGGCGATCTCCTTGTTGGTGATCTTCACCGCCTCCTCGGTCGACTTGCCCTTCACCCACTCGGACACGAGGGAGCTGGAGGCGATGGCCGAGCCGCAGCCGAAGGTCTTGAACTTGGCGTCCTCGATGACGCCGTCGTCGCGGATCTTGAGCTGCAGGCGCATCACGTCGCCGCAGGCCGGCGCGCCGACGAGGCCCGTGCCGACGTTCGGGTCCTCCTTGTCGAGGGTGCCGACGTTCTTGGGGTTCTCGTAGTGCTCGATGACTTTTTCGCTGTAGGCCATGGCTGTTGTTTCCTCAGTGCGCCGACCACTGGACGCTCTTCAAGTCGATGCCTTCCTTCGCCATCTCGTAGAGGGGCGACATGTCGCGCAGCTTCCGAACCGCGCGCGTCACCAGATCGACGACGTAGTCGACCTCCTCCTGGGTGTTGAAGCGGCCCAGGCCGAAGCGGATGGAGCTGTGGGCCAGCTCCTCTTCGACGCCGAGCGCGCGCAGGACGTAGGACGGCTCGAGGGAGGCCGAGGTGCAGGCTGAGCCCGACGACACCGCCACGTCCTTGATGGCCATCATCAGCGCCTCGCCCTCCACGAAGGAGAAGGAGACGTTGAGGTTGCCGGGCAGCCGGTGCTCCATGGAGCCGTTGACCACCAGGAAGTCGAGGTTCTTCTGGAGGCCGGCGAGCAGGCGGTCGCGCAGGGCGCCTGTCCTGGCCGCCTCGGTCGAGAGCTCGGCCTGGGCCAGCTCGCAGGCCTTGCCGAAGCCGACGATGCCCGCGACGTTGAGGGTGCCCGAGCGCATGCCGCGCTCGTGGCCGCCACCGTCGATCTGCGGCGCGACGCGCACCCGGGGCTTCCTTCGTACGTAGAGCGCGCCCACGCCCTTGGGGCCGTAGAGCTTGTGCGCCGAGAGGGAGACCAGGTCGACCTTCGCCGACTCGACGTCGAAGGGCACCTTGCCCGCGCCCTGCACCGCGTCGCAGTGGAAGAGCACGCCCTTCTGGCGGCAGAGCGCGCCGATCTGCTCCACCGGCTGCACCACGCCGATCTCGTTGTTGCCGAGCATGATGGAGACCAGCACCGTCTTGGGGGTGATGGCCTTCTCCAGCTCGGCGAGGTCGACGAGGCCGTCCTTCTTGGGCCGGAGCACGGTGACCCGGGCGCCGTCGTGCACCGCGGCGAGCCAGCGCGCGAGCACCGGGTCCTTGTCGAGCTCGTGCTTGATCTCCAGGGTGCCGAGCTCGTCGACGGAGACGTCCTTGCCGGTCAGCTCCATCAGCCGCAGGCGCTTGAGCTCGTCGATCTTCTCCTTCGACTGCCGCTCCAGGCGCTTGCAGGTGTCGAGCACCGCCTTGTGCTCGGTGGCGACGGTGATGATGTGGTCGCCCTTGTCCTTGTAGAACTCGAGCACGCCCTTGATGGCGAGGTTGTTCGACTCGGTGGCGCCGCTGGTGAAGACGATCTCCTTGTCGGAGGCGCCGATCAGCGCCGCCACCTGCTTGCGCGCCTTCTCCACCGCCGCCTCCGCCACCCAACCGAAGCGATGGTTGCGCGAGGCCGCGTTCCCGAAGTCGTCCTTCAGGTACGGCTCCATCGCCTCCACCACGCGCGGGTCGACGGGGGTCGTGGCGTGGTTGTCCATGTAGATCGGCAGCTTCACGAGCACCTCGAATGTGGACCGGGGAGGTCCAGATTGCTGTCCTTGTAACGATTCGAATGTGGACTCGTCAAGTCCACGTTCCGGTTCGTTGCGTCAATCCATGAGGTTATGAGCAGAAGCGCTCATGACGCAGTGCGCTGTCGTGGCCCAGGGCGCGCCGGGCTGGGGCAGCTGCACCGGGGTGGAGCGCCGGTCGAGACGGATCGTCGCGGAATCCCTCGGGGGGTTGGAGGGCGGCCGGTGTGCACTGCCCGGGCGCACACCAACCCGGGAGGTCGCCATGTCGAAGCTCGAGCGCTCGATGCAGCTCACCCCGCAGGCCCAGATCGCCGACGCCCCGCGCTACGAGGAGGGCTGGCGGCGCGGCAAGCCCCAGGAGGACCCGGAGAAGCTCAAGCGGTGGGGGTGGATTCACGCCCGGCCGTCGGAGTTCGTGATTCGCATGCGCGGCGGGCAGGTGGCGACGAGCGGGCAGGGGGCGTCGATCTTCAAGTGGCCGTGGGACTCGGTGGCGGTGGTGCCGACCACGGTGCAGCGGCTCACCTTCTGTGCCGATCAGATCACCCAGGAGAAGGTGGGGGTGCGCGTCACCGGCATCGTCGTCTACCGCATCGCCGAGCCGCTGATCGCCTTTCGCATGTTGAACTTCAGCTTCCCCGAGCGGGCGCAGGAGAAGCTCGCCCAGATGATGGAGGAGATGTGCATCGGCGCGACCCGGCGGCTGGTCGCGAACCTGTCGGTGGAGCACTGCCTCACCCGCCGGAAGGACGCGCTGGCCTCGGAGCTGATGCGGGAGATCGCCCCGGTGGTCTCCGGCGAGGGGCGGGTCGAGGACGGCACCGATCGAGGGTGGGGCCTGGTGGTCGACACCATCGAGATCCAGGACGTGCGGGTGCAGTCGGCGCAGGTGTTCGCCAACATGCAGGCCCGCTTCCGGCAGGACCAGGAGCGCCTGGCGCGCGAGGCGGAGCTGGCCAAGGAGCGCGCGGTGAAGCTCGGCGAGGCCACCGCGGAGCGGGAGATCGAGCTGTCGCGCGTCGAGGCGGCCACGCAGATTCGAAGGCAGAGGCAGGCCTCGGAGGAGGCGGCGCGGCTGGAGAAGCTCGCCTCCGACGCGAAGGTCGAGGAGCAGCGGCTCGCGCAGGACAAGGCCACGCGGGCGCGCGCGCTGGCCATCGAGCGGGAGCTGGGCCTGGCGCTCCTCGCGAACCAGGAGGAGGTGCGCCAGACGAAGCAGCAGGCCGAGCTGCGCGCGGCGCTCGACGCGCAATCGGCCCAGGCGGCGCTGCTCCACGAGACGCGGAAGGCCGAGGTCGAGGCGGCCCGGCTGGCGGCGCTGGCCGAGCAGGCCCGGCATGCGGCGCGCTTCGCCGAGGAGGCGCAGGCCGCGGAGCTCTTCCGCGCCCGCGCCGACGTGGCGGAGGCGAAGCTGAGGCTCTCGGAGATCGAGGCCCAAACGACCGAGGTCGAGGTGCACAGACAGCGGCTGCTCAACGAGCTCGAGCTCGCCCACGCCGCCCGGAAGAAGGAGATCGACAACACCCTGTCGCCGGAGGTGATTCAGCTCGCCGTGGCCAATCGCCTCCCTGAGCTGGCGCAGGCCTTCCAGCAGAAGATGGGGGAAGTGCACGTCACCGCCGTCGATGGGGCGAACCCCTTCGGCTACATCGCCTCGGCGGTGGAGGGCGTGCTGGGGCTCGCTCGATCGGTGGGGCTCGAGGTGCCGGGGAAGAAGGGCGAGGAGGGGCAGGCACCGGCGGGCTCCGCCTGAACGGCGGTCCCACCGTTCGCCCTGTGCGGTCTCACCGCTCACCCTGAGCGGCGCCGAAGGGTGCCGACCACGGGTCCTCTTCCCCGGCCCACCGAGCAGAACCCTTGAAACCGCCTCGGCGCTCAGAGCATATAGAGTGGGCTCTTCATGACGCGTTCACGGATCATCGGGATCAGCTTCCTGGCGGCGATAAGCCTGGCCCTCGTCCCCGAGCTCTTGCCCACCGGGCCGTCGGCGTCGCTCGACGCCGCGGGCCTGCTCGACGGCGGGCAGCTCTGGGTGGCCACCGGGGTCGTCTTCCTTGGCGGCCTCCTCACCTCGCTGACCCCGTGCGTGTACCCGCTCATCCCCATCACCGTGGGGGTGTTCGGCGCCCGGCAGGCGGACAGCCGCGGGCGGGCCTTCCTCCTCACCACGGCGTACGTGGTCGGCATGGGGGCGGTCTTCGCGGCCCTCGGCGTGGCGGCGGCGATGTCGGGCAAGGCCTTCGGCTCGGCCCTGGGCAGCAGCTGGGTGGTGCTCTTCCTCGCCGGCTTCCTCTTCATCCTCTCCCTGTCGATGTTCGGGGCCTACGAGCTGGCGGTGCCGTCGGGCCTGGCGATGAAGCTCAACAGCGTGGGCGGCGGGGGCGTCATCGGCGCCTTCCTCATGGGCAGCGTCTCCGGCTTCCTCGCGGCGCCCTGCACCGGCCCGGTGCTGAGCGGAGTGCTCGCGTGGGTGTCGCGGACGCAGAGCCCCGTGCTCGGCGCGGGCTTGCTCTTCATCTACGCCATGGGCATCGGCGTGCCGTTCTTCCTCATCGGCGTCTTCACCGTGCGGCTCCCGCGTGGCGGCGTGTGGATGGACTGGGTGAAGAGCGTCTTCGGCGTGGCGCTGGTGGCGCTGGCGGCCGGCTACCTGCGTGATGGGTTCGCGCCGTTCCGCGAGGGCGTGGCCAGCGCCGGCGCGGTGCTGGGGCGCTTCGGCGGCATCGGGCTCGCCTCGGGCCTGGCCTTCGCCGGCGTGATGCTCGGCGCGCTGCACCTGTCGTTCAAGGCCAAGGGCGAGTGGCTCCCCAAAGGCCTCGGCGTCACGGCGCTGGTGGTGGCGTTCCTGGTGCGCGGCGCGGCGTCGGGGCAGCTCCCGATCGCGCCGGTGGACGGGCAGGGCACGGCGCCCGAGTTCACCTGGAGCCTCAAGTACGATCCCGAGAAGGCGCTCCCCGACGGCGGTCTCCCGGGCACCGTCCCCTTCGACTCCGCGCTCGCACAGGCCAAGGCCGAGTGCCGCCCGGTGATGATCGACTTCTTCGCCGACTGGTGTGCCTCCTGCAAAGAGCTCGACCAGCACACCTACGTCGCGCGCGAGATCATCGACGAGTCGAAGCGCTTCGTGAACGTGAAGGTCGACGGCACCGGCGACAACGACGCGCTCACCTCGCTCTACGAGCGCTACGGCATTCAGGGGCTGCCCACGGTGATCTTCATCGATCCCATGGGCAAGGTGCTCGACTCCCCGCGAGTGACGGGCTTCCTGCCGCCGGAGAAGTTCCTCGCCGAGATGCACAAGGTCTCGCCGCTGACCGCCTGCGCCCGGACTCCCTAAGCCGAGCCGGTTCGGGCATAAGCGGCCCCGTGCGTGCCGCCCACTTCGCCGTCGCCCTCGCCGTCGCCGCGTGCTCGCCGAGGCAGGCGACCACGCTGATCCCCCAACTGGCCGCCGATGCCTCGGTGGCCGACGCCGGCGCCAGCTGCGGCTGCGCGCGCTGGGGTGAGGTGGTGGACGCGGGCCTGTTGGGCGAGCCGGCCCTGGTCGAGCTCTCCGGGCTCGTGGCCTCCCGCGCCCACCCGGGCGTCCTCTACGCGCACAACGACTCCGGCGACACCGCGCGCTTCTTCGCCCTGAGCGAGAGCGCCCAGGCGCTGGGCGAGTTCGATCTCACCGGCGCCTCGGCCAGCGACTGGGAGGACCTCGGCCTGGGGCCGTGTCCGCAGGGCACCTGCCTCTACCTGGGCGACATCGGCGACAACCGCCGCGTTCGCACCGACACCGCCGTCTATCGCGTCGTCGAGCCGAGCGTGGAGGTGGGCGCGCCGGTGGGCGTGGTGGCCATCGGCGCCTGGGAGCGGCTGCCCTACGTCTACCCGGGCAGCGAGAAGAACAACGCCGAGGCGCTCTTCGTGCACCCGGTGACGGGCCGCGTATACGTCATCACCAAGGAGCCGAACGGCACCAGGAGCCGCGTCTTCCGCTTCCCCGAGCCGCTCACGCCGGACGTCTCGACGACGCTGGACCTGGTGGCCACGCTTCCGTTCCCCACCGCGAGCGACTCGCCGCTCACCGCCGCCGACGTGAACCCGTGCGGCACCGCCGTGCTGGTGCGCATGTACAACCGGCTGGTGGAGCTGAGGCTCCCCCAAGGCGCGCCCTTCGAGGACGTCTTCGCGCGGCCGCCGATCACCGTGCCGGTCGCCGACGAGCCGCAGGGCGAGGCGGTGGCCTGGCGCTCCGACGGGCTCGGCTACTTCACCTCGTCGGAGCGGCTGGCGGCGCCGGTGGCGCTCTTCGCGGTGCGCTGCCGGTAGCTACTGGCAGGTGCCCGAGGAGCAGGTGCCCGCGCCGCCGGCGCCCTTGGTGCAGGCGGTGCCCGGCGCGCAGTCCGAGTCGGCGCAGTCCGTCTTCCCGTCGCCGTCGTCGTCGGCGAGGTTGCCGCAGTTGCCCTCGGTCTTGATGCCGTTCTTGCACACGCAGTCGGTGTCGTTCAGAGACGTGCAGCCCTTCAGGTCGCAGTGCGGGTCGCCGCAGTCCTTGACCCCGTCGCAGTCGTTGTCGATGCCGTCGGAGCAGAAGACCCGCGTCGCCTCCTGAATCATCTGGCCGCCGTTGCAGTTGCAGACGCCGCCGGGGGCACAGGTGAAGTACAGGCCCATGCTGGTGTCGGTGCAGTAGTTGCCCAGGCAGTCGGGGTCGGCGCAGTCGATGAAACCGTCGCCGTCGTTGTCCTTGGCGTCGAAGCAGTCGGACTCGCGCTTGACGCCCCCGTCGGTCCCGCACTGGCAGCCCGGGCCACAGGAGCGGCCCGCGCAGTCCGAGTCGTCGCAGTCGGTCTTGGTGTCGCCGTCGTTGTCGACGGTGTCGTCGCAGATGAACTCGCTCTTCTGGTGGCCGTCGCAGGCGCAGCCCTGGCCGCAGCTCTGATCCTTGCAGGAAGGGTCGGCGCAGTCGGTCAGGCCGTTGTTGTCGTTGTCCAGGTTGTCGTTGCAGGCGGTCTCGGTGCGGCGGGTGCACTTGCCGACGACGCACTCCTCGTTGGCCTGGCACTGGGTGGTGCACGAGCCGCAGTTCGCGGCCTGGGTGTTGAGATCGAAGCCTTCGTCGGTCTTCCCGTTGCAGTCGTCGTCCTTGCCGTTGCAGACCTCGGCCTTGCCGGTGTTGTCGACCTTCCCGTCGCAGTCGTCGTCCTTGCCGTTGCAGACCTCGACGCCGTCGGGGCTGGGCTTGCAGCACCAGCCCTTGCCGGTCGAGGCCGTGCACTTCCAGCCCTCTCCGCCGCAGTCGGTGTCGGCGGTGCAGGTGTACCTGAGGCCGTCGTCGAGCTTCACCGTGCACGCGGCGAGCACGAAGCCGAGGAGGGCGCCGGCGAAGCCGGCCTTGAGCGCGGTGTTCATCAGAAGCTCCCCCCGATGCCGATGATGGCTCCGAATTCCTTCACCTCTCCGGGCTCACCGGTGCCGCCGGCCGCGGACTTGGGCGAGGACTTGATCGACACGTAGAGCCAGGCGCCGCCGCCGACGATCGCCGCCGCCCCCACGCCTCCCAAGACGTTGGCCGCCAGGGCCTTGCTCTGCGCGTCCTTCATCTGCGCGCGGGTGACCGGGACGATGGCGCCCGGGGTCCCGTCGGTTACCGCCTTGGCCTCGGTGGCCTTGGCCTGCTGGCCCATGGCGACGCCCGCGATCAGCATCGCGACGCCGAGGACGGCGACGTAGAGGCCGGGCTTGGAGGCGATGGAGGGCCCGGTGGAGACGGGCTTCTGCGTCTCGAGGGGGTGCTCGAGCGGCTTCGCCACCAGAAGCACCTTCACCGGCACGTCCTTCGCCGGCTCGACGGTGACGATCTGCTCGAAGGGCTTGTAGGCGTCGGTGACGACCTTGATGGTGTGCTGGCCACGGTGGGTGACCACCTCCAGCCGGCCCTGGCCCACGTCCTGGCCGTCGAAGTTGACCGTCGCGCTCGGCTCCGGGTTGTCGACGACGATCTTCCCGTTCGGGGTGGTGAGCTTGCCCAGGGTGGTGACGAGGAAGCCGGCGATGTGGCGCAGGTACTCCTTGTCCTTCTGGGCCTGGCTCTTGCCGCCGACGCCCGCGAAGGTGCGCTCTGCCTTCTCACCGGACTCGACCGAGCCCGAGAGCAGCTCCGGCTGGCTGGGATCGTACGCCTTCAGCGTCACCTTCGAGCCCACGCCTTCCTTCTCCACCGACGCCACCAAGATGCGGTGCGCGCCGAGCTCCTTGGCGAGCTTCTCCATGCAGCCCCAGTTGTCGCACTTGAGCGCCGCTTCTTTCCTCGCGCCGAGCCGCGCCGCCACCGAGGTGGGGTCGATCACCGACTGGAAGGTGTCGTTGAGCTTGGCCAGGCGCACCAGCTCGAACTCGAGCTGCCGGGCGCGGTTGGCGGTGACGGTGTCGCTCGGCGCCTCCGCCGAGACGGCGCCCAGGATCGCGAGGATGGGCCGGTAAGCGGGCGCGGCCTTCTCCGTGCTCTCGGACAGATCGAGCTCGAAGGCCTGCGCCCACGCGGAGGCGGACAGGGCGAGTGCGGCGGCGACGACGAGACGGACTGTGGCGTGGGGTTTCACCGATTCTCCGGAAGGAACGCGCGAAGCTCGTTCATCAGCTCGGCCAAGGGCTTCGCCCCGAGGGAGAGCTTCTTGTCTTTGTCGACGAGGAATTGCTGATCCAACAGCCACTGTACAGCGTTCTCGAGGTTCAACTTCGACAGAGCCTCCGACGCCAGGAGCGTCCCGGCAAGAAACTCGGCGCGGCCCGACTCGAGGGTTCGCCGGTAGAAGTCCTTGCGCTCGAGCCCGCCAGCGGGCAGCCCCTCGGCCTCGCGCACCGTGAGCCGGTACGCGCACAAGAAGTCGCGCACCAGGTCGGCCAGGAACTCGAGCTGGGGCCCGGCCCACGCCTCCGGCGCGGGGCGGACCAGATCCTTGTCGCGCAGGACCAGCCCGAGCCGCTCCAGGTGGGTCAGGGTCTCGTCGAAGATCGAGTCGAAGGACTGGCCAGCCTTGAAGATGAGCTCGAACTTGAACAGGCGGCTGAGGAACAGGGCCTTCTCGCGGACGCGCGCGACGGGGGCGTCGTGGCCCGAGGCGAGCAGCGCCGACGCCACGATGGTGCGGCCGGCCATCAGGTTGACCAGCGTGTTCTTGTAGAAGGAGAGCTCGAGCCGCCGCTCGTCCTCCACTTGGTAGATGGGCTCGCCGCGGGCCTCGGCGATGCGCACGAAGCCCTCGGAGGCGAACATGCGCATGGCGTCCTGCACGGGGCCGAGCACGATGGGCGAGGAGGGGCTGTCCACGAGCTGCTTGGAGATGGGCGCGCCCAGGTCGCCGGCGATGCGGCGGAGGAGCTGGATGCGATCGACGATCTCCCGCACCGAGACGCCCTTGAGGCGGTGCGCCAGCAGGGCCGCGGCCAACAGCGCGTGCGGCGTCACCGTCGAGGCCCGGGAGATGCCGTACATCGCCCGGTTGGCGATGGCGCGCACCAGACCCTTCTTCTCCTCGTCGGTGATGGGCTTCGAGGGGTCGAGCCCTCGCTCCTTCATCACGTCCATCATCGAGATGGGGCCGTCGAAGGTCAGGTGGATGCGGCCGTAGCGCTCGGTGAGCACCTTGGGCGCCGAGAGCAGGGCCTTCAGGTCCTCGGGCTTCTTCTCGCCGCCCTTGAGCTCGTGGGTGTAGCTCGAGCCCTCGACCACCTTCTCGTAGTCGATGGCCACGGGGACGAAGAGCAGATCGCTTCGCGCGCCCTCGAGCACCGCGTCCACGAGCCAGGTGAAGAGGCCGAGCTTGGGCTGCAACAGCTTCCCGGTGCGGGAGCGGCCACCCTCGGGGAAGAACTCGTGGCACACGCCGTCGTGCACCAGCTTCTTCAAGTAGGCCTTGAAGCAGGCGGTGTAGACCTTGTCGCCCCGGAAGGAGCGGCGGAGGAAGAAGCCGCCCGCCCGCCTGAGCACCCAACCCAGGGGGAAGAAGGACAGGTTCGCGCCGGCGGCCACCAGCGGCACCTGGTAGCTGCGCTTGAAGAGCACGTAGCTCATCACCAGGTAGTCGACGTGGCTCTTGTGGCTCGGGGTGAAGACCACCGGCGCGCTCGACGCCGCCTTCATGGCGTTCTCCAGGCCGGCCTCGTCGACCTCCACGCCGTCGTAGATGCGGTTGAAGATCGAGTCGAGGGACTTCGAGGCGAGGGCGGTGACGGTCGGCGAGTACTTGGCGGCGATGGCGCGCAGGTTCCGCCGGGCCTCGCGCTGCACGGACTCGATCGAGCGGTTCTTCTCCTGCGCGGCCTCGGCGAGGGCCTGCTGGAAGACCTTGTCCCGCATCGTCTCGTCGAGGATGCGCTCGGGCGCCTTGCGCGGCGGGCCGTGCACCGCGCGGGTCTCGCGGGCGAGGTGGTGGGCCAGGGCGCCGCGCACCTTGCGGGCGAGCACCTCGGTCGGCGTGTCTGGGTTCTCGGTGACGAAGTGCTTGAGGTCGATCGGCTCACCGACGCGGAACTGGGCGCGCTTGTGGTTCCGGTAGAAGGCCCCGAGCGAGTGCAGGAAGCCGGGCGCCTCGGGGCTGCCGAAGACGCGATCGAAGATGCTGGGGGTCAGCTTCTGCTGCCACTTCTCCCAGAGGAAGAGCTCGGGCACGAGGTAGACGGGCCGCTCCGACTTCTTGGCCAGCTCCACCAGGGCAGGGAAGGGGTCGTGCCGCGTCTCCACGCCGCGCGCGGAGTTGAAGGCGCTCTCGCGCAGGAAGATGAGGCCGCTGGTGCCCTGCTTCGCCGCCTGGCCGAAGCGGGTGGCGAAGTCGCTGTGCAGGTCACACTTGGTCCAGGGCCTCGTGAACCAGGGCCTCAAGTTCACCACCGCGCGCACCGCCGGCAGGCCGTGCCGCACCATCAGCCACACCAGGTAGAGGAAGTTGATCCACGCGGTGGTGCGCATCACGTGCACCACGAAGCCGCGATCGCTGAGCCCCTTGAGCGTGGCGAGCGTCTGGGGGGTGCAGCGCACCGGCGAGAAGAACTCCTCGGCCACCCAGCGCGTGAGGGGGCCGAATTCGGCTCGCATGGCGCGTTCGAAGCCTTCGGGCGGTGCTTGGGCGATCGCGTCTTCGGCCACGCTGGGTCCTCCCAACCAGAGTGGACGGACCATATGGGGATTGCGGCCCCAGAGGGAGGGCTTCTTCAGGGAAGCGTGGGCGAGATCCGTGGTCGACCGGCGAGATCTCTGGAGTTAGGGTGCGCGCCGCTGTGTCTGCCCTCGCGCTCGCGCTGTGCCTGGTGGTTCACGTTCGAGACGAGGTCCCGGCGCGGCCGGCGGCGCCCGATGCGCCCACGAGCGTCGACGCGCCCACCACGGCGCCCGAGCCTGCTTTGGCGAACGACCCCGCGCCCGCCCTGGTCTCGGCCCCAGCGCCCTCCCGCGTCGGCCTCGCGACGTCCTTCCCCCGCCCCAGCCTGGAGCGCTTCTTCTTGGACTCCGGGCGCTCGGTGCTCGGCCTGTTCCCGACCGAGCCGAAGAAGCTCGTCTTCCTCGGCGGCATGGCGCTCGGCGCGGCGCTGGCGGTGGCGTACGACGTGCCCCTGCACGCGGCGATCAGCGCGGTGCCGAACCCGAACGTCTTCGGCATGCGCGAGGGCACCCTGATCTCGTTCCTCGGCGAGGGCTACGTCGACGTGATCGGCCTCTTGGCCATCGGCCTCATCGGCGGGCGCGCGGGGCAACGCGTCGCCTGGGCCGGCTCGGAGGCGCTCCTCGCGGTGGCGCTCGTCTCCCGCCTGGGAAAGCTGGTGTTCCGCCTCGAGCGGCCGAGCGCCGATCCGTCCCGGCACCACTGGTTCTCGGAGGCCTCGGCCGACGCCATGCCCTCGGGGCACACCATGACCGCGTTCGCCACCGCGTCGGTGCTCGCCTCCGAGTGGCCGAAGCTGGCGCCGCTCTTCTATCTGGTGGCGACGGTGGTGGGCTTCGCGCGGGTGCAGGAGCACACCCACTGGCCGGGTGACGTCGTGGTGGGCGCGGCGCTGGGAACCCTGATCGGCCTGAAGGCCCACGAGCTCACGCGGCGCTACGAGCTCGAGGTGCAGCCCTGGGCGGCGCCGGGCGGAGCGGGCGTGGCGCTGGCGCACCCGTTCTGAGCGACGCCTCGAGCTCGAAGTAGGTCCGCGCGGGATCGTCGAAGGGATCGACGAAGAGGCGCTTGATCGTCGCGCGATCCACGGCGCCGGCCTCGAAGGCGCGGAAGAGCGCTTCGCCGAGCAGGTAGCCGAGCGCGTGGCTGACGGCGTGGAAGAGGGGCAGGGGCGACAGCGGCAGGAGCATCGCCGCGGCGCCGGGCGCGCCGCGATCGGCGGCGGAGAGCGCGAGCACGAAGGCGGCGGTGCGGCGATCCTCCCGCGAGCCCTCGCGGAAGAGCCTGACCCACTCGTCGAGCGGCGTGCAGGTGCGGGTGGGGTTCACCAGCTTCGAGCCGAAGAAGCCGAGCGCTTCCTCGAGGCAGCGGGCCCAGAAGGCCTCGCCGCGCAGCCGCGTCTTGCCCATGGCCTCGCCGGCGGCGACGTGGCGCACGAAGTGGGCGGCCTCCTCGGCGGCGTGGTTGAGCGAGAGGCTCGCGAGCCACGCCACCTTCGCGCGCGGCACGTAGGCGCTCTCGCGGGTGAGCAGGTGCTTCTTCAGGTGTGACCGCTCGCTCGGCGAGAAGCGGGCCCGCCGCGTCAGTTGCTCGAAGGCGTCGAGATCGTCGGCGGTGACGACCCCCACCTTGGGCAGCTCGCGGCGCACGTCGACGCCCACCACCCGGCCGATCTCCCGCGCCAGCCTCTTGAAGGTCTCGGGCAGGCCCGTCTCGTCGAGGGGCGCGTCGCCGCGCTCCGCCTCAACGTAGTCGAGGAAGCTGCGCTGGCAGACCACCGGCGAGGCCGAGACGAGGGCGAAGGCGTCGGGGCCCAGCTCCACTGCGTCGACGTGGCCCGCGAGCCCCCGCGCGGCGAGGCGCCAGTAGACTCCGTCGGCGTTCTGGTAGACGAGGAGGTGCTCGCGGCGGGCCTCGCCCAGCGCCGCCCTCACCCGCGCCGGCAGGTGCGAGGGCGCGATGTGGAACTGGCCGACCAGCACCAGGACGAGCGGGCGATCGGGGGCCCTGGCCACCTGCGCGATGGCCTCGGCCGCGGCCTCGTCGCGCAGCGCGAGCGAGCGCGGGCCGGTGGCGCGGCGATCGATCGCCACCATCTCGAGCTGGTGCGCCTTCGCCAGCTCGAAGATCGGGCGGAAGTGCGGCCAGATGTCGAACTCGCCCCGGTAGGGGTGGCCGATGCGCATCAAGAACGCGCCCTCGGACAGCTCGCCACGGAGGAAGCGCTCGAGGAGCTTCTGGTGGCGGGCCTCGACGAACTCCAGAGCCAGCACGACGCGGCGCTTGGAGGTCAGGGCGCGCTGGGCGAGGCGCAGGTAGCCGGTCTGGGCGGCCTTCAGCGTGTGGTAGTCGCCGACGTAGACCAGGTCGGCCTTCGCCACCCGCTCGTCCACGGCGTCGAGAGTCGTCTCGCGCTGGAAGGTGCGCGTCGCCTTCTCGTACTCCGCTTCGTAGCGGCGGAACGAGGCCGAGGCGCCCGCGACGGTGCTTCGAATCTGCCGGTGTTGGTGGCGGTACAGCGACCGCTGCAGCGAGAGCGACGGACGCATGGTGCGACCGGGAAAGTCCCACGCGCGTCCGCTCCGATCAAATTTCCTCCCTTGCCTTCATGGAGGGCTCGGCGGAGCATCCCCACTCCCGTGGCGCGTGCGACGCTCCTTGGCCCGATTGGGCTCGTGTTGCTCCTGCCGCTGGCCGCGTCGTTCGGCGCTCCGCGCTCGGCCTTCCTCCATCGCCCTCCCGCCGAGGCCAGGGCCGGAGAGCCCCTGGTCGTCGAGGGCGACGTGACCGGCAACGTCGCCTTCAGCCAGGTCGTGCTCAAGGTGCGCGGCCCCAACGAGGACTACGAGGAGCTCCGCCTCGAGCTGCAGTACGGCGATCTGTACCGCGTCACGCTACCGGCCTCGCGGATGACGCCGCCGGGCATCGAGTACTGCGTCGAGGGCGTGTTGCCGTCGGGAGAGCGCCTGGCGCTCCTGTCGACCTGCGCCAGGCCGGTGCGGGTGAAGATCGGCACCGGCGCCTGGGCGGGCGAGGAGAAGGAGCCCGCCAAGGAGCCGAACGGCAAGAAGGGAAAGAAGGGCAGGGGCGAGCCGAAGGTCGAGAAGCCGCCCGAGGAGCCCGAGCCGGAGACCGCCGAGCTCGAGGAGCCCAAGCCCGGGAAGAAGGGGGCCAAGCTCGAGGCGAAGCAGGAGTCGCCGCCCGAGGAGCCCGAGCCGACCAAGCCGCCGGCGAAGGCGACGAAGGCCGAGGCCAAGAAGGAGCCGCCCGCCGGCCCCAAGCCCGCCCCGCCGTCGCCCCCAAGCCGCCCCCGCACCGAGCTCGAGGAGGAGCTCGCCCTCTACGGCGCCGAGGATCTGAGCGGCCAGGTGCAGCACCTCGAGACGCGGTCGCTCAAGTCCACCCTCGCCCCGATCGTGCTCACCGCGGAGCAGCTCAAGCAGCTCGGCGTGCGCACCGTCGCCGAGGCGCTCGATCTCGTCCCGAGCCTCTCGGTCTCCCGCGACGTGCAGGGCTTCCATCGCGTGGCGGTGCGCGGGTTGCGAAACGACCCCGAGCTGCTGGTGCTGCTCGACGGAGTACGCCTCAACAACGCCTACGACGGCAAGGCGCTGCTCACGCTGCCGGTGGAGACGCTCTCGCGAATCGAAGTGTTCCGCGGCCCGGCGACGGTGGACTTCGGGCCCGGCGACTTCTTGGGCGTGGTGAACCTGGTCACCGATCGCGACGACGGCGTGCGGCTGTTGGCGAGCGGCGGCAGCTGGGACGCCTTCGACGCCCACCTCTCGGCGGCCAGGCGCTCTGGCGCGGTGCAGTTCTTCGGCTCCGGCGATCTCGTCTCCCAGTACGGCTTCAAGCGGCCGGTGCCGAGGGACGCCTTCGACACCCCGACCGTCACCCGCCCCAAGTTCACGCGCGACAAGCGCTTCGTGGTCAACGCCGGCGCGGGGGTCGCCTACACCAGCGACGCGGCGGGCACCCTCGAGCTCTCCGGCCGCTACCTCCTCGAAGATCGCAGCGCCCTCATCGGCGCCTTCGACACCGTGGGCAACAGCTCGCGGCTGCAGTGGTCGACCTTCCTGGGCGCTCTGTCGTGGCGAAAGCAGCTCTCGGACACGGCGACCGTCTCGGCGCAGGCCTTCATCGATCAGCAGTCCACCGATCGCCTGTGGCAGCTCACGCCGGCCGGCTACCAGGTGCGGGCGAACGATCCGGCGACGCTCTTCCCTGACGGCATGTTGGAGGAGATCCAGGTCGGTGCCCGTACGCTCGGCCTCGACGCGCGCGTCGAGCTCACCTTGCCCCGCGAGAATTGGCTCGAGGCCGGCCTGCGCGTCGAGGAGCAGTCGCTCACCTCGTACGCCTGGCTCACCAACTACCAGGTGGGCGCAAACACCTACACCCCGACGCTCGCGCGCGCCGGCGGGGTCGTCTACCCGACGGAGGACGGCAGCGGCGGGCGCGGCAAGGCGGCCGACCGATTCACGCTCGGCCTCTTCGCGCAGGACATCTGGCGCCCGAGCTCGGTGCTGTCGGTGCAGGCCGGCGTTCGGCTCGATCTCTTCCAGCTCCCGGTGCCCGACGCGACCGGCAAGCTCACCGGCTCGATCGTCACGGCCGGCCTGGGCCCTCGCATCGGCGTCGTCCTCGCGCCCTTCGACGCGCTGGCGCTGCGCCTCCACTACGGCCGCAGCGTGCGCCCGCCCACGGTGCAGGAGCTCGCCGAGCGCCCGCCCAACAGCGACATCGATCAGGGCCACCTCATCGGGAACCCCTCGCTCGTGCCCACCACCATCGACTCGGTGCAGGGCGGCTTCGAGTACCTCCAGGGCGTGGGCGACGCGCGGCTGCGGCTCACCGCAACCACCTTCTACGAGCGCCTCGCGAACCCCATCGCGAGCGTCGACACCACCGGCAACCAGGTGCCCTGGGCGAACCGCCCCCTGGGGGTCCAGGCCCTCGGCCTCGACGGCGAGGCCCGGCTCGAGCTCTCGCGGCGGGCGAACGCGTGGGTGAACGCGGCCTGGGTGCGCGCGGAGGATCTGGGCACGCCCGCCCAGTCGCGCCTGCTCACCGACGTGCCGCAGGTGCGCTTCAACGCCGGGCTCACGATCCCCATCGGCCCCTACCTGAACTTCGACGTCGTCTCGCGCTTCGCGTCGGAGCGCCGCAACGACAGCCGCTCGGTGCTGGAGCTCATTCGCCGCTACACGCTCCCCGCCTACACGGTAGTGACGGCCCAGCTGCGCACGGAGCCGCTCTTCGACCGGGTGGAGCTGGGCGTGCTCGGGCAGAACGTCTTCAACGTCGAGTACTCAGACGACGCCGTTCGCCCTGACCGCATCACCGGTGGGGTGCCTCGCGAAAGCGTGCTCGTCTTCGGTACGGTGCGGGTGAAGCTCTGATGCGCCTCTTCGCCGCCACCCTCGCCCTCGCCCTCGGCTCCAGCGCGTGCATCGCGTACAACGATCCGTGCCAGCCGCTGGTGGACAACCCGACCGAGCGCGTGGCCTTCGTTCAGAAGGGCACCGAGCTGTGGCTCGATCGGCCCAACGCCCGCCACGCCAACAACGCCATCGGGCAGGTGGCGGCCGACGCGTTCTCGTGGATCTTCAAGGACACCGACTCGGCGGTGGACTTCGCGGTGACCAACGGCGGCGCCATTCGCGCCGAGGGACTGTGCGTCACGCGAAACATCGTCAAGGAAGGCCCGCTGGCCAACGGCGTGCTCCACGAGATTCTCCTCTTCGAGAACGAGGTCGAGTCGGTGGACCTCTCCGAGCAGGAGGTTCACGACACGTTCGAGCACGCGGTGGAGAAGCTGTACCCGGTGGGCAACGCGATCGCGAGCCCGGCCGGAAGCTTCCTCCAGGTCTCGAGCGAGGTGGCGCTGGAGGTCGACTGCTCGAAGCCCGCCGGCGCGCGCGTGGTGTCGCTCTCGATCGGCGGCAAGGCGGTGCAGAACCCCGGCCGCCCGTTCCCCCAGGTGAAGTACCGCGCGGCGATGGTCTCCTACCTGCTCGGTGGCGGCGACGGCTACTCGATGCTCGCGGGGAAGGACGTCGACGCCACCAGGAGCCCGAAGCAGGCGCAGCGCTTCGGCGGCATCGACTCGAACATCACCACCGCCTACCTGAAGCAGAGCACCTTCAACCAGACCGTCGAGGCGGGCTTGAAGTCGCAGCCGCGGGTGAAGCTCACCAACTGCGCGGTGCCGGTCCGGCCGGCGAACTAGCCCGCAAAACGAAGACGCCCTCCGCGGCCGGGCCGGGGAGGGCGCTTGCTCCGACGACGCCGCGCTCAGGGCTGCTGCTTCGGCTCGAGCACGTCGTTGGGCGACGGCATGCGGCGCAGATCGCCACGCGCGATCTTCCACGCCTGCTGCACGATCCACGAGAGAGAGCGATCCTGGCGCGAGGCCTCGATCTCGATCTCCTTCAGCATCTCCTCGGGGAAGTACAGCGACTGCTTGCGGTGGTCGGTCGTCGCCATGGACTCAGCGCTCCTCGCGCGCGTCGGGGGCGCCAGCCACGTCGTTGACCGCGGGGAACGCACGAATGCGCTCGCGCGCCATCTTCCAGGCCTGCTGGACGACCCAGGAGAGCGACCGGTCTTGCCGGTTGGCCTCTTCCTGAATCTCCTTGAGCATGTCCTCGGGGAAGTAAAGGGACTGCTTTCGCTTGTCGGTTCCGGACATCGATGCACGCTCCCAACGAATTGGCGTAGTGCTGAAACTCACCCTGTTTATCCGACACTCGGTACTCAGGGTCAACCATTTCCCCAGCTTGGGGGAGAGGGTAGAACGATGTGCGAATGCGAGTCCACCCGGCAGTCGTGATCGCCCTGGCCGTTGGAGCGCAGGGCTGCAACTGCAAGCCGCAGGTCTCGAAGATCAAACCTGCCCTGTCGGTGACGCCGCGGAGCCTCGACTTCGGCCCGGTGCGGGTCGGCGCGAGCGACACGCGCACGGTGAAGCTGACCTCGGGCACGCAGGCGGCCGTCTCCATCACCTCGGTGAAGCTCGTGAACGGCGGAGAACCCGGGGGCGCCGAGGGCTTCTCCGTCTCGGCCCCTCCGCTCTTCGTCGACCCGATGTCCTCGACGCCGCTGACCATCACCTTCTCGCCGACCTCGGTGCAGGCCTGGGAGGCGGTGCTCACGGTGAGCAGCGACGATCCCGAGCAGCCGACGCAGCGCGTGCTGCTCGACGGGGTCGGGGCCCAGCCGCTCATCGAAGTGAAGGTGGACTGCCAGGCGAGCAACGGCTGCACGAGCACGGCGGTCGACGCCCCGCCCTCCATCGACTTCGGCCTCGAGCCGCTGGTGCGCCCGTCGCCCATTCCGGTGACGGCGCTGCCGGCGGTGGTGATCCAGAACGCGGGCCCGGTGGACCTCGACCTCACCGGCGTCTTCCTGACGGGCCCGGACGTGGGGGCCTTCTCGTTCGCCGGCGGCGACGCGTTCGCCGACGGGGGCGTGCTCCTCCCGCCCGGCGGGGGGCGCAACGTGCCCTTGCGCTTCGTGCCCACGAGCCAGAACCAGCCCAGCTACCACGCGTCGCTGGTGGTGACGTCGGACGACCCCGACCACCCGTCCATCGCGGTGGGCCTGAAGGGGGCGCTGTTGCCGAACCAGCCGCCGAAGGTCTGCGCGAACCTCTGGCGCGTGGTGCCGCCCCCTTCGCAGGACGCGCCGCGGGAGTACGGCTCGGCGGCCGAGTGGGCACCGCTGCTCGTGCCGCCCCCTTTGGGCTACGACTTCTCCGGCACGCGCGACGTGCGTCCGGGCGATCTCGTCGAGCTCTCGGCGCAGTCCGACCTGGCCGACACCTCCACCTGCACCACGGACCCGGAGACCCGGCGCGCGGGGCTCTCCTACGCCTGGACGCTGGTCTCGGTACCCGCGGGCGCGGAGGGCCTCGGGCTCTCGGGCGCGACCACCCCGCAGCTCCAATTCCGACCGATGGTGACCGGCACCTACCGGCTCACGCTGAAGGTCACCGATCCCCAGGGCGGGTCGACCACCGTGTCCGTCACCCTGGCGGTCGCGGTGAAGCAGGACCTGGTCGCCCAGGTGCAGTGGCTCGGCGCGGCGGGCGTCGACCTCGACGTGCACCTGGTGCGGCCGTCGGCGGTCACGGTGCCCTCCGAGCCCTTCTCGGGCGTCTTCGAGCCCTTCGAGGCCGGCGCCCTGGCGAAGACCTCCGGCGACATCAACGGGTACGCGGTCTCGATTCAGCAGGCGAACGCCGGCGCCGGCTACGGCTTCGATTGGGGAGGCCCCGGCGCCTCCGACGATCCCAAGCTGAACCTCGACGACAAGGGCACGACCGCCGACCTGCTCGAGAACGTCTCCTTGAACTTCCCCGAGAACGATGCGCTCTGCGCCACCGCGTCCTGCACCTACAAGGTGCTGGTGCACGAGTTCAACGACGCCCGGCTGCAGAGCTCGCCGCCGGCCTGCACCGTGGACGGTGGCGTGGGCTGCAAGGATGGCGACGCCTGCGCCTGCGCCTCGGGCCTGCGCTGCGTGGCCGACTCGGCGCCGAGGGCCGACGCGGGCGCCGCCACCGGGGCGGGCAAGTGCTACGCCCCGCCCAAGCCGGTGGTGCGCCTCTTCTTCCACGGCAGCCCCACTCCCGCGGCGGTGATACCGCTCGACACCCTCATGCCGAAGGACGAGCTGGTCCTGCCCGCGCCCTGCAAGATGCTCTACGTGGCCGACGTGATCTGGCCGGCGAAGACCGCCCTCGGCTCCCTGCCCGACGGCGGCACGCCTCCGCCCCAGGTGGTGGTGAAGGGGGCCGACTCCACGGGCCGGGTGACGTCGCCGCTGGTGGGCCGCTTCGGCCTTCGCCAGTCCGGCGGCAGCCTGCAGTGCACCACCGATGTCACCATCGGTGGGCTGCAGTGGTACTCACAGCAGGAGTGAGACGGGCGGGGACCGTCGCTCGCTGTTGGGGTGCTCCACGCTGCCGCAGAGGACCCCGAAAAGAGAGACGGACCGGATGAACCGGCCCGTCCCGTGAGCCCTGGAGGGGAGGGGGGGACTCCAGGGCCCAACGTCGATCTCGTGCCAACCCTCGGATGCCCAGTCACAGTCACAGTCAGCGGCATTCCCAGTCAGCTATTGGAAATTGTAAGACGCGGTCACCCGCCGGGCAACACAGCCGGT
Source organism: Archangiaceae bacterium (assembly GCA_037443525.1). Classification (GTDB taxonomy): domain Bacteria; phylum Myxococcota; class Myxococcia; order Myxococcales; family Myxococcaceae; genus JBBIOE01. The sequence goes on along the minus strand of JBBIOE010000008.1, from coordinate 36,559 downwards.
CAAGGAAAACCTGTCATGCCGGGGAGCCCCAAAGAAAATCCATCGGTTGCTTCCTTCGTGGGACGCGTAAGTGCCTCACTCCGCAGGCTTGGAGTTTGGCGGCGGACAACTCTCTTGGCCGTCTCGGGCGGGGCCGATTCGCTGGCGCTGCTGGAGGCGATCGCGCGCTCGGCAGGCGGCGAAGGCGTGGAGGTCGCCTGCGTCGATCACGGCCTGCGCGACGTGCGGGCCGAGGTGGACTTGGTCGAGGCCCGGGCCACGGCGCACCGGCTCCACTTTCATGCGCCCAAGCTCTCCCTCGCTCCGGGCCCTGGGGTGGAGGCCCGGGCACGGGCGCTGCGCTACGAGGCCTTGCTGCGGCTCAAGCGCGAGCGCGGGCTCGACGTCGTCCTCACCGGGCACACCGCCAGCGATCAGGCGGAGACGCTCCTGTCGCGCCTGGTGCGCGGCACCTCGCTCGCCGGCGCGGCGGGAATTCACGAGCATCGGGCGGACGGCGTGGTGCGGCCGCTGCTGTTCGCCACCCGAGAGGAGACGCACGCCTATGTCCGGGCGCTGGGGCTCGACGCGGCGAAGGACCCGATGAACGAGGACCCGGCCTTCCTGCGCGTGCGCCTCCGCGCCGAGGTGCTGCCCGCGCTCTCCCGCGCGGCGGGGCACGAGGTGGCGCCCGCCCTGGCCCGCTTCTCGGCGCTGGCGGCCGAGGACGACGCCTGGATCACCGCGGCGGCGGAGCGGGCCTTCGAGCGGGTGTCGCTGTCGGGCGCGCTCGACCAGGTGGCGCTCACGGCCCTCGAGCGCCCGCTGCGGCGGCGGGTGCTGGCCCTCTTCCTCGCTCGGGCAGGGGTGGCCGTCGACGCCGACGCCATCGAGGACGCCCTCAGTGCGATCGCGGAGGGCCGGAGAGGAACGCTCCCCGGGGATCGGGTGTTGACCTGCCTCGAAGGCTTGGTGGAAGTGGTTGCGGCGCCGCCTCGAGGGCTTCACACATCTTCACTCGTCCCTGACGGGCGCGACGTAGGGAGATGAGTTATAACCAATGGACGTTTGCCGTCGGCCTCCGCCGAGCCGATTTGAAAGGGTTTCCTAGCCGTGCGATCCAGCTACAAGACCATCGCGTTGTGGATTGGTCTCATCGTTCTCTTCGTCGCGTTCTTCAAGCTGTTCCCGATGCGCGAAGCCGATGAGATCACTTCCCTCGACTCGTTCACGGCCCTTCAGAAGAAGATCGCCGATCACAAGATCGCCTCCGTCAGCGTGCGCGGCACGATGTGGGAGGCCGCCTCCAGCGAGTCGAAGGAGAAGTTCCGCGTCAACGGACCTTCGCTCGACACCGCGCTGCTCAAGGAGCTGCGGGACGCCAACGTCGACGTCACCATCGTGCCGACGGATCAGAACAACATCCTGCTCACGGTGCTGACGCAGTGGATTCCGATCGTCCTGCTCTTCGTCTTGTTCCTGATCTTCATGCGGCAGCTCCAGGGCAGCGGCGGCAAGGCGATGACCTTCGGCAAGTCGAAGGCCCGGCTGCTCTCGGAGAGCCACAACAAGATCACTTTCGCCGACGTGGCGGGCATCGACGAGTGCAAGGAAGAGCTCGAGGAGATCATCGCCTTCCTCAAGGACCCGAAGAAGTTCAGCAAGCTCGGCGGGCGCATCCCCAAGGGCGTGCTGATGATGGGCCCCCCGGGCACCGGCAAGACGCTGCTCGCCAAGGCCGTCGCCGGTGAGGCGGGCGTGCCCTTCTTCAGCATCTCCGGCTCCGACTTCGTGGAGATGTTCGTCGGCGTGGGCGCCTCCCGCGTGCGCGACCTCTTCGAGCAGGGCAAGAAGAACGCCCCCTGCATCATCTTCATCGACGAGATCGACGCGGTCGGCCGTCACCGTGGCGCGGGCCTCGGCGGCGGGCACGACGAGCGCGAGCAGACCCTGAACCAGCTGCTGGTGGAGATGGACGGCTTCGAGTCGAACGAGGGCGTGATCATCATCGCCGCCACCAACCGGCCCGACGTGCTCGACCCGGCGCTGCAGCGCCCCGGCCGCTTCGATCGCCGCATCGTGGTGCCGCGCCCCGACCTCCGGGGCCGCCACGGCATCATCAAGGTGCACACCCGTCGAGTGCCGCTGCGCAACGACGTCGACCTGGACCTCATCGCCCGCTCCACGCCGGGCATGACCGGCGCCGATCTCGAGAACCTGGTGAACGAGGCCGCGCTCTACGCCGCGCGCTCCAACCGGGAGAGCGTGACGCCCACCGACTTCGACGCCGCCCGGGACAAGATCATGATGGGCCCCGAGCGCAAGTCGATGATCATGACCGAGGAGGAGAAGCGGAACACGGCCGTGCACGAGGCCGGTCACGCGCTCGTCGGCAAGATGTGCCCGGGCTCCGATCCGGTGCACAAGGTGACGATCATTCCCCGCGGGCAGGCGCTCGGCATCACCGCCTTCGTGCCCAAGGAAGATCAGCTCAACCTCTACAAGAAGAAGCTGATGGACCGGCTCTGCATCGCGCTCGGCGGTCGCCTCGCGGAGGAGGTCGTCTTCGGCGAGCTCTCCAGCGGCGCGGCCAACGACATCGAGCAAGCCACCGGCATCGCCCGGGCGATGGTCACGCGGTGGGGCATGAGCGACAAGCTCGGGCCCCTCGCCTACGGCCAGCGCGAGGGTGAGGTCTTCCTGGGGCGCGACTTCGCGGCGAAGCCCGACTACTCCGAGGAGACGTCGCGGCAGATCGACAGCGAGGTGCGCGGCATCGTGCTGGGCGCGTACGAGCGCACCAAGCGCATCCTCATGGAGAACATGGACGCGCTGAAGCGCATCGCCGACGCGCTGGTGGAGTACGAGACCATCGACGGCGCCGACCTCGACGTGCTCATCCAGGGTGGGCAGCTCACCCGCGAGAAGCCGCCGCCGAAGGTCACGCCGTCGGCGCCCAAGGAAGAGAAGAAGAAGGACCGCCGCATCCTCGACGCGCTCGAGGGGCTGCCCGGCAAGATGGAGCCGGGCGGGGCCTGACGCCAAGAGAAGAGCAGCCCGTCGATCTTGCTTTCGGGGCGAACGGGTCCACCGTTCGCCCCGAGCGCGTCGAGAGGGCCCGCCGTTCACCCTGAGCGAGTCGAAGGGTGCCGAATCCAAGAAGAAGAGGGCCCCTCGACACCGCTCGGGGCATCGGTTCGAGATGATCCTCGCCAGGCGGGTCACGGCTGAAGACGTCACGGCGCTCTCCCTGGCGCTCGATCGCCTCGCCATCGACAGCACCGACCCGGTGCGCGACGGCGAGCTCACGTCGTGGATCGTGCTGGTGACGGGGCTCGAGGCCGAGCAGGTGCCCGACGCGGTCGCCCTGGTGCGCTCCTCGCGCGTGCTCTCGCTGCTGGCGGAGTCTTACGAGCGCGGCGCCCTGGTGCTGCAGGGCCGGCGCGGCGGCTTCCGGAAGCTCACCCAGGAGCTCGACGAGCTGGCGGGCGAGGACCAGAGCGGGGTGGAGGGCGCGCTGGCCCAGGCCTTCGCCCGGCTCGATCGGCTCACCCAGCGTCCGCCCGCGCTCCAGCTCGGGCCCCGGCGGTTCGAGTTCGGCGCTCGCACGTTCATCATGGGCGTGCTCAACGTGACGCCCGACTCGTTCTCCGACGGCGGCAAGTTCCACGGGCGCGACGCGGCCGTGGCCCATGCCCGGGCCATGGTGGACGAGGGCGCCGATCTCCTCGACGTGGGCGGCGAGTCGACGCGGCCAGGCGCGGCGCCGGTGACGGCCGACGAGGAGCTCTCGCGGGTGCTGCCGGTGATCGAGGCCCTGCGCGCGGCGGTGCCCGAGACGCCGCTCTCCATCGACACCATGAAGCCCGAGGTCGCCCGCCGGGCGGTCGAGGCGGGCGCCCACCTCGTCAACGACGTCACCGGCTTTCGGGACCCCGAGATGGCCCGGGCGGTCGCCGAGACCGGCGCCGCCGCCTGCCTGATGCACATGCAGGGCGAGCCGCGGACGATGCAGGCGGCGCCCACCTACGACGATCTGATCGAGGAGCTCTTGGTGGAGCTCGAGGCGGGGCTCTTGCGAGGGCAGGTGGCCGGCGTCCCGCGCGAGCGAATGATCGTCGACCCCGGCTTCGGCTTCGGGAAGACGCCCGGGCACAACCTGCACCTGGTCCGCCGCCTGGGAGACCTGCGGCTGCTCGGCTGCCCGGTGCTGTTGGGCACGAGCCGCAAGTCGACGCTCTCGAAGGTGCTGGGCGGCCGGCAAGCCGAGGAGCGCATCGTGGCCAGCGCGGCCTCGGTGGCGGTGGCGGTGGCCAGCGGCGCGGCCGACTTCGTACGGGTCCACGACGTCCGCGAGACCCGCGACGCCGTGCTCGTCGCCGAGGCGATTCGCCAGGCGCGCGAGGCGGGCCTGCTCTTCGGGGCGGGGCCTTCCTGAGGCTCCCACCCGATCCGCGCAGGGTATAGAGAGGCGACATGGCGAGTCACGAAACCAACGGCAACGGCCACCCCCGCCTCTTCGGCACCGACGGCGTTCGCGGCGTCGCCAACGTCTTCCCCATGACCGCCGAGATGGCGATGCAGCTCGGGCGAGCGCTCGCGTACATCATCCGCAACGGCCCGCACCGGCACCGCGTCATCATCGGCAAGGACACGCGCCTGTCGGGCTACCTGATCGAGAACGCCCTCGCGTCGGGCATCATGTCCATGGGCGTCGACGTGGAGCTGGTGGGGCCCTTGCCCACGCCCGCGGTGGCGAACCTCACCACCTCGATGCGCTGTGACGCGGGCGCGGTGATCTCCGCCTCGCACAACCCGTACCAGGACAACGGCATCAAGTTCTTCTGGCGCGACGGCTTCAAGCTGCCCGACGAGACCGAGGCGAAGATCGAGCAGCTCATCTTCGAGAAGGCCCTCGACAGCCTGAGGCCCACGGCGACGAAGGTCGGTGGCGCTATCCGCCTCGACGACGCCCGCGGCCGCTACATCGTGTTCCTCAAGAACACCTTCCCCCGAGAGCTGACGCTGGAAGGGCTGACGCTGGTGGTCGACTGCGCGCACGGCGCGGCGTACCGCGTGGCGCCGGAGGTGCTGGAGGAGCTGGGCGCGAAGGTCATCTCCATCGGCGTCGACCCCGACGGGAAGAACATCAACGCCCGCTGCGGCGCGCTCCACCCGGAGGCGCTCCAGGCGCAGGTGCTCAAGCACAAGGCCGACCTGGGCATCGCGCTCGACGGCGACGCGGACCGGCTGATCGTGGTGGACGAGAAGGGCTCGGTGGTCGACGGCGACGCCATCATGGCCATCTGCACCGGCGAGCTGGTGGAGCAGAAGGCGCTGAAGAAGAGCACGCTGGTCACCACGGTGATGAGCAACATCGGCCTGGAGCGCGCGGTGGCCCGGTGGGGCGTGAAAGTGGTGCGCACCAAGGTCGGCGATCGCTACGTCGTCGAGGAGATGCGCAAGCACGGCTACACGCTGGGCGGCGAGCAGTCGGGGCACCTGGTCTTCCTCGATCACGCGACCACCGGCGACGGCACCCTGGCGGCCCTGCAGGTGCTGGCGCTGATGTGCCGCACCAAGAAGCCGATGAGCGAGCTGAAGACCATCTTCCAGCCGGTGCCGCAGACGCTCTTGAACCTGGTGGTGAAGGAGAAGCGCGAGCTGTCGGCGCTGCCCGAGGTGCAGAAGCGGATCAAGTCGGTGGAGAAGGCGCTGGGCAAGAACGGGCGCGTCTTCGTTCGCTACTCGGGCACCGAGCCCAAGGTGCGCGTGCTGGTCGAGGGCACCGACGCGAAGAAGAACCGCCAGTACGCCGACGACATCGGAGACGCGTTGAAGCGCGCGCTGGCGTGAGGGAGCTGTTCGTCCGCGACGAAGGGCAGGGCGAGGCGATCGTGCTGGTGCACGGCATGGGCGCCTCCCACCGGGTCTTCGACGCGGTCATCGAGGCGGGGGTGCCGAGGTATCGCTTCCTCGCCGTGGACCTCCCGCGCAACGGACGCTCGGGCCGCTGGGCGGAGTCGACGCCGCGGGCCATCGCGAAGGGGCTGAACGAGCTGCTCTTGGAGCTCGGGGTGGAGCGCTTCCGGATCTTCGGGCACTCCTTCGGCGGGCTGGTGGCGGCGGAGCTCGCGGCCGAGGTGCCGGACCGGGTGCTCTCCCTCACCCTGGCGAGCGCTCCGGCGATGGGCGTGCCGGTGGAGGCGGGGCTCTTCCTCTCGCACCCGGCGGCCGACTTCGGCGCGCTGCTGCTGACACCGCTGGTGGGTCTGCGGCCGGTGCTCAAGACCTACCTGCAGTGGCTGTGGGGCGAGCCCGCGCGGATGCCGGACGCGCACGTCGATCACTACCTCGCCGCGGTGAAGACGCCGGGCTTCGCCGACGCGCTGATGGACGCGTCGCGGGCCATGGCCGGGTACCGCCTGCCGCACGCGGCGCTGAGCCGGGGGACGTTCCCGAGGCGGGTGTTGTGGGGCGAGCGCGATCCGCTCCTGCCGGCGAGCCAGGCGGACGCGCTGGCGAGGGACCTCGGCGCCGAGTGCTGGGTGCTGCCGCGGGTGGGTCACAGCGTGCCCGAGGAGGCGCCGGACACGGTGCTGCGCTCGATCGTGGGCTGAGGCGCCCGTCAGTCGTTTCCACGACGTTCGCGCATTCCCGGGGTAAGAATCGCCGCATGACTCAGCGCCTCGGAGTGAACGTCGATCACGTCGCCACGTTGCGGCAGGCCCGCAAGGTGACGTACCCCGACCCGGTCACCGCGGCCGCGATGGCCGAGCTCGCCGGCGCGCGGCAGATCACCATTCACCTGCGCGAGGATCGCCGCCACATTCAGGACCGCGACCTGAAGGTCCTGCGCGAGACGACGCAGTCGCTCTTGAATCTGGAGATGGCCGCCACCCAGGAGATGGTGAAGGTCGCCTACGAATACAAGCCCGACATGGTGACGCTGGTGCCGGAGCGGCGCGAGGAGCTCACCACCGAGGGCGGCCTGGACGTGAACTCCCAGAAGGAGACCATCGCGCGCACGGTGAAGACGTTGAAGGACGGCGACGTGATCGTCTCTCTCTTCATCGACCCCGATCTCGATCAGGTGAAGAGCTCGCACCGGGTGAGCGCCGATCGGGTGGAGCTCCACACCGGGCGCTACTGCGAGGCCCGCACCGCGAAGGACCGCCAGAAGGAGCTCGCGCGCATCGTCGACGCGGCCAAGACGGCGGTGAAGCTCGGCATGGGCTGCGCGGCGGGGCACGGGCTCAACTACGAGAACGTGCGGGCCATCGCGCGCATCGAGGAGATCGACGAGCTCAACATCGGGCACTCCATCGTGGCTCGGGCGGTGCTGGTCGGCTTCGAGCGCGCGGTGCGCGAGATGGTGGAGATCCTGGAGCGGCCGTGAAGCGAGCCCTCACCGCCGAGCAGATGCGGGCGGTGGATGGCGCTTCGCCCCGCCACGGGGTCTCGACGACCGAGCTGATGGAGCACGCCGGCGAGGCGCTGGCGGTGCGGGCGCTCGTGCTCGGTGGCGCCGAGGCGCGCTTCTTCGTGGTCGCGGGCCCCGGGAACAACGGCGGCGACGGGTTCGTGGTGGCGCGGCGGCTCGCGGCGCGGGGGCGGCGGGTGTTCCTCGAGCTCCTCGGCGAGGCGGAGCGGCTCAAGGGTGACGCGGCGCTGAACTGGGGGCGTCTGGCGGGCTCGGGCGCCTCGGTGGGGCCAATCGTCAAAGGCGACGTGCGCGCCGGCGACGTGATCGTCGACGCGATCTTCGGCACTGGGCTCACGCGGGCGCCGGAGGGGCGCTTCGCCGAGGTGATCGAGCGCATCGCGGCGTGGCGCCAGGGTGGGGCGACGGTGCTCGCCGCCGATCTGCCCTCCGGCCTCGACGGCGACACCGGCCAGCCGTTCTCTCCATGCGTGCAGGCGGACGCGACGGTGAGCCTCGGGTTCGCGAAGCTGGGGCAGGCGATCGAGCCTGGGCTCTCGCTGTGCGGCGAGCTGGAGATCGCGGACATCGGGATACCGCCGGCGGCGGAGAGCGCGCTGTCGGGGCCGGCGGCGTGGCTCATCGACGCCGAGGCGGTGACGGCGCGGCTGCCGAGGCGCGGCGCGAACACGCACAAGGGCAGCTTCGGGCACGTGCTCGTCGTCGCCGGAAGCCACGGAAAGTCCGGTGCCGCCGCGCTGTCGGGGCTCGGGGCGCTCAGAGGCGGGGCGGGCTTGGTGACGGTGTGCTCGCGCGCGGACGCGCTGGCCGAGGCACAGGCGCACGCGCCGGAGTTGATGGGGACGGTGCTGGAACAGCGCTCGGCACCGTCAGCCTACGGGCAGAAGGGAGCCCGAAGGGCTCCTCGCGCGGAAGGACCGCGTCGGCGCGCTCAGCGCGAACAGGGCCGGCCGCAGCCGAGCGCGCGGAGCGATTCGACGCTGAGTCTCGCGGATCTACCGGCGCTCCTCGAGGCGGCCGAGGGGAAGCAGGCGATCGTGATCGGCCCCGGCATTCCCCGCGGGGACGAGACGCCGGCGGTGCTCGGACGGCTCCTGGCCCAGGTGAAGGCGCCGATGGTGCTCGACGCCGACGCGCTGAACGCGGTGGCGGACGACCGGCGGGCGCTCTCCGGTCACGCGAGCGCGGTGGTCCTCACGCCGCATCCGGGAGAGATGGCGCGCCTGATGGGTACGACGACGGCGGAGATTCAGCGCCGGCGGCCGGCCCTGGCGAGGGAGCTGGCGGCGTCGTCCGGCGCAGTGGTGGTGTTGAAGGGGGCGCGGACGCTCGTCGCCGCCCCCGACGGCACGCTGTTCATCAACCCCACCGGGAACCCCGGCATGGCCACCGCCGGCACCGGCGACGTCCTGTCGGGCGTGATCGCCGCGCTCCTCGCCCAGGGGCTCACGGCGCTGGACGCGGCCATCGTCGGCGTGTGGGCGCACGGCCGGGCAGGGGACCTGATGCTCCCCGAGCGCGGGCAGCTGGGGCTCATCGCGTCCGATCTGCTCGTGGGCCTCGGCCGGGTGTGGGCGGAGCTGGGGCGATGAACGGCCGATCGGTGATCCTGACCAGCGGATCGGCGGACGAGACGTTCGCGCTCGGGGTGAGGCTCGGCGAGGCCTTGCGCGATGGGGACTTCGTGGGGCTCGTCGGCCAGCTCGGGGCAGGGAAGACGCTCTTCTCGCGCGGCGTGGCGCAGGGCGTGGGCGTGCCGCTCGACGACGTCTCGAGCCCGACGTACTCGATCATCCAATCGTACCGGGGGCGCATTGCGCTGCACCACGCCGACCTCTACCGCCTCACTTCGGAGGCCGATCTGTACGCGACGGGCTTCTTCGATCTCTTCGAGGGGCCGGGCGCGTTCCTGGTGGAGTGGATCGACAACGTCCCGAGCGCGGCGCCGACGGACCACTTGCGCGTGGTGCTCGCAGTCGTGACGCCGGACACGCGCCGGCTCGTCGCGAGCTCCAGCGGGGAGGCCTCCGAAGCGCTCCTCGACCGGTGGATACCCGAGTCGTGAGACCGTCCCGCGCGCGAGCGGGTGGGTCGAGCGCCGCACTGCTGGTGCTGGTGTGACTTGGTCCTGCAACGGCTTTGGCTGACGCCGGGATTCCGATGCTCGTGCTCGTCTGGCCGGCGAGCTGGGTGCTCTACATTCCCATTGCCCTCGTCGAGGCCGCGGTCGCCCGGCGGCACCTCGGGCTTTCGTGGAGACGAGCGCTGAAGGTCGCGACCGCCGCGAACCTCGTCTCGACGCTCGTGGGGATTCCGCTCACGTGGGGCGTTGGTGTTCTGGCGGAGTCCTTCATCGGGCCGGTGCTCCCGTTTCCGATTCACCCCTCGAGCACGACGAGTCAGGTCATCGAATCGATCGTGATGGCGCCGTGGCTCGGGTCGAACGTCGAGAGTTGGATGGTGACCCTTGCGGCCCTGTCTCTGTGCGTTCCCTTCTTCTTCGTCTCGGTCTGGGCCGAGTACCTCGTCGCGAATTGGTTGCTCCACGACATCGAGGAGGCGGGCGTGAAGGGCTGGGCGTGGCGCGCGAACGGCGCGAGCTATGGCGCGATCGCGGTGCTGCTCGCAGGCCTTCTGGGCTGGGCGCTCAGCTCGTAATCGCTGCCGCGCTCGCCGTGCCCTTCAGGAACTCGATCAGCAGGGGGTTCACCACCTCCGGCCGCTCCGCGTGCACGAAGTGCCCGGCGGGCTCGAGGCCCTCGATCTTCACCCGGGGCGCCCACGCCTCGGTCCCGGGGACGAGCTCGTTGTAGCCGAGCGCGCGATCGTTCACGCCCCACAGGAGCAGCACGTCGCGATCGATCACCGGGTAGACGCGCGGGTGCTTGCGCTCGCGGATGCCACCGCGCACCGCGGCCCGGTACCAGTCGATCATCGCCGTGGCCGCGCCGGGCCTGAGCACCGCGTCGCGGAACGGCTTGATCTCGTCGGGCCCGAAGTGCTGCTTGTCGAGCGCGTTGCCGCGCAGCATCGCCGAGAGGTTGCGGGCGTGCCGCCGGGTGAGCGTCCACTCCGGGACGAGCGGGAGCTGGAAGAAGAAGAAGTACCAGCTCCGCGCGAGCTGCCTCAGGCTCGGCTCCTCGAACAGGGCCCGGCGCATCATCGCGGGGTGGGGGCAGTTGATGACCGCGAGCCGCTCGCAGAAGTCGGGACGAAACGACGCCAGGTGCCACGCCACCGCGCCGCCCCAGTCGTGCCCGACGAGGCGCACCTTCCGCTCGCCTCCGAGCGACTCGATCAGGTGTCCGACGTCGCGCACCAGGGTGTCGAGATCGAAGGGCCCGTGCTTGTCGGTGTCGCCGTAGCCGCGCAGGTCCGGCGCCACCACGCGGAAGCCCGCGTCGACCAGCGGCCCGATCTGGTGCCGCCACGACCACCAGCTCTCCGGGAAACCGTGGAGGAGCAGGACGAGAGGGCCCTGCCCCTTCTCGACGTAGTGCATGCGCAGGCGCGGCAGGTCGACGAAGTGGTGCTCCGCCTTCAGATCCTTGGGCTTCACGCCTCGGCCGTGTGGCGCTCTTCGGACCGGCTGTCCACTGTTCCCGACCGAGCAGCCGCTAGCGCGCGAGCAGCTCGGTCACGCTGGAGTGGTGCACCCCTACGCGCTCGTCGACGCCGATCACGCCGTCCTCGGGGACCTCGACCCAGCCCGGCTCCTCCCAGAGGCGCTCGCTGGCGATGACGATCTGTTGGGTGCGCTCGAGGGTCCAGAGCGTGCGGCCGCGGCGGCTCGCCACCAGCACGCTGCCGTTCGAGGCGAGGAAGTTCATCGCGCAGGGTTTGGCGGCGCCGTCGCGATCGAAGAGATCCGCGACCGTCTGCATCACCCGGGCGAGGGCCCGCGAGGCGTCGGCGACCGTCGGCGCGGCGACACCGTCGAGGAGGGTGAGGAAGAGCCCCAGGCAGCGCTCCGAGTCCGTCTCCCCGCGAATGCCCTCACGCCATCGCGGAGCGATCATCGCGTCCAGCGCGGCCTTGTGCTGCTCGAAGCGGTGCAGGGTGCCGTTGTGCATGAAGGCCCAGCTCCCCGCGACGAAGGGGTGGGCGTTCTGGGCGGTGACCGCGCCGACGGAGGCGAGGCGGATGTGCGCGAGCAGGTGGGCGCTCCGAAGGTCGCGGCCGAGGTCGGCGAAGCGCGCCGACTGGTGGGCGGGCTCCAGGCCGCGCTCGACCTGGCGCGGGCCGTCGAAGGTGGCGATGCCCCAGCCGTCCTTGTGCTCGTGAGACTGCGCTTGAAGCGCGGCGAAGGCGCGATCCACCGGCGCGGGGTCAGCCGAGCGAAGCGCGAACAGGCGGCACATGCGCTAGCGGCCCCTCGAGGAGCCGGTGAAGTCGAAGACCCGGCCGGCCTTCACCACGAGGCGCACGTCGTTCATCCCCAGATGGTACGGGAGAAACCGGTAGCTCGCCGTGCCGTGCACCACCAGATCGGCCTGGCCGCCCACCGCCAACCGCCCGAGCGAGGGGTCGGCCAGGGCGAGGCCCGCCACCCGGGTGAAGCCCAAGAAGGCCTCGGCGGGGGTGAGGCCGTTCTCGAGGCAGGCGAGCCCCATCGCCAGCGAGACGTTCTCCGAGTTCGACGAGCCCGGGTTCACGTTGGTGCAGAGCGCGACCTGGACGCCGGCGTCGCGCAGAGCCCGACCCGGCGCGTAGGGTTTGGCGCGCGCGAAGAGGGTCGAGATCGGCGCGAGCAGGGCGACGGTCTTCGACTTCGCCAGCGCGGCGATGCCGGCCGGGGTGATCTGCTCGAGGTGCGCGGCGGCGACGGCCTCCAACTCGGCGGCGAGCTCCGCGCCCTGGCTCGCGCTGAGCTGGTCGACGTGGAGCAGGAGCTTCAGGCCGGCGCCCTTGGCGCGCGCGGCGAAGCGGCGGGCCTCGTCGGCGGTGAAGGCGATGCGCTCGACGAAGACGTCGGCGAAGCGCGCGAGGCGATCCTGGACGATCTGCGGCAGGAGCACGTCGACGCACAGCTTCAGGTAGGCGTCGCGATCGCTGGCGTACTCGGCCGGCAGCGAGTGCAGCCCCATGAAGGTCGGCACCACGCTCACCGGCTGAATCTCTCCCAAGCGGCGAATCGCGCGCAGCATGGTGAGCTCGGCGATGACGTCGAGGCCGTAGCCGCTCTTGATCTCGACGGTGGTGACGCCCTGGGCGAGCAGGCGCACCAGGCGGGGCAGGGCGAGCTCGACCAGCGTCTCCTCGCGGGCGGCGCGGGTGGCCTTGACCGTGCGGATGATGCCGCCGCCGGTCTGGGCGACCTCGACGTAGCTCTTGCCCTGGCAGCGCTGCTCGAACTCGACGCTGCGATCGCCTGCGAAGACGAGGTGGGTGTGGGGATCGACGAAGCCGGGGCCGACGAAGCCGCCCTGCGCGTCGATGACCCGCGTCGCCGGGCCGATGGCGCCCTCGGGGAGCGCCGACTCGGGCCCCAGCCAGGCCACCTCTTCGCCGCGGAGGCCGACGGCGCCCTGGGGAATGGCGCCGAGCGCCGCCTCCGCGGAGCCGTGGAGAGGGCCGTCGCAGGTGAGGAGCTCGGAGGTGTTCCGGACGACGACGTCGAACGACTGCGACATCAGATGGTCACGCCGGGGATCTTCACCCCGCGCTCCTTCGCGCACGCGACCGCCTCGTCGTAGCCCGCGTCGGCGTGGCGCACGACGCCCATCGCCGGATCCGAGCTCAGCACCCGCGAGAGCCGCTTCGCCGCCGCCTCGGTGCCGTCGGCGACGATGACCTGGCCCGCGTGGAGTGAGTAGCCGATGCCCACGCCTCCGCCGTGGTGGAAGGAGACCCAGCTCGCGCCGTTCACCGCGTTCACCAGCGCGTTCAAGATCGGCCAGTCGGCGACCGCGTCGGTGCCGTCCTTCATCGCCTCGGTCTCGCGGTTGGGCGACGCGACGGAGCCGGAGTCGAGGTGATCGCGCCCGATGACGATGGGCGCCTTCACCTGCTTGGTGCGCACGAGCTCGTTGAAGAGCAGTCCCGCCTTCTCGCGCTCGCCGTAGCCGAGCCAGCAGATGCGCGCCGGCAGGCCCTGGAAGGCGACCCTCTCGCCGGCCATCTCGAGCCAGCGCACCATCGAGGTCTTCTGGGGGAAGCGCTCGCAGAGGGCGCGGTCGGTGACGCGGATGTCGGCGGGGTCGCCGGAGAGCGCCACCCAGCGGAAGGGGCCCTCGCCGCGGCAGAACATCGGGCGGATGTAGGCGGGCACGAAGCCGGGGAAGTCGAAGGCGTTCTCCACGCCGGCCTGCTTGGCGAAGGCGCGAATGTTGTTGCCGTAGTCGAAGACGTGCGAGCCGGCGGCCTTGAAGGCGAGCATGGCGCGCACGTGATCGGCCATCGAGGCGAGGGAGCGCTTCACGTAGCCGTCGGGGTCGCTGGCGCGGAGCTTCGCCGCCTCGTCGAGCGACAGCCCCTTGGGGACGTAGCCGCGCAAGGGGTCGTGGGCGCTGGTCTGATCGGTGACCAGGTCGGGCTTGAAGCCGCGGCGCACGAGCTCGGGCAGCACCTCGGCGCAGTTGCCGATCACCGCGATGGAGCGGGCCTGGCCGGCGGCCTTGGCCCTGGCGACCTGCTCGAGGGCGTCGTCGAGATCCTTGGCGATCACGTCGAGGTAGCGGGTGTGGAGGCGGCGCTGCGCGCGGGTGCGATCGACCTCCACCGCGAGCATCACGCCGCCGGCCATGGTGCAGGCGAGGGGCTGCGCGCCGCCCATGCCGCCGAGGCCGCCGGTGAGGATGACCTTGCCGGCGAGCGTGTCGGCGTCGAAGTGCGTCTTGCCCGCCTGCGCGAAGGTCTCGTAGGTGCCCTGCAGGATTCCCTGGGTGCCGATGTAGATCCACGAGCCGGCGGTCATCTGGCCGTACATCATGAGCCCCTTCTTCTCGAGCTCGTTGAAGTGCTCCCAGGTGGCCCACTTCCCGACCAGGTTCGAGTTGGCGATCAGCACCCGCGGGGCGTCGGGGTGGGTGCGCAGGACGGCGACCGGCTTGCCCGACTGAACGAGGAGGGTCTCGTCGTCGGAGAGACTCTTCAGCGCGGCGACGATGCGATCGAAGCTCTCCCAGTTGCGCGCGGCCTTGCCGATGCCGCCGTAGACCACGAGATCGTTGGGTCGCTCGGCGACGTCCGGGTCGAGGTTGTTCATCAGCATGCGCAGCGCGGCTTCCTGCACCCAGCCTTTGCAACTGAGCTGATCTCCGCGCGGGGCGCGCACTTCACGGGGTCCGGACATGGTGAGCCTCTCGAGGTGAACCTTTGGGCGCGCGCACTGTAGACCAGCGCTTCCGCCTTCAGGTAGAGCGACCTCATGTCCCGGCAGATCGCCATTGGAGCCGTCGTGGGGTTCGCGCTGACCGTCTTGGCGCTGTCGATCGCCGAGAGGTCGGGGCGGGGGCCCGGGCAGGCGGAGCTGCGAGTGCTGGATGCGGGGATCGTGGTGCCGATGCAGCTCATCGAGTCGCGGTCGAAGCGCACGGGGGTGGCCGAGGAGCTGCCGGTGCGCGAAGGGGGGCACCTGGGGCGCAGGTCGTTGATCGAAAGCCTGCTGGCCGACGGGGGGACCTGATGCGCTGGGCGGCCGCGCTCCTCGTCCTGGCGGCCTGCGCGCCGGAGACGGTGATCGTGCGGCATGAACCGCCGCTGGGGGCTCCGCCGACGCGGACGATGGTGGCGGAGCCGCTGAAGGCCGAACCGTCCGAGTCATCCGATGCGGAGCTCCGCGCCGTGGCGACCCGCTTCGTCGAGGCGACGGAGAAGAAGGACTACGCGGCGGTGCGGGGGCTGTTGGTGGCGCCGTTGCGCGAGCGGTACTCGGCCCAGCGCCTGGCGGCGGATCACGATCGCGAGCCCTTGGCGAAGGAGCGGGTGCAGCGGGTGAAGCAGGCGCTGGCGAAGCCCTTCGTGCTCGAGGGGTCGCGCGCTCACCTGCCGCTCGACTCGGCGCACGCGCTGGAGCTGATCAAAGAGGACGGCGCCTGGCGGATCGCGGCGCTGGAGTAGTGCCGCTCAGCCGATCATCCCTGACAGCGCCTGGGGCACGCCGAGGTGCTGCGCGGCGGCCTCGAGCAGCTGCCGCTCCTTGCGATCGATCTTCCCGTCGACGAGCGCCATCTGCACGAGCTGCTTGAGGAACTGCTCGGCCTCGGTGGAGCCTTGCTGCACGAGCCGCTCGAAGAGCTGCGGCCCGGCATTGAGCGCCATCTCGACGTTCGCCCAGGGGACGCTCCAGCGGTCCGCGCACATCTTCAAGAGCTGCCGCTCGCGCTGATCGACCACGCCGTCGGCCTTCGCCATCGCGGCCATCACGTAGAGCAGGCGCTCGCGCTCCTCTCGAGACGGGACGCGATCCGCCAGCCGCGGCGCCTGGACGGTGGAGAAGTGCTGGTAGCCGCGCGCCAGCCACGCCTCCCAGCTCAACGCCTCGTGGAGCACCCAGTCCTTCTCGCCCGTGGCGAGCGGCGTCGCGCAGAACTCGCAGGTCACCAGCCCGTTGTCGGTGAGCGGCGCGCCACACCCGGGGCAGCGGAACGACGCCATGCCGTTGCCGGTCGGCGTCACGGCGCCGCTCTTCCGCTCCAACACGAAGACCCAGCGGTTCGGCACCGAGGGCAGGTTGCCCGGCTTCTGGCCGGCGGCGGCGAGGCCGAGGCGTGCGCTCCAGCGAATCTCGACGTGCGCCAGGTCGAACCCGTTGTCCTGGGTGAAGCAGCGCGTCTCCACCGCGCCCACCGCGCACTCGAGGAAGACCTTGCGGCGGCCCTGGGCCTTCAGCGATTCCAGCTCCTCCTCGAGCTGCGCTCTCAAGGGCGCCGACGCCACCCGCGCGATCTGCTTCGCATCGCCCGCCGACTGGGCGTCGATCCACTTCCAGAAGCAGAGCGAGGCGCGATCCTCGAGAGTCTCGAGGTTGAGCCCGGCGTCCTTCTGGCGCAGCCGCGCGATGCCCTCGGCCGCCTGGTGCGACGCGCCGTACTCGCTGCCTTGGGTGATCTCCGCGAGCACCCAGTCGAAGGTGCCGGAGTTCACGACCGCCTTGCAGTACTCGCAGGCGTTCGACGCTCCGCCGGAGAACGGAGCGCCGCAGCTCGGGCACTTGCCCTCGTGGAGCGCCCCGGCCTTCGTCTGCGCGCCGGGCTTGCGGACGAAGCTCCACACCTCGACGAACTGCTCAGGTGTCTTCTTCGACGCCAGCTCGATGGCCTGGGCGTCGGTGAAGGTGGCGGGCGCTTCGTCGTCGCGGGCGATCGCCTTCACTCGAATGTGGAGCGTGTCGAAGAACTCCGTCTGCTCGAGGCCGATGATCTGCAGATCGAGCACGCGCACGTCGGTGAGGGCGTCGCGCACACCCTGGCGCTCCATGAGCCGCAGCTGGGTGACGAGGCGCTGCCAGGTCGCGTCGGACAGGAACCGGCGCACCGGCTCGAGGTTCCGCTGGAACCACGCGGTCTGGACCTGCAGGAAGAGCGCGTTGGTGCGATCGAGGAAGGGCAAGAGCTCGAACGCCGGGTCCTTCGTCTTGAGCGCGGCGATCCAGCGCTCCACGGCCGTGGTGCTGGTGGTGGTGCGACGCTCGGCCTCCGCCTGATCGATGGCGCGGCGCGTGGCCGGGCCCGCGCTCTGGTGCTGGAACCACAGGTACCCGCCCACGAAGCAGAGCAGCAGCGGAATCCCGATGACGGGGTGATCGAACGCGAGCTCGATGAGCATCTGGAAGATGCAGCCGAAGATCGCGTCGCCGAGATCGTCTCCGCCGCCGCTGCGCCCGGAGTCGAAGCTCTCGCCCCCACCCACGCGCGCATAGGCGGCGAACGCGACCAGCGTGACGACGAGCAGGACGACGGGGTTGAGACGGGCTATCCAGCGCCAGCGCCGCATGGCGCGGACTGTATTCCCAATGGAGCCGAGCGATGGCGGAATTCATCATCGAGATGCACGACGGCGTCGAGCTGTGGACCATCGACGGCGAGGCGAAGCGCAACGCGCTGTCGAAGGCGATGGTCGCGGAGCTCGAGGCCAACGTCCGCCGCGTCTCGGGGGCCGATCGCTCGGTGCGCGCGGTGGTGCTGAGAGGGAAGGGTGACAAGGCCTTCTGCGCCGGGGCGGATCTCAAGGAGCGCGCAGGCATGAGCGAAGCCGAGGTGCGCACCTTCCTCGACGCGCTCCGGCGCACGTTTCGAGCGCTCGAGCTCTCCGACTGCGTCTTCATCGCCTACGTCAACGGCGCGGCGTTCGGCGGCGGCACCGAGCTGGCGCTCTCGTGCGACCTGCGCGTGGCCGCGCCGACGGCCGAGCTGGGGCTCACCGAGGTGAAGCTCGGCATCATCCCCGGCGGCGGTGGCACCCAGCGCCTGCCGCGGCTGGTCGGCAAGGGCGCGGCGAAGGAGCTGATCCTCACTGGAAGGCGAGTGACGGCCGACGAGGCGCTGAAGCTCGGGCTGGTGAATCGGGTGGGCTCGCCGGACGACGCGCTCTCCCTGGCCCGGGCGGTCAACGAGAACGCCCCCATCGCCGTGGCCGCCGCCAAGCACGCCATCGACGAGGGCGCCGCGCTCGAGCTCGATCGCGCCCTCGCCCTCGAGCAGGAGAAGTACGCACTCACCCTGGGGACGCAGGACCGCCTGGAGGGCCTGAAGGCCTTCGCCGAGAAGCGCAAGCCCGTATTTACGGGCCGATGAAGGGCGATTCCCGCGCGACCGAAACTCAGCGCGCGGCGAGTGCGCCTTGGTAGGCTGTTGCTTCATGGAACGCCGTCGCCACGCGCGACACCCGAGGTACTTCCCGGTGCGCTTCGGCGTCGATGAGACGACGCACGAGGGGCGCACCAGCGACGTCTCGAGCGGGGGCCTCTTCGTCTCCAGCCGCGAGGTGTTGCCTCCGGGCACACGCCTGTGGCTCGAGCTGTTCATCGAGCCCGAGCGCCCGCTGCACCTCGAGGGTCGGGTGGTGCGCCACCTCGAGGCGCTGCCCGCCCGGCGACGCGAGGGAGGCTTCGCCGTGCGGCTGCTCGGGCCGGCCGAGGCGCTGGCTCCTTACTTCCCGTCTTCGCGCGGCCAGGAGGTCGAGCTTCCGCCCGTCCGCTTCGAGACCCGTCAGGCGCTCGATCGCGCCGCGGATCAGGGGCTCTCCGACGGGCAGCTCTTCGTCTGGTCGCGCGACGCGCGCCTGGTGGGCGATCGGGTGCGGCTCTCCCTCGGTTTGATCTCGGAAGTGTTCGAGGCCCGGGGCACCGTCACCCAGGTGGTCGAGGACGGCGGCCGGGTTGGCGCGGCGCTGCTGTTGGACGACGTCGACGGTTTGCGTGCGTCGCTCGCGCGTGCGCTGGAGGGGGGAGCGTGAGCGAGCCGGTCCTTGGTATCGATCTGGGCACCTCCAACAGCGTGGTCGCCACCGTCGAGGACGGAGTGCCGCTGGTCATTCCCA
Source organism: Archangiaceae bacterium (assembly GCA_037443525.1). Classification (GTDB taxonomy): domain Bacteria; phylum Myxococcota; class Myxococcia; order Myxococcales; family Myxococcaceae; genus JBBIOE01. Next base: position 17,655 of record JBBIOE010000008.1, on the reverse strand, counting down.
GCCGAGCCGGTGGGCTTCTGACGCCGTCGATGGTGGCGGCGCACGAGGGCCAGTACCTGGTGGGCCGCGCGGCCAAAGACCTGCTCAACTGGCACCCGCAGCGGGTGGCCACCGCCACCAAGCGCTACATCGGCCAGCGTTTCTCGCCCGAGCTCGCCCTCGCACACACGAAGCTCCCCTACCGCCTGGTGGGGGGCCCGACGGGCGACGTGCGAGTGTCGCTGGAGGGCAACGTCCTCCCGCTGACGCAGGTCTCGGCGCTGGTCCTGGGCGAGCTGTACCTCGACGCGCAGCGCTACTTCGGCTTCCCGGTGAAGAAGGCGGTCATCACCGTGCCCGCGAACTTCGACGACGGGCAGCGGCAGGCGACGAAGGAAGCCGCTCGCATCGCCGGGTTCGAGCTGTTGCGCATCATCAACGAGCCCACGGCGGCGGCGCTGGCCTTCGGCATGGCCCGCAAGTTCAAGGGGCGGGTGCTGGTCTTCGACCTGGGCGGCGGGACGCTGGACGTCACGGCGCTCGAGGTCTCCGACGGCGTCTTCGAGGTGAAGGCCACCGGCGGCGACCCCCAGCTCGGAGGCGAGGACTTCGACGGCGCCATCATGGAGTGGGTGCTCGGACAGCTCACCCAGCTGCAGCGTGCCGCCCTCGAGCGCGATCCCGTGTTGGTGCGGCGGCTTCGCACCGCCGCCGAGAAGGCCAAGCAGGACCTGACCCTCGACGAGTTGGCCCAGGTCGACGTGAGCGGCATCGGCGAGCAGCGCGACGGCGTCGTCGCCGCGCATCGGAGCACGCTCGAGCGGCGGGTCTTCGACGAGCTGTCGGCGCCGCTGTGGGGCCGGTGCCTCGCGGTCTGCGATCTGGTGCTGCGCGAAGCGCGGCTGACGCCGGCCGACCTCGATGCGGTGCTGCTGGTGGGCGGCATGACGCGCGCGCCGCGCATTCGCCAGCTGCTCACCCAGCACCTGGGCCGCGAGCCCGAGTACGGCGTGAGCCCCGACGAGGTGGTGGCGGTGGGAGCGGCGATTCAGGCCGCGCAGATCGGCGCCACCGGTGGCGAGACGCTGCTCCTCGACGTCGCCTCTCAGTCACTGGGGGTGGGCTTCGCGACGCAGCGGGTGCGGCGGCTGATCGCGAAGAACGCGGCCATCCCCACCCGGGCGCAGCAGTGCTTTCACCCGCTGTCGGCCAAGCAGTCCGAGGCGGTCATTCCCATCTTCCAGGGCGAGTCGGACTTCGCCGCCGAGTGCACGCGCTTGGGCGAGGTGCGCCTCACCGGCCTCGGGGGGATCGATCGATCGGACCAGCCCATTCTGGTCAGCTTCGAGCTGGCGGCCGACGGCACGCTGTCGGTCTCGGCGCAGCACCCGCACACCGGCGAGCTGACGACGCTCGAGATCGATTCGCGCACCGACCTGTCGGCCCCCGAGACGGGGCGCCTCAAGGCCGAGCAGGTCGAGCGCATGGTGCTGCAGACGATCGCCGACAAGGCAGCGAGCTTCTCGGCGATGCGTCAAATGCTCGAGGAGCTCGACGAGGTGCTGGCGGCCGAGGAGGGATCGGCCTGGGGGGCCAACGAGCGCCAGGCCATCGAGCGCATGGCGGCCGTGGCCCGCGAGGCGCTGGCGGCGGAGGACTGGAAGAAGGTGGCCGCGCTCGCCCGCGGCCTGCCGCGGCTGGTGAAGGCGGCGCGGCGTCAGGCGGGGGTCGTCATGGGCGAAGAGCTCGCCTGAGCGGCTGGCCGCGCAAGTCGTTCTGATGGAGGCGGTCCCGTCGAGCTTCACCCCGGGTGGGAACCGCGGCTGGTCGCGCGTCGCCACTGATGCGCGCCGAGCCGATTCTGCTAGAGCCCACCCCGACCATGTCGACCACCGAGAAGCTCCTCGAGATCTCCGGCACCGTCCTCAAGGGCGGGGCCCCGAAGTACCACGCCAAGAACAAGGAGACGGGCAAGCTCTTCGCCCGCGAGCGCATCGACCTGCTCATCGACGCGGGCTCCTTCGTGGAGGAGGGCAAGCTCGCCAACGTCCTCGACCCCGAGCTGCCGGCCGACGGCGTGATCACCGGCCTCGCGCGCATGGACGGCCGCCCCGTCGCCATCATGGCCAACGACTCGACCGTGAAGGCCGGCTCGTGGGGCGCGCGCACGGTGGAGAAGATCCTGCGCATCCAGGAGACCGCCGGCCGCTTGAAGTGCCCCTTGCTCTACCTGGTCGACTCCGCCGGCGCGCGCATCACCGATCAGGTCGAGATGTTCCCCGGCCGCCGCGGCGCGGGTCGCATCTTCTACAACGAGGTCCACCTCTCCGGGCTCATCCCCCAGGTCTGCCTGCTCTTCGGGCCCTCGGCCGCCGGCGGCGCGTACATCCCCGCGTTCTGCGACGTCATCATCATGGTCGACGGCAACGCCTCGATGTACCTCGGCTCGCCCCGCATGGCCGAGATGGTCATCGGCGAGAAGGTCACCCTCGAGGAGATGGGCGGCGCGAAGATGCACTGCACCATCTCCGGCTGCGGCGACATCTTGGTGAAGACCGAGCAGGAGGCCATCGAGCAGGCCAAGGCCTACCTGCGAAACCTTCCGTCCAACTGCACCCAGAAGCCGCCCGCCGCGCCGGCCAAGCCCCCCAAGGCCTCGGGCAAGAAGATCGACGAGATCATCCCCGCCGATCAGAACAAGCCCTTCGACATTCACGCGCTGATCAGCGAGCTCATCGACGAGGGCTCGTGGTTCGAGGTGAAGAAGCTCTTCGCCCAGGAGATCGTCACCGGCTTCGCCCGCATCGGCGGCAAGGTGGTGGGCATCGTCGCCAACCAGCCCAAGTACAAGGGCGGGGTGCTCTTCGTCGACTCCGCCGACAAGGCCGCGCGCTTCATGTGGCTGTGCGACTCCTTCAACGTGCCCTTGCTCTTCCTGGCCGACGTGCCGGGCTTCATGATCGGCTCCAAGGTCGAGAAGCAGGGCATCATCCGCGCCGGCGCGAAGATGATCTCCGCGATGTCCGAGGCCAACGTGCCGCGCGTCTGCGTCGTCGTCCGCAAGGCCTACGGCGCCGGCCTGTACGCGATGAGCGGCCCGGGCTTCAACCCGAACGTCACCCTCGCGCTGCCCCAGGCGATGATCGCGGTGATGGGCCCCGAGGCCGCCGTCAACGCCGTCTACTTCAACAAGATCCAGGAAAAGCCCGAGGCCGAGCGCCCGGCCTACGTCCAACAGCTGCGCGACGAGTACAAGAAGGACGTCGACCTCTTCAAGCTGGCGAGCGAGCTGGTGGTCGACGAGATCATCGAGGGCGACCGCCTCCGCAAGGAGCTGGTGCAGCGCTTCGAGCTCTACGTCGAGCAGCAGATCGTCACCGGTCAGCGCAAGCACGGCGTGATCCCCGTCTGACCGTCCCCCCGAAGGGACATGCCGGAACCTTCGCTTTTCGCTATACCGGTCTCGATGGATCTCGCGCTCCCCGAAGACGTCGCCGCCCTGCAGAGCACCATTCGCGGATTCTGTGACAAGCACGTCCGCGCGCAGGCCCGCGACTGGGACAAGAGCGAGAAGTTCCCCATGGAGGTGGTGCGCGAGCTCGGGCAGCTCGGCGCCCTCGGCATTCGCGTCGCTCCGGAGTACGGCGGCGCCGGCATGGGCAGCCTCGCGGTGGCCGTCACCGTCGAAGAGGTGGCCAAGGCCGACGGCTCCCTGGCCCTCACCGTGGCCTCCCACAACGGCCTCGGCACCAGCCACGTCCGCATGTTCGGGAATGAGGCCCAGAAGCAGAAGTATCTGCCCAAGCTCGCCAGCGGCGAGTGGCTGGGCGCGTGGGGCCTCACCGAGCCGGGCTCGGGCAGCGACGCCGCCGGCATGAAGACCACCGCGGTGAAGAAGGGCGGCGCCTGGGTCCTCAACGGCTCGAAGATGTTCATCACCCAGGGCACCGTGGGCGACGTCTTCGTGGTGCTCGCGATGACCAGCCCGGAGAAGAAGCAGAAGGGCATCACCGCCTTCGTGCTCGAGCGGGACGTGAAGGGGTTCAGCCAGAAGGCCATTCACGGGAAGCTCGGCATGCGCTCCTCCGACACGGCCGAGCTGCACCTCGACAACGTCGAGCTCCCCGACTCGGCGCGCGTGGGCGAGGTCGATCACGGCTTCATCGACACCTTGAAGATCCTCGACGGCGGCCGCATCACCATCGGCGCGCTCGCGGTCGGCCTCGGCCAGGCGGCGCTCGACGCGGCGATCCGCTACGCGAAGGATCGCACCGCCTTCGGCCAGCCCATCGCCGACTTCCAGGGGCTGCGGTGGATGATGGCCGACATGCAGGTCGAGCTCGACGCCGCGCGCCTGCTCGTCTACCGCGCCGCCAGCCTCGCCGACGCCGGCCAGCCGTACTCCAAGGAGGCGTCGATGGCGAAGCTGTTCGCCTCCGAGGCCGCCAACCGCGCCTGCAACAAGGCGGTGCAGATTCACGGCGGCTACGGCTACACCCGTGAGTTCCCCGTCGAGCGCTACCTGCGCGACGCGAAGCTGTGCGAGATCGGCGAGGGCACCAGCGAGATCCAGCGCAGCATCATCGCCAGAGAGCTGTTCAAGAGCTGATCGATGGATCGCGCCTTCCTCGAAGAGCTGGGCCTGACGGTCGCCGAAGGCGGCGGCACGACGGAGGCCACGCTGTCGCTCAAGGGCGGCAAGGCGGTGAACCCGCTGACCAAGGCGGTCATCGACGAGGTGCTCTTCAGCGTCACCGGCGATCGCCTCGTCTACCTCGGCCCCCCGGCGCTCGTCGGCGGCCAGCCCATCAGCCTCGCCTACCTGCCCAAGGGCGCGAAGCTCGAGAACACGGTGGTGCAGACCTTCAAGGATCACCTCTTTCAGCTCGAGCGCCGCAGCAAGGAGCTCTCGTCGATCGGCGTGCCGCCCAGCGTCGACGAGGAGACCTTGACCCTCTCCGCCGAGCTCGAGCGCGACGGCCTCAAGGTGCAGATCTCCGCCAACCGCGCCGGCCAGTTCCGCGTCTCCAAGGCCTGGGATCACGGGGGCGAGCTGAACGTCGGCACCGAGACCGCCCCCTTCGAGCTCTCCGAGTTCCGCGAGAAGGGCGCGCTGCTCGATTTCGTCTTCTCCATCTTCTCCGACGTGGGCGCGCCGCCGCCCCCGCCGCCGCAGAAGAGCACCGAGTCGGGCCTGCGCATCGCGGCCGGCACCATCCCCTTCGTCGAGCTGCTCACCGTCTTCGGAGAGGCGTCGCTGCCGACGCGCAGCCCGATGGAGATGGTGTGCGAGCTCAAGGTGCGCGGCGAGATCTTGCGCTTCGCCGCGGCGCGCGTGCAGGGCCGCACCTTCCGCGGGCTGCTCGCCGGCCCCAAGGGGAAGATCTGGGCCGACCGCTTCGAGCTCGACGACTTCCCCGGCGTGCGCGAGCAGGTCGCCAAGGCCACCGGCGTGCCGATCGACGAGGTCGAGGTCATCTTCTGATGCCTGAAGTTCCCCCTCGTCCCACCCAGGGCCTCGCCGCACGCATCCTCGACGGCGACGTACGCGCAGCCTCGCGGCTCATTCGCTGGTGCGAGGACGGGCTCCCCGAGGCGACCGAGCAGCTCCGCGCGCTCTTCCCGTTCACCGGCAAGGCCGAGGTCATCGGCATCACCGGCTCACCGGGCGCCGGCAAGTCGACGCTCACCGACCGGCTCATCGCGCACTACCGCAAGCAGGGGAAGACGGTGGGCGTCATCGCCGTCGACCCGACCAGCCCCTTCACCGGCGGCGCGATCTTGGGCGATCGCATTCGCATGCAGGGCCACGCCACCGACCCGGGCGTCTTCATTCGCAGCCTCGCCACCCGAGGGCACCTGGGCGGGCTCTCTCGCGCCACCGGCGATTCCCTGCGGGTGATGGACGCCCTCGGGCGCGACGTCGTCCTGGTGGAGACGGTCGGGGTCGGGCAGGACGAGATCGACATCGCCCAGCTGGCCCACACCACCATCGTGGTGCTCGTCCCCGGCATGGGCGACGACATCCAGGCCATCAAGGCGGGTATCCTCGAGGTCGCCGACGTGTTCGCGGTGAACAAGTCCGATCTGGAGGGCGCCGATCGCGTGGTGCGCGAGCTCAAGTCGATGCTGGAGCTGCGCCACGCCGTGCGCGCCCCTCCCATGGATCACGACGCCCACCACCGCATGGTGAAGGCCAAGGCCGAGGGCAAGGCCTTCGACGCGCCGAAGGGGCCCCAGGAGTGGGAGCCGCCGATTCAGAAGGTGATCGCCGCGAAGGATCAGGGCGTCGCCGAGCTCGTCGCCCAGGTCGACGCGCACCACGCGTACCTGAGGGACTCCGGCGAGCTTCTGGCGCGAGAGAAGAACAGGGCCACCGCGCAGTTCATCGCGCTGCTCAAGGAGCGCCTCTTGCGGGCGGGGCTCGAGCGCCTGGAGCGCGAGAAGGGCCAGCTCTCGCAGGTGGCCGAGCGCATCGCCCGCCGGGAGGCGGACCCCTACGCGCTGGCCGACGAGCTCGCGGGGACGTCCCGATGAGCGACGCGCCGCTGTCGGCTCCTTCACCTCCGGACCCGAACGGGCGGCGCGCGCCGAACTGGACCGCCGAGGAGCGCGTGGCTTCGCTCGAGCTGCGCCTCGCCATCACCTTCGCCGACAAGTCGCTCGCGCTCTCCGCGCTGACCCACAAGAGCTACTGCAACGAGCACCGCGACCTGCCCACCCACGACAACGAGCGCCTGGAGTTCTTGGGCGACGCGGTGGTCGATCTCACCATCGGCCAGCGGCTCATGGAGCGCTTCCCTCTGGCCTCCGAGGGCGAGCTGTCGAAGCTCCGGGCGCTGATCGTCAACGAAGAGGGCCTGGTGCGCATCGCGCGGGTGCTGGGCCTGGGCGAGCTGCTCCTGCTCGGCCGCGGCGAGGAGCGCACCGGCGGCCGCGACAAGAGCTCGGTGCTCGCCGACGCGCTCGAGGCGGTGGTCGGCGCGATCTACCTCTCCAACGGCATGCCCGCGGTGCTGGGCTCTTCCGATCGCGTCTTCGCCGACGCCATCGACGGCGCGGCCAAGGGGCGCCAGGGCCACGACTCCAAGTCGCACCTGCAGGAGGCGCTGCAGAGCCGGCTCAAGGCCTCGCCGCGCTACCGCGTCTCGGGCGAGACGGGCCCCGAGCACGAGAAGGTCTTCGAGGTCGAGGTGCTGGTGGGCGGGGAGATCTGGGCGCGCTCGTCCGGTCGCTCGAAGAAAGAGGCCGAGCAGGCCGCCGCCCGCGCCGCGCTGGAGGTGCTGGAGAAGCGGCTCGAGGGCGGCCCGCTGCCGGCCGCGTCCCCTCAGGAGCCGAGCGGCACCTGATTGCGCTTCAACTCCAGGGGTTCGGCGGCTAGTTTCCCGCCCCCATGAACGCCGGAAAAACGCTCGCGCTCAGCGCGCTCCTCCTCGTGCCCACCCTCGCCTCGGCCCAGGGCAAGTTCAGCACCATGGCCCTCGAGGGGCAGGACCTGTGGGCCACCATGTCCACCACCAAGGGCGACGTCGTCATCAAGCTCTTCTCCAAGGCCGCGCCGAAGACGGTGGCGAACTTCGTCGGGCTCGCGTCTGGGGAGAAGGAGTTCACCGACCCGCTCAGCGGCAAGAAGATGAAGGCCCCGTTCTACGACGGCGTCATCTTCCACCGCGTCATCCCCAACTTCATGATCCAGGGCGGCGATCGCACCGGCACCGGCCGCGGCGACCCGGGCTACCGCTTCGAGGACGAGTTCAAGAGCGGGCGCGGCTTCGACAAGCTGGGCCTGTTGGCGATGGCGAACGCGGGCCCCAACACCAACGGCTCGCAGTTCTTCATCACCACCTCCTTGCCGACCTACCTGAACAACAAGCACACCATCTTCGGCGAGGTGGTCTCGGGCTACGAGGTGGTCGACGCGATCCAGAACGTGAAGCGCGGAGGGGGCGATCGCCCCGTCGAGGACGTGAAGATCGTGAAGGTCACCATCTCCGACAAGGCGCCGGCCAAGGCGGCCAAGAAGTGAACGCCCGAGTCCTCGTCGCGGCCCTGGCCCTCGCGGCGGCGGGCTGCACCAAGGAGCCCGCGGCCCCCGAGGGCCCGTGGATGCAGAAGGTCTCCCAGGGGAAGGAGCTCTACGCCACCCTCAAGACCTCGATGGGGCCGATCACCGTGCGCTTCTTCACCAAGGACGCGCCGAAGACGGTGAAGAACTTCGTGGGCCTGGCCACGGGCGAGAAGGACTGGGTGAACCCCGCGACCGGCGAGAAGAAGCACGGCGTCGCGCTCTACCCGGGCACGCCGTTCCACCGGGTGATCGAGGGCTTCATGATTCAGGGCGGCGACCCGCTCGGCAGCGGCACCGGCGACCCCGGCTACAAGTTCGAGGACGAGGTGCAGAGCCCCAGGGCGTCCACCTTCGACAAGGTAGGCCTGCTGGCGATGGCCAACGCCGGCCCCAACACCAACGGCTCGCAGTTCTTCATCACCACCTCGATGCCCACCTACTTGAACGGCAAGCACACCATCTTCGGCGAGGTGGTGAAGGGCTACGAGGTGGCGGAGGCGATCTCCAAGGTCCAGAAGGATCGCCGCGATAAGCCCTTGCAACCCGTCGTCATCGAGCAGATCACGCTGTCCGAAACGCAGCCGTAAAGCGCCGCACCAGAACCAGGAGAAGAGTCATGGGCATGATCGACGAGGTCAAGGCAGGCACCGAGCTGTACGCGAAGTTCGACACCAGCGAGGGCTCCATCACGGTGCGGCTGTTCACCAAGGACGCGCCCAAGACGGTCGAGAACTTCGTGGGCCTGGCCACCGGCGAGAAGGCGTGGACGCACCCGGCCACCGGCGAGGCGATGAGCAAGAAGCCGCTCTACGACGGCACCATCTTCCACCGCTGCATCTCGAACTTCATGATCCAGGGCGGCGACCCGCTCGGCCGCGGCACCGGCGGTCCCGGCTACAAGTTCGAGGACGAGTTCCAGAGCGGCCGGAAGTTCGACAAGCCGGGCCTCCTGGCGATGGCCAACGCTGGCCCCAACACCAACGGCTCGCAGTTCTTCATCACCGCCGCCGCCACCACCTGGCTGAACGGCCGCCACACCATCTTCGGCGAGGTCACTTCGGGCTATGACGTGGTGGAGCGCGTCGCCAACGTGATCCCCAAAGGCGCCGGCGACCGCCCCAAGACCGACGTGGTCTTGAAGAAGCTCACCATCTCGAAGAACCCGTGACGTCGTCGTACGGCCTCTGGAGCGTGAAGTCATGCGGAGTGGATTCGTCGCGCTCATCGGCCGTCCCAACGTCGGGAAGAGCACGCTGCTCAACCGGCTGATCGGCGAGAAGGTCGCGATCGTCTCGCCCAAGCCGCAGACCACGCGCACCCGCATCATGGGCGTGGTCACCCGGCCCGACGCCCAGGTGGCGCTCTTCGACACGCCCGGCATTCACCAGGCGAAGGGCGCGCTCAACGCCTACATGGTCGACACCGCGCTCGCCGCCGCCGAGGAGTGCGAGCTGGTGCTCTTCGTGATCGAGGCCAGCGGGCTCGAGGAGGAAAGGGCGCCGGAGATCGGCCCCGGCAACCGCTACGTCCTCGAGCGGCTGAAGAAGCTGGGCAAGCCCACCATCCTCGTCATCAACAAGATCGACGAGGTGAAGCGGGTGCTCCTGTTGCCGCTCATCGATCTCTACCAGCACGAGTTTCCCTTCGCCGAGGTGATGCCGGTGTCGGCGCGCCACGGCGACGGGCTGGAGGAGCTGTTGACGCTGGTGGCGTCCCGGCTGCCCGAGGGCGAGCCGCTCTTTCCGCCCGACGTCTTCACCGACCAGGCCGAGCGCGTGCTGGTGGCCGAGCTGGTGCGCGAGCAGGTCTTGAAGCACTGCCGGCAGGAGATCCCGTACTCCACCGCGGTGGTGGTCGAGCACTTCGACGAGTCGGAGCGCGAGCCCAAGCCGAAGCCCCAGAAGAAGAAGGCCTCGAAGAAGAAGAGCGAGGCCGAGGGGGAGCGCGACGAGGGGCCACCGCTCGCCGGGCTCATTCGCATTCACGCCAACATCTACGTCGAGCGTGAGAGCCAGAAGGCGATCATCATCGGCAAGCGCGGCGCGATGCTGAAGGAGATCGGCACCGGCGCGCGCAAGGCCGTGCAGCGCCTTTTGGGCACGCACGTCTTCCTCTCGCTGCAGGTGAAGGTGGAGCCGCGCTGGAGCGAGCGCGCCGACACCCTGCGCCGCTTCGGGTACAGCAACGTGAAGGAGTAGCGCGTGGCGAAGCGACCCGAGAAGAAGGTCTACGTCTCCGCTCCCGGCGCGCGGAAGCTGGTGGCTCTGGTGGGCCGGCCCAACGTCGGCAAGTCGACCCTGTTCAACCGCCTGGTCGGCCGCCGCCTCGCCCTGGTGGAGGACACGCCGGGCGTCACCCGCGACCGCCGCTACGCCGACGCCGAGCTCGACGATCGCCCCGTCACCATCATCGACACCGGCGGCTTCGTGCCCCAGGGCGCCTTCGAGGACCCGCTGGGCGACGTGGTGCGCCAGCAGGCCCAGGCCGCGGTCGAGGCCTGCGACGTGGTGCTGTTCGTCACCGACGGCCGCACCGGGCCGACCAGCGGCGACGAGGAGGTCGCGCGCTACCTGCGCAAGCAGTCGCGGCCCATCGTGCTGGTGGTGAACAAGGTCGATCAGAGCGGGCGCGCCGACGAGCTCACCGCCGAGTTCCACCGCCTCGGGCTCGGGGACCCGGTGGCCGTCAGCGCCGAGCACAACCTCGGCGTCGGAGAGCTCGTGCAGCGCATCACCCCTCACCTGGGAAGCCCGGCACCCGTCGACTCCGGTCAGGGTGAACGGGAAGGGCGGGAGCCGCCGGAGCGGGAGAAGGGCCTGCGCGGGCCGGACCCCGACCGCCCGATCCGCATCTCCATCGTCGGCCGCCCCAACGTCGGCAAGTCGACGCTGGTGAACGCGCTGCTCGGCGAGGAGCGGGTGGTGGTCAGCCCCGTCGCCGGCACCACCCGCGACCCCATCGACTCTCCCTTCGAGTGGAAGGGCCGGAAGATGGTCCTCACCGACACCGCGGGCATCCGCCGCAAGTCGGTGGTGCTCCAGAACGTCGAGCACTTCTCGGTGCTCGCCGCGCTCAGGGCCGTGGAGGACTCCGACGTCGCGGTGCTGGTCATCGACGCCAGCGAGGCCGGCGTCGAGCAGGACCTCAAGATCGCCGCCCTCGCCGAGGAGAAGGGCAGGGCGCTGCTCATCTGCGTGAACAAGTGGGACCTCGCCAAGGGCGAGCACTCCGAGGAGAACTTCCGCAAGGGCCTCAAGTGGGAGCTCACCTGGGTCTCCTACGCGCCGATGGTCTTCGTCACCGCGAAGGAAGGGCAGCGCGTGACCAAGGTGCTGGACGTCGCGGTCGAGCTGTTCGATCAGCAGCACTTCCGCGCGCCGACGCCGGTCTTGAACCGCCTCGTCGAGCACGTCACCACCGAGCACCCGCTCCCGGTGATCGATCGCCGCCCGCTCAAGATCTACTACGCGGCCCAGGTGGCCACGGCGCCGCCGGCCTTCGCCTTCACCGTCAACACCTCGAAGCCCGTGCCCGACAAGTACCAGCGCTACGTGGCGAACAGGCTCCGCGAGACCTTCCGGCTGAAGGTGCCGCTCCGCCTGTTCTGGCGGAACCGGCCCGGTGAGAGCAAGCGCAAGGACGCGGCGGCGCGGTTCAAGGCCCGGGCTCAGAACAAGCGAAAGCGCGGACGCCCGACGGCAGGACCACGGCGATCGCCCACCGACGGGTGACGGAAGCACCCGTACACGTTGACTTGCCCCCTCCCAACCCCTAGAGAACCGCCGCGATGAGCTCCTACCGTGAGCAGCAAAAAGAGCTGAGGCAGCCGGACGAATTCCAGAAGCTCGGCGTGCAGGCAGTGCCGTGGCTCGAGCAGCATGGCAAGGCGGTGGTCACCGGCGTGGTGGCGGTCGTCGTCGTGTGGGGCGGCGTCGCGCTGCTCCAGCACTTCTCGGCCAAGGGCAACGAGGAGGCCGCGCAGAAGTTCTCGTCGGCCCTGCGCGTGCTCGACCGCGACGTGGTCGCCGTGCCCCAGGTGACTCCGCCGGCCGAGGGTGAGCAGCCCCCCTTCACCTCCGAGAAGGAGAAGGACGAGGCCCTGGTCGCCAAGCTCACCGACTTCCGGGTGAAGAACACCGGCCACACCGCCGCCACCAACTCCGCGCTGCCGCTCGCCGAGGCCTACCTGCGCCTGGGCAAACCCGGCGACGCCTTGCCCTTGCTCGACGAGTACCTGAAGGGCTCCGACGCGACCGACCCCATGCGCCCTCAGGCCCTCGAGGCCCGCGGCTACGCGCTGGAGATGGAGCAGAAGTACGACGACGCCATGGCGGCGTTCGATCAGCTCGCGCGCGAGAACAAGACCGACTTCATGAAGGGCATGGGCCTCTACCACCGCGCCCGCATGCTGCAGCTCAAGGGCGACAAGACCGGCGCGGCCAAGCAGTTCGTCGAGCTCGACTCGGTGGCGCCGAACACCTCCGCCGCCCGCCTCGCCAAGGAGCGCATCGCGCTGCTCGCGGCCCAGGGCGTGGAGATCCCCAAGCCGCCGCCGGCGCCGGCCCCGGCCCCGCTGCAAGGTGCTCCGGTGCCCGGCGCGCCCACGTCGCCGTCACCCGCCGCCAACCCTTGATCCGCTCGCTCGCCCGGCTGGCCGTCGCGCTGCCTCTCGCCCTGGCCGGGTGCCGCTCCATTCCGCTCACCGACGATCCCAACGCTCCGGCCATCGACCGCAAGGTCAGCCCGGCGGAGATCTTCGCGGTCGAGTGGTGGAAGCCGTTGGTGAAGACGGGCCTGCTCGAGTACCAGCCGCTGGAGCAGGCGCGGCCGGTCGTCGACCCCGACACCGAGCGGGTCATCGTCGCGACCCGTGACGGCTTCGTCCGCTGCCTCGAGCCCGCCTCCGGCGCGGTGGAGTGGGAGGTGAAGACCAACGGCGGCTTCTTCGCCGGCCCCACGGTTCAGGACGGCGTGGTGTACGTGCCCGGCGGCGACGGCACGCTCCGCGCGCTCCGGGCGCGCACCGGCGAAGAGGTGTGGCATTGGGCGGCGGGTGAAGAGCTCGTCACCTCGCCGGTGATCGTCGGCACCCGGCTCCTGGTCGCCTCGCAGTCGGAGACGGTGTTCTCGGTCGCGCTGGAGACGGGCAAGTGGCAGTGGCAGTACCGGCGCGACGCGCCCACCGGCTTCACCATTCGCGGCGTGTCGCGCCCGACGGTGAGGGACGGGCTGGTGTACCAGGGCTTCGCCGACGGCGCGCTGGTGGCGCTGAACCTCGAGGACGGCGTCGCCCTGTGGGAGCGCAAGCTCACCGTCTCCGGCGGCAAGGAGTTCCTCGACATCGACAGCTCCGCGGTGCTGGACGACGAGAACCACCTCTTCGTCGCCAGCTACAAGGACGGCATCTACGGCCTCAACGCGAAGAGCGGCGAGCTCAGCTGGAGCAACAACCGCGCCGGCATCACCTCGCTGGCGCTGGAGAAGGGCACGCTCTACGCGACCGGTGACGGGCGCCTGACGGCGATCGAGCCGAAGAAGGGCAGGGTTCTCTGGTCGCTGGACGTGTCCGATCGCACCTCGAAGGGGCGGGTGGGCAACGCCGGCAAGCCGCCGATGTTCGCGCGGGGCTTCGTGGTGCTCCCGACCTCGACCGGCCTCGCCTTCGTGAACCCGACGACGGGCAGGGTGGAGCAGGCGTGGAACCCCGGCCGGGGCGTGACCGCGACCCCGGTGCGCTCCTCGAGCTCGAAGTTCGGCAATCGCCTCTACGTCCTGTCGAACCTGGGCACCGTCTTCGCGCTCCAGCTGGTGGGCCGCGGAGGGTGATCGTCGAGATGCGCGCTGGGGTTCGAGCGTGAAGATCATTCGCGTGGTGGCGGCGCTGATTCCCAGCCCGGGCAAGAGGGGCGCTTTTCTGGTGCAGCAGCGCCTGCCGAACACGAGCCGCGCCAACCTGTGGGAGTTCCCGGGCGGGAAGGTCGAGCCGGGCGAGGCCGACGCCCAGGCGCTGGCCCGCGAGTGCAAAGAGGAGCTCGACGTCGAGATCGAGGTCGGGGCGCGGCTGTGGGGCACCGTGCACGCCTACGCGGATCTCACCGTGGCGCTCGAGCTCTATGGCGCGCGGCTGGTGAAGGGCGAGCCCAGGCCGCTCGGCGCCCAGGCCCTGCGCTTCTGCACGCCGGCCGAGATGCGGTCGCTGCCGTTCTGCGAGGCCGATCTGCCGCTGCTCGACGCGCTGGCGGACGGCTCCATCGAGGTCTCCTGAGTGGGAGCGCCGCCGCTCGTTCCGCGGACCTTCCAGCTCGTCAGGGGCGTCGGCCCGTGGCGCGAGCGCGACCTGTGGGCAAGAGGGCTCGCGAGCTGGGCCGACGTGCGCGCGGCCGCCACGCACGGCCCGGTGATGTCGAAGCGCCTCGACGCCGAGCTGCTCGCGGCCATCGATCGCGCTGAACAGGCGCTCAGTGAGCGACGGCTGGCGCAGCTCGCGGCGCTGATCCCGGCGCGGGAGCACTGGCGCATCGCTCCGCATTTTCCAGACGCCTGCGCGTTCCTGGACCTCGAGGCCGACGGCGACGGCGCGCCGACCATCGTGGGGCTCATGGATCGCGAGGGTTTGGCGAAAGCCCGCGAAAGCCCCGATCCTTGCGGGCTTCTGGAGCGGCTGGCCCAGAGCCCGATCTGGGTGACCTTCAACGGCGGGGCCTACGATCTGCCAGCGCTGCGGCGGACCTTCGAGGCCGCGCCCGAGCCCGAGGTGCACGTCGATCTGCGCTTCGTCTGCCGGCAGGCGCGGCTCAAGGGTGGCCTCAAGGAGATCGAGACGTCGCTCGGGCTCGGTCGGCCGGCGCACTTGCTGGGGCTGAAGGGCCTGGACGCGATCCGGCTCTGGCGCGAGTGGACGTTCAACCGCGAGCTCTCGGCGCTGCGGATTCTCGTCGAATACAACCTCTACGACGCCATCAACCTGAGATCGCTGCTCGACGAGTCGGCCTGGCGCTTGAGCGAGGCCCACCAGTGGGGCCTCGAGCGCTGGCCGAGGTTCGAGCGCGGCGACGTGCAGTACGACCTGAGCCGGCTGGTGCTGGCGCTCCCCGAGTAGCCCCGAACACCGAAGGCTCACTTCGTCTTCGGCTTCCGCGCCGGCTTCGAGGCTGGCTTCTTGGGCGCCTTGCCGGGCGCGGGCTCGAGCTCGCCGCGAACGGCCAGGTGTACGCGCACGTCGTCCCAGGTCCGGCCGGCGGCGTCGAGGATCTCCGGCCCGAACTCGGCCTCGATCTGCAGCTGGTAGGTCCGGCCGGTGTGCAGCGGCTGGACGAGATCGATCCGGTACGAGATGCCGCCGTCGGCCACGGTCGCGACCTCGTCGGATGGCACGATCTGATCGCTCCAGTCCATCAGCCGCACGCGGTAGTCCTTGAGCACCAGCGGGATCGTCAGCTCGAAGCCCCGCGCGGGATCGAGCTCCGCGCGGCCTTCGACGAACGTGAGCGCTTCGGTCCCGCCGTCCACGCGCGTCGCCACCACCGCGAACGGCAGCTCGAGCGGCAGCGGCGGTCCCGCATCGGCCGGCCCGGCATCGAGTGCCGTCAGGCCCGCATCGACCGCGACCTTGGCCTCGATCGCCGCGTCCGGAATTCCGCTCGGTGCCGGCTTCGAGCAGCCCGCGACGAACGCCGCCAAGGCCACCGCGAGCGCTCCCACGAGCGCCTTGGAGCCGCCCGAAACTCCCTGTAGAGCGCCCCGCCTCACTGTGTCGCAACGTCGGATAATGAGCGTTATGTAAACTCGGATCCCGGCGTTTTCGAGGGTGGTCCTGCCCGGCTGTCGATGGTTGGCGCGAGGCATCGTGGAGGTCGATCGAATGGCGTCGTTGCTCGATGAGTTGGTGAAGCTCCTGGCGCTGGAGAAGATCGAGGAGAACCTCTTTCGCGGCCAGAGCCAGGACCTCGGCTGGGGCACCGTATTCGGCGGTCAGGTGCTCGGGCAAGCGCTGACGGCGGCGGGTCGTACGGTGCCGGCCGATCGCCAGGTGCACTCGCTCCACGCCTACTTCCTCCGTCCCGGCGACGTGAAGGCGCCCATCGTCTACGACGTCGATCGCATCCGCGACGGCACGTCGTTCACCACCCGCCGCGTGGTCGCGATTCAGCACGGCGAGGCCATCTTCAACCTGGCCGCCTCCTTTCAAGTGCCCGAGCCTGGCTTCGAGCACCAGGAGCCGATGCCCGAGGTCCCCCCGCCCGAGGCCCTCCCCACCGATCAGGAGCGCCTCCTGGCCAACCTGGATCGGCTCCCGCCGATCTTGATGCAGCGCGCGGTCGCTGAGCGCCCGTTCGAGATGCGCACCAACGAGGTCGAAGATCCGGTCGACCCGCGCCCTGGCCAGCCGGCCGAGCGCTCGATGTGGTTCAAGGCCATTCACGCCCCGCCGGACGATCCCTCCATTCACCAGGCGCTGCTCGCGTACGCGTCCGACTACTCGTTCCTCACCACGGCGCTCAAACCGCACGGCGTCGGCTGGCTCTCGCGCGGCATGCAGGTGGCGAGCATCGACCACGTGATGTGGTTCCATCAGCCGTTCCGGGCCGACGAGTGGCTGCTCCACGTGATGGAGAGCCCCAAGACGCACGGCGCGCGCGGCCTGGTGCGCGGGAGCGTGTACACCCGCGACGGCCGCCTCGTGGCGTCGAGCGCGCAAGAAGGTCTGATCCGCCGGCGCGCGGAGCGCTAAGACCCCTTCTCCGTTTTCCCGTCTCGTCCAAAGGAGCCCGTTCGATGCGCCGCTTCGCACTCGCCGTGTTCGCCGTGTCCGCCCTCGCTTCGGCCGACGAAGGCATGTGGACGTACAACAACTTCCCCAGCGCCCAGGTGAAGGCCCGGTACGGCTTCGAGCCGACCCAGGCCTGGCTCGATCACCTGCGGCTGTCCTCGGTGCGCATCGCCGGCGGCTGCTCGGCGTCGGTCGTCTCCGAGAACGGCCTGGTGATGACCAACCACCACTGCGTGCGCGGCTGCGTGGCCGCCCTCTCCGGCCTGGCCAAGAAGGACTACGCCCGGGACGGCTTCTTCGCCAAGACGGAGAAGGACGAGCAGCGCTGCGACACCATCGAGCTCAACCAGTTGGTGGAGATCAGCGACGTCACCGCGAAGCTCGAGGCCGCCACCAAGGGCGCTCCCCCCGAGAAGTTCAACGAGCTGCAGAAGTCCGCCATCTCCACCCTGGAGAAGGACTGCCAGACCGGCGACGAGTTCCGCTGCGAGGTCGTCACCCTCTACCGGGGCGGCCGCTACGACCTCTACAAGTACCGCCGCTTCCAGGACGTGCGCCTGGTCTGGGCCCCCGAGGAGTCCATCGCCTTCTTCGGCGGCGACCCCGACAACTTCATGTTCCCCCGCTACGACCTGGACGTCGGCTTCGTGCGCCTCTACGGCAAGGACGGCAAGCCCATGAAGATGGAGCACCACCTCGCGTGGAACACCGCCCCCCTCGCGGAGGGAGAGCTCACCTTCGTCTCCGGCAACCCCGGCGGCACCAGCCGCCTGCTCACCGTGGCGCAGCTGGAGGACGATCGCGACTTCCGCTTGCCGTTCACCCTCTTCCGCATGTC
>JBBIOE010000007.1:0-67822 GCA_037443525.1 Archangiaceae bacterium | reverse complement strand
GTACAAAGGAGACACAGAGCCCTTCGGGCTGCTCAGATCGGTTTCCGATCGGCAGTCAGTCGACTCTGTGGATCTCGGTTGTGAAGGGAAGGTTGTGTTTCTCGAGGGCGCGAGTCGAACTAAATACCAATACGACTTCGGCGATCGACCGGTGCGGGTTGAGATGCACCAGGCAAGCCCCGGAGCCGGCGTGGCTGCGGGCCTGGTCGGCGTGAACGGCGTCGTCTCGACGACGGGCTACGACGCGGTGGGCAACGTCGTGGCCACGACGGACCTCCACGGGCACACGACGCGCTCTGTGTTCGACACGCTGTACCGGGTGGTGCGCGTGAAGCAGCCGACCGTACCTGGGCCCACCGTAGGCGGCGGCACCGCCGACTACGTCGTGACCCGGCAGTACGACGGCGTAGGGAACAAGCTCTCCGAGGAGGACGGCAACCACCACGTGACGGCCTGGGCTTACGACGCTCTCAACAGGGTCGTGCTCACCACGGACGCCCGCGGGCTGGTCGAGGCCCGGCAGCTCGACGGGAACGGCAACGCGACCGCGGTGACGACGGCGCCGAGCTCCGGGGCCGTCGCTTCGGGGTACACGCTCCGCCGCACGACGTCGTACGACGCGCTTAATCGACCGCTGGTCTCCACACAGACGCTGCCGCGAAGCCAAGGCCTGTCGCCCTCGTCACTCACCTACACCGAGACGACGGTGTACCAAGACAGCTCGCATCGTTCCTCGACTATGGATGCGCGCGGCTTCGTGACGACTCGCAGCTACGACGACCTGGACCGGCTTCTGAAGGTGGTGGTGGACGACGGCAATGGGCTGTTGGCCCGTGCGCCAGTGGCCCCGGGCAGCGGGGCGGCCCTGAACCTGACGACGCGGTTTGGCTACGACGGCGATGGCAATCGCACCCAGCTCGAGGACCCGCTGGGCCGGACGACCCAGGACATCTACGACGCCCTGGACAGAAAGGTGCAGTCGAACCTCCCGCTGGGGCTGGTAGAGCAGTGGGGCTACGACGGCGACGGCCGAGTCATCAGCCACACCGACAGGAACCACGTGGCGCACTTCGCCAGCTTCGACCTGGTCGGACGAGCGCGGAGCGAGAGCGTCTTCGAGACGGTGTCGGGCAGCGCGGAGCTGCAGTTGCTGACGAGGACCTATGCCGACATCGCCGGGGCGAACGGCCTCACCACGCAGACGCAGACGGACCCCGACGGCCGGGTAACCACGAGCACGCTCGACGCTCTGCACCGTGAAGTGCAGACGACCGATGCCCTCCAGCACACGGTCTTCACGGCCTACGACGCGGTGGTGAAGCGGCAGGTGAAGGACCGGAAGGGCTTCCTCACCACGCTGACCTACGATGTGGTGAATCGCCTCGTGGGCCAGGAGGACTCCGACCCGACCAGCGGGCCAACCGCCGGCCAGTCGTACTCGCAGACCACGAGCTACGACGACGCGGCGCGCACGGAGACCATCACCGACCGGAGCGGCATCGTCACGGTGCGCGAGAAGGATGGCCTGCGTCGCGCGGGAGTGCGCCAGACGTGCGCGTCGACCTGACGGAATACGATGCCGCGGGGAATCCCGTCCGTGCGGTCGACCCCAACCTGCACGTCACCACGGGTGTCTTCGATGGCGCCAACCGGCTCCTGAGTCAGACGCGGGGCGACGGAACTGCAATCGCGGCCACCACGACGCACAAGTGGGACGCGGCTGGCCAGGAAGTCGAGCTGAAGGGGCCCCGCGCCACGGGAGTGTCCTACGACGTGCGCACGACGTACGACGACCTCGGGCGCGCCGTGCGTGTCGAGGACGCTCTTGGCCACGTCACGACGCGCTTCTACGACGGGGTGGGGAACTTGAAGTGCGAGAAGGCGCCGAAGGGAAACGAGGCGTCACCGCCGTACGCGCACGGGACAACGGGGCTGGCGTCGTCGGTGCTCTCCAGCGCGGCCTGCCAGGGAGCCTTCGTCACCAAGCGCGACTACGACGAGACGTCACATCTCCTGCGGGACATCGACGCGCTCGGAGGAGAGACCTCGTTCGTGTACTCGAGGGCGAGGGACGTCCTGGCGAAGCAGGACGCCAACGGACACCTGACGACGTACGAGTACGACAAGCTTCACCGGCGCACCGGTGAATTCCAGCATCTGGATGCCCACGGGCGACTCGGTCCGACGGCGCGAGTGAATCTGTTCGACGTCGCACAGCACGAGGTCGGGCTTCCGGTGGACGGGGGCCTGCCGGGCGACGTTGGAACGCTCGAGTGGATTTCGAACTACGACGCCAACGGCAACCTCGAAGACCTCACGGACCCTCGAGGTTTCACCGAGCACCACGTCTACGGCCTGCTGAATCGCCTCGCCTCGACGACGTACCCGAATGCGCAGGGCCGCTCGCTCCCGGCGCTCGACGAAGTCGTCTACACGTACACGAAGAACGGCAGCGTCAAGACAGCCACGGAGAAGAAGACGACGAGCGCCGGAGTGGTGAGTGAGCCCACCATCAAGGACTACGACGGCCTCGAGCGATTGAAGTCGGAGACCCGCTACGACGGGAAGGTCGTCGGCTCGACCTACGACGCCAAGGGCAACCGCCTCTCGGTGACGGAGGGGGGCCTCGCGACGACGTATACGTTCGACGCGCTGGACCGGCTCTCCACGGCGACGACGCCGGAGGGGACGACGAAGTACGACTACTTCCCGGACGGGCTCCTCTCCCACACGAAGCGGCCGCAGTCGACGCGACTGGACGAGTGGCGCTGCTACGACGCCGCGGGGCGCCTCAGCCGCATCCAAACGGCCCGCGGGGCCACCGGCGCCGACGCGAACTGCAACCCCGCTGGCGGGGCCCTGGTCAGCGACTTCGCGTACCAGTACGACGCCAACGGCAACCGGGCGACGTTGACGGAGACGAGAACGAGCCCGGTGACGGGGCTGTCGAACGCTCCGGGCGAAGTGACGACGTACGGCTACGACGAGCTGGACCGGTTGGTGCGGACCGACGCGCCGGAGGGCACCACCACCTTCTATGCCCACGACGCAGTGGGCAACCGGGCGGGAGAGCGGAAGGCCCTGACGGTGGCGCTGGGCCTCTTCGCGACGTTCCTTTCTGTTGACCCGGGGGCGCTCACCAGCGACGTGACCGCCACCTTCAACCGAGCGGACTGGCTCGTCTCGAGGACGGACGCGAAGGACCCCTCGAAGAGCGTCACCTTCGGGTACGACCTGGCTGGCAACGTCACCTCGAAGACGAAGACGGGTGGCTCGACCCGAACGTTCCGGTGGGACGCACGGAACACGCTGACCGCGGTGTTCGACGACGGCCTAGAGCTGGGCCGGTACGACTACGACCGCAACTTCCAGCGGGTGAAGCGCACCGCCGGCGGAACGAAGGTCGAATACATCCTCGATGACAGCTTCGTCCTGGCCGAGGCGGATGGCTCACAAGCCGGCCACCCCGAGACCCGCCGCTACCACTACAGCACCCAGCCGCTGGAAGTCGTAGATGGCCTGAACACCAGCACGCCGCAGGCCCGACTCTTGGGCAACGACGCTCAGGGCTCCGTCTCCGACTTCATCGACTTCACCGGCAACGTCACCGCCATCCGGCAGTACGACCCCTGGGGGAACTTCCGGAGCGGGACGGCTCCGGCCATCGGGGAAGCCGCGCTCGCGTACACGGGGCACCAGTTCGATGCGGAGACGGGGCTCATCTACGCGCGGGCCAGGTACTACGACAGCGAGTACGGCATCTTCCTGAGCAGGGACACCGTGGAGGGGAACGGTGCGGATGCGCCGTCGCTCCATAGGTACCTGTACACGAGAGGGAATCCGCTGCGGTACACGGACCCGTCGGGGAACCAGATACCGCCAGCAGCTGAAATACCCCCAGAGGTGGAGGGAACACCACTCAATGCAGACGGGACTCTTCCTCAGGGCCCCGGTGCCCAGGGATCGCGCCCAATAGACCCCAACGCACCGCCTTCGCGTGTCGTGCGCCCATACAACCCGCCGCCGTGGGTGAATCGCAACGGCTCGATGCACAGCGACCGCGACCCTAACCTGCTTGAGCAGGAGGCTTGGGCCAGGGAGAACCTTGCGAAAGAGACGGCGGAGAACAACCCAGCGCCGCAACCGAGGCCGGTCCAGGCCGTTGCGCCCCGGCCCTCGCCTCCACGGACCGACGTGGTTGAGCCAAAAGCCGCCGAGAACGGGCCCGGAGAGACGGAATCGATTCCGATTGTCAACACTCCCAAGCCGGGCTCGTCGACCGAGTCCACCCCGGCTGAGGCCCCCAAGGGTGGCGTGACGCTGTACAGGGCAATGAAGGAGTCTCCGAACGGCGGTCCTCAAGTGGGGCAGACAGCTCGCACCCTCGGAGTGCGCCCAGGGCCCGGCGAGAACACGGACCTTGACGTGACTCCGGAAGGAAAAGTTGAACCTGAGACTGGCGGAATGTCAGTAACCCCTAACAGCCCTGCGGGACTTCCTCCGATTCGACGGCCTCCATCGATGGGCGGAAGAGGGAAGGATCCTGTGTGGTGTATGGGGACCCAGTGCCTTCCGGAGGGGCTGACTTTCAGGCCTGATCCGAAGAGCCCCGAAACGCATGGCTTCGTTGAACCGACTAGGTCGATGTCCTTTGAGGAGTATCAGCAGCTAATTGAATCAACCCAGGCCTCGTGGGAGCCCGTGAAGTAGTCGCTTCAACCGCAAGAAGGAGAGCCGTGCCGACGAAGCGTGCGCTACGCCGGTTTGGGTCCCACCCAGCGGAGACGATCATCTTCATCCTGCTCCAAGATCCCCGCCTTGGTGAGACTTTCCAGAAACGAATACAGAGCATCGCCAAGTGGGTTGGCTGACCAGAAGAGATGCTTCGCTTCGAGTTGGAATGACCAACCTTTCGGAATCAGCCCAAGCACGACGGCAAGTTCGAATGCAGCCGCATCACGGTCCGTCCATGAAGATAGTCTTCGGGCGAAATCGGAACTGCCGCTGATTTCATGGTCCATGGATGCCAACCTCGTGGAGACCAACCTACCACGCAGCGTGTCTCAAAAGTCCCTGCGCGCCTCATAGAAAGGCGTTCGGGGGCTGGGGAAGGGCGAGGTACTGGGTCGACCTCCTCTTTCTTCCTCGGGGCAGCCAGGGGCCTTCGCGGAAGAATGAGGTCAACGTGGTGGTCAACGGCATCGTGGTGGCGCTGCCGAGCGCCATGGTCGCGAGCACGAGCACGTTGATGCTGTTGGTCAAGCCCAGCTTCTCCGGTTCGGACGCGTTCAGAAACCGAACTCGGCGCGCGACCCTGTGGGTACCGAAAACTCCATTCACGACGTCGAGATCAGAGCAAGTCGGAGGGACAGCGACGCGCGCGTCATGCGCTTTCGGTCGCCGCATCGGTATCGAGCCTGTCTGCGAGCGGGAGGACGAGTGCAACTGCGTGACGAATTGAGCGTGCCGGGCATCTCGCCGCGCGTCGGACACACGCCGAGCCTGGCGCCCAAGGCGCCACGCGCTGCCCACGCTCCGCGTGAGCTACGCGACGCGGCGCTCGTAGACGTGGTGCAGCCCGCCCAGAACGTCGCGGGCGTGGACGGCCCCGGCGCTCGGGAGTTGGTAGACGTTCCCCTCGGGCGAGTCCTTGGCCAAGCCCAGGTGGCAGCGGCTCCCGTTGTAGTAGGCGACGTACTCCCGGAGGAGCCGCCGCGCGTGCGCCTCGTTGAGAATGACGACGCTGTCGAGCAGTTCCCGGCGAAGCGTGTCGATGACACGCTCGCAATAGGGATTCTGCCACGGGCTCCTCGGCGCGCTCGGGACGTCCTCGATGCCGAGGTTCGCGACCGTCTCCTTCACCAAGCCGCCGAAGATGGCATCGTTGTCCCGGTGGAGGAACCTGGGCGCGGTGTCGTAGGGGAACGCCTCGCGCAGCTGCTGCGCTGTCCACTCCGCCGTCGGATGGGCCGTCACGGCGACGTGCCGGATGCGGCGCCGGCCGTGCTCGAGGATGACGAAGCCGTAGAGCTGCCGGAAGACGGCCGTGGGGATGACGAAGAAGTCCATCGCCGCGGCGTCGCGCAGGTGGTTTCGCAGGAAGGTCCGCCAGGTTTGAGACGGCGGCTTGCGCCCTCGCGGGCCGGGGCGGCGCGGCGGCAGGTAGGCCGCCACCGTCGACTCCGCGAGACGGTGCCCAAGCTTGACCAACTCGCCGTGGACTCGCGGGGCGCCTCACGTCGGATTCTCCCTGCCGAGCCGACGAATCGACGCCCGCACCTCCGCATCGATGGGCGGCCGGCCTCCCTTCACCGAGCGCCACCGCCAGAAGAGGCGGAAACCCGCCCGGTGCCACCCGATGACGGTCTCCGGCTTCACCAGGCACAGCGCCTCGCGCCACCCCTCCCAGCACCGCGACAGGCCCACTCAGAACCAGCGGTCGGCCATGCGCAGCGTCGGCCGGGGCCGCGTCCTCCTCAGCACCGCGAGCTGCTGGCGGAGGGCGAGGTTCTCGAGGACGAGGTCTCTGCCCGCCACCAGCGACCTCGCCAGCCCAAGCGCCGCTCGCACCAGTCCCATTCCCGAACTCAGCCACACTGGCCACCTCGCCGTCCTCGTCGATCTTCGCCCCGACCTGTGGGACACCGCTCCCCATGCGCAAGGACGGCAGAGTCCGGGCCCGCGAGCTCGATCTCCCGCTGGGCCGCTTCCGGCCCGGCAAGCACAACGCCATCACCGACGTCGAGGGCGTGATGGTGGGCCACAGCACCATCATCGAGGGCGAGGGGCCCCTCTTGCCCGGCAAGGGCCCGGTGCGCACCGGCGTCACCGCCATCATCCCCAACTCAGGCGACATCTTCATGGACCGCCTCGCCGGCGGCGCCTTCGTGCTCAACGGCGCCGGCGAAGTCAGCGGCCTCACCCAGGTGGTGGAGTGGGGCCTGCTCGAGACGCCCATCCTCCTCACCAACACCATGTCGGTCGGCGCCGTCTCCGACGCGGTGGCCCGGGTGATGGTCGAGGAGAACCCCGGCATCGGCAACGAGCACGACGTCATCATCCCCGTGGTGGGGGAGTGCGACGACAGCTACTTGAACGACATCGCCGGCTACCACGTGAAGGAGAAGCACGTCCGCGAGGCCATCCGCTCCGCCAAGAGCGGCGTGCCCGCCGAGGGCGCGGTGGGCGGCGGCACCGGCATGATCACCTGCGACTTCAAGGCCGGCATCGGCACCAGCTCGCGCAAGCTCCCTCCCGTCTTCGGCGGCTACACCCTCGGCGTCCTGGTGATGAGCAACTTCGGCAAGATGTACAACCTGCGCATCGCCGGCATGCCGGTGGGCGAGGTGCTCGCCGAGGCCTTCGAGAAGCTGCCCAGGCGCCAGCACAGCTACGGCTCGATCATCGCCATCGTCGCCACCGACGCGCCCCTCTTGCCCCACCAGCTGAACCGCCTCTGCAAGCGCGTCGCGCTCGGCATCGGCCGGGTCGGCAGCTACGCCGCCCACGGCTCGGGCGAGATCGTCGTCGGCTTCTCCACCGCCAACGTCGTGCCCCGCCGCACGCGCAAGATGGTCTACAAGATGAAGATCCTCCTCGATGGGCGGCTCGACCCACTCTACGAGGCGGTGATGGAGGCCACCGAGGAGGCCATCCTCAACTCCATGTGCATGGCGACGGCGATGAAGGGCGTCAACGATCACCTCGTCCCCGCGCTGCCCCTCGACGAGGTGCGCCGCATCGTCGAGGCCACCAAGCCGGTGTTCCGCCCCAAGAAGCCGCACCCGCCGGAGCCCGTGCCGAGCGCCCCCACCGCCGTCTCGCCCGCCACCGCGCCGCCCTCCGCCGTACGCGGCGCCGAGGGGCTGCCGTTCCCCACCCGGCCGCCGAAGGACTGAGCCAGCGCAGGGACCTGCACGAATCCGCTGTGCAGCGAAAGCGTTTCTGCTACGACGCCGCTCCTCGCTTCACCTCACCCCGATCTTCGGAGGTTTCGTATGGCCCGCAGCCGCAGCAAGCACCAGCGCAAGCGTCACGTCATTCGTCTTCACTGGAAGAAGCGCGCCGAGCGCAAGGCGGCCGCCGCCGCCGCCGAGAAGAAGAAGAAGTAGGCCGCGACGCCTACAGCTTCGTGGCGCTGAAGCGCTCGATGATCTGACAGCTCGACCCGCCGTCCGGCACGGTCGTGGTCATCGAGCCCTGCAGGCGAATGCCCGCGTCCGTGACCGGATCGACGGGCACCAGCCGGCCCGCCATCGAGTAGGCGACGCTCACGTTGCCGCCGCTCACCGTGAAGTCGTACGTGTCGTAGAGCGTGCCGGCGAGCTCGAAGCCGCCGACCAGCGTGCGCACGGTCGAGCCCGCGCGCGTGAAGTTGAGCGCCGAGGGCTGCGGCCCCTGCGCGCCCGCCCCGCAGCTGGTGGTCGAGTCCGGCGCCAGCCAGCTCACCACGTAGGCCCCTTCGATCGCCGGGCAGTCCACGCACGGCTTCGCGCCGCTGCACGCCCACAACGTCCCCGCGACCACCGCCCCCGTCATCAACACCACTCGCGTCCGGCTCATGCGCGGCATCGTAACCCCACGGTGCGCCCCCGCCACCGCTCGGCTCGGCATTCTCGCGCGCTGAGAAAAGCGGCCCGTTCCCGCGCTGTTGAAGGTTGAACGGGGCGAGGAATTGAACGAGAAGCTCGGGTTCGATGCGGAACTCGTACGGAGGCCTCGTCCTCGCCGTGGCCCTCGCTTCGTCGGTGGCCCACGCCCAGAAGATCGTCATCCTGGAGATCGACGGCGACGCCACCGGCAAGCTGCGCACCCAGGTCGAGAACGCGGTGAAGAAGGGCCAGGCGCTCGAGCTCGTCCCCATCTCCGCTTACAAGGACAGCGCGGCCCGCAAGAAGCTCAAGGGCGGCGCGGCCATGACGCCGGTGGGCGTGGCGCGCGTCTCCAAGAGCATGAACCTCGACGCGGCGGTGGGCGGCGAGGTGACCGCCACCAGCTTCCACGTCGTCATCTACGACTTCCAGGGCGGCGAGCTGTGGACGAAGGACCTCAAGGCGAAGAACGGCCTCCTCTCCGAGGAGTTCGCGGGCAAGCTCGCGCGCGCCATCACCGCCGCCGCGGAGCAGGGCGCCCAGCGGAGAACACAGGGTGAGGCCGCTCCGCCGCCCGACGCGCCGGTGGACGAAGGGCAGGGCGAGGCCGTCATCACCCCCCCCGAGCGCAAGGTGGTCGAGCCGAGCCGGCACACCCGCGGCGGCGAAGAGGTGGCCCCGGGCCCCACCGAGCCCCCCGAGGAGCGCGACACCGACTTGGACCTCGAGGGCCGGAAGCGCAAGTCCGCCGGCGCGGTGAAGGGCATTCCGCTGATCCGCTTCGCGCTCACCGGCATGACGGTGTGGCGCAGCCAGTGCCTGCGCCCCGGCGTCAGCAGCTGCGACGAGTACGCGCTCAAGGCGCAGAAGCCGGAGGGCGTGATCATCGACTTCTCCGCCTCGGCCCCGTACCCGGGCGGCGCGGGCGCGCTCGAGCTGTTCCCCTTCGCCCGCTTCGACAACCGCATCGCCCAGGGCTTCGGCCTTCTGGCCTCCTTCGGCTACGCCGTGAGCCAGACCCGCATCATCGAGGAGACCGCGCAGGGCAGCGGCCCGGAGAAGCCGGTGGTCTCCACCGACATCGGCTGGGCGGCGCAGGCGGCGTGGCGGTTCCACTTCGCCGCGGGCTACGGCGAACCCCAGGCGCCCGGCTTCGTGGGCGTGCGCGCGGGCCTCACCGCCCGCAGCTTCAACATCGACCCCAAGGCGGGCACGCCGCTCCCCTCCAGCGTGCGCGTGGGCGGCGGCGCGGGCTTCCCCGCGCTCGGCTTCGACGCGTCGGTGCCCATCTCCAGGTACTTCCGCATCGAGGCCGGCGGCAGCCTCTACGTCAACCCCACCCCCAGCGCGGAGCAGATCGTCGGCTACGGCAACCTGAAAGATCCCACCGGCGGCGTGCAGTCCACCGGCTGGGGCTTCGACGCGGGCTTCGCCGGCGAGCTCTACGGCCCCCTGGGCTGGACCGCGCGGGTCGGGATGATGACCTTCGTCGACCACTACTTCGGCCAAGGCCAGAAGTGGACCGTCTGCAACGACGCCCAGTGCGGCGGCGTGTCGGAAGAGCGCTTCATCTCGCTCTACTGGGGCCTTACCGCGGCGTACTGAGCGCCGTTGACTTGACCCACCCTGCACCTTACGGTGCGCCGCCTTTTCGAACCGGGCACGACTCAAGTCCCCAAGGTGTGATCTCCATGTCTCTTCGCTTCGGTGCTCTCGTGTTCGCGGCGTCCCTCCTGCTCGCCGGCTGCCCTCCGAGCCCTGCCCTCCCCGACGCCTCGGCCGAGGGCTTCGACGCCGGCAACCCGTCGCCCAAGGACGCCTGCTCGGGCGGCTGCGCGGCGAGCCAGCTCTGCGACATGGTCCGCCACGTCTGCGTCGACGCCTGCGGCGGCTGCGACGGCGGCACCTGCGTGAAGACCGGTCCCAACCAGTACGCCTGCCAGAGCTTCGCGGCCACCTGCGGCGGCAACGCCTGCCAGGAGGGCCAGGTGGCCTGCGTGCACGGCGCCTGCTCCTGCATCTCCAACGCGAACGGCTCCTTCGACTCCTGCCAGGCGGCCACCCAGTGGTGCCACGGCGCCGCCTGCAAGCCCCCGGCGCAGTACGAGCAGTGCAACGTCGAGGGCACCGCCTGCGAGACCGGCCTCGTCTGCTCGCCCGTCTTCGGCACCGACACCAGCTGCGCGAAGGACTGCTCGTTCCAGGCGGGCGCCTGCGAGCGCGGCGAGCTGTGCGGCGGCGCGGTCTGTCTCCCCTCCGGCCTGTTCAACGACGGCGAGTGCCAGCAGAACGTCTTCCTGCCCGACGGCGGCTTCGTGCCGAACCCCGACGGCGGCACCGACCCCTTCCGCAGGAAGGTCGCGGCCGGCAACACCTGCCTCCAGAAGGACTCCTCCCTCAAGATCACCGAGCTGGGCCTGGGCACCGGCAACTGCACCTACGCCTTCTTCCGCTTCTGGAGCATCGGCAACTACACCATCTCCACCTGCCGCCCGCCGGGCGCGGCGCTCGAGGGCCAGGCCTGCAACTCCAGCTACGCCTACGGCAAGGAGGCGAAGCAGTGCGCCACCGGGCTGCAGTGCGTGGTGACCGGCGCCGATCAGAACGGCGTCTGCCTGCGCATGTGCAACGCCAACCCCCCGCGCCCGGGCTTCGTGCCCCAGCCGGCCTGCGGCACCGGTGAGAGCTGCGTGAACGTGTTCCGCCACACCGACCCGAACGACAACTCGGTGCTGGGCGTGTGCATGAAGAGCTGCAACGTCTTCGACCCCACCACCTCGGCGTGCGCCGACGTCGGCACCACCCACGCCAGCTGCGTGCCCTCGACCGCCGACGGCCAGCAGATCCTGAGCACCGACGGCACCGGCATCTGCGCGCCGCAGCAGGCCACCGTGTCGCAGCTGGGCGCGACCTGCGCCCAGCCCGATCCCTTCGCCGGCGCCTCCTGCGCCTCGGGCCAGCTCTGCACCTCCGGCGCTCAGGCCGATCAGCCGCCCTCGTGCACGCAGGTGTGCGATCTCGACTGCACCGCCTCGAACCCGCCCGCCAAGTGCGCCACCGAGGCCAACGCGAAGTGCCCGGCCGGGAAGGCCTGCACCAGGGTCACCTCGACCACCGGCGCCATCGTCGGGCTCTGCAAGTAGCGAGAGGTCGAGGGCCCGTCACACCTGAATCAGCCCCTTCCTCAGCCCCTCGGTCACCGCCTCCACGCGGTTGGTGACCTCGAGCTTGCGGTAGATGTGCTCCAGGTGCGTGCGAATGGTCGCCTTGGACAGCGACAAGAGCTTCGCCGCCTCGCTGTTGGAGACGCCCTTGGCGATGAGCTGAAGAATCTCCGTCTCGCGGGTGGAGAGCTTCTTCCCTTCGGGCTCGGCCGTCAGGCCCGGCTCCGCCGCCTTGTCGGGAGTGGCGGGTGAGGCCGCCGGCGCCTCGCCCACCCGGAAGTGCCGCAAAAGCCGCCGCGCCAGGTTCGGCTGAATGACCGTGCCGCCGGCGCGCACCTCCTTGATGGCCTCGACCATCTTCTCGGCGGGCGTGCCCTTGAGCAGGTAGCCGGAGGCCCCGGCCTTCACCGCCTCGAGCACCTTGTCCTCCTCGTCGAAGATCGTGAAGATCAGGATCTCGACCTCGGGGGTGGTGGCCTTCACCTCGCGGGTGACGTCGATGCCGCTCATGCGCGGCAGCCCCAGATCGAGCAGGAGCACGTGGGGCTTGAGCCGCCGCACCTCCTCCAGCGCGGTCTCTCCCGAGAGCGCGGTGCCGATGATCTCGATGTCCGGGCTCGCCTCGAGCAGCTTGAGCTGGTTCTTCAAGATCTTCGTCTGGTCCTCGACCACGAAGACGCGAATCTTCTCCGCCGGTGCCGCGCTGTCCTTCTCCTCGGGTGCGTCCACGAAGGCCTCCGCCGTCATTGTGTCACGGGCACCGAGAAGGAGATCTGCGCGCCCGCTCCGGGCGCCGCCTCCACGGTGAACTCGCCGCCCACCTTGAGCGCCCGCTCCCTCATGTTGATGAGCCCGTAGTGCCCCGGCCGCGCCGCGCTCGCGTCGAAGCCCCGGCCGTCGTCCTTCACCGTCAGGTGCACCCGATCGGGGCTGAAGTGCAGCTTCACCGACACCCGCTTCGCCTGCGCGTGCTTGGCGGCGTTGGAGAGCGTCTCCTGCAGCACCCGAAACAGCGCCAGCGACGTCTCCGGCTGCAGGCGGCCGAGCAGGGTGCCCGACTGCTCCAGGGTCGTCTCCAGCTGGGTGCGGTCGCGGAAGGTCTTGACGTAGTCCTCCACGCCCGAGGCCACGTCGAAGTCCTCGCGCATCATGGTGAGCGAGCGGCGCAGCTCCTCGATGGACTCCTCCGCCGAGGCCTTGAGCTCGCGGATCTCGACGAGCAGCACCTCGTCCTTGCACAGGTGGGTCAGGTACTCGGCCTGGATGATGAGCGAGCTCAAGGTCGCGCCCAGGCCGTCGTGGATCTCGCGGGCGAGCCGGCTCCGCTCCTCGACGACCGCGAGCTCCTTCAGGTCTCCCTGCAGGCCGACCACCTCGCGGTGCGCCGCCACCTCGCGCTCGTTCAGGTACACCAGCGCGTAGATGATGATGAAGTTCAGGCCCAGGTACCACAGGAGGGTCAGCACCTCGATGGCGGTGGGGCTGCGATCGAGCAGCTGGTCGAGCCGCGTGGTGATGGGCAGCGCCAGCAAGGGCGGCAGAATCGACAGGGGCCGCGGGTAGAGCAGGGCGAAGAGCGTGGTGAAGAGCAGCTGCGTCGCCAGCAAGGGGTTCTGCAGCCCGCCGCCCACCGCCGGCTTCGCCACCACCACCACCATCACCACCAGGTCGAGGCAGAGGGTGACGTAGGTGATGATGCGCCCCGCCCGCGCGTGCGCCAGCGCCAGGTAGTTCGCCACGCTGTACAGCAGCATGAAGAAGTAGCCGCCGAACGCGAGGGGCGTGAAGCCGAAGTAGCGCCGCCACACCGGCACCGCCAGGATGAGCAGGCCGAGGGTCAGGAACATCAGCCGCGCGTAGAAGAGCGCCCGGGCGCGGGCCAGGAAGCGCTCCTGCATCCACGAGGCGGCGGCGTCGTCCGCGGAGACCTGCTGCCCCAGCCCCCGCTTCTCCAGCACGGCCTTCACGCGGGCCCGGCGGTCGTCGGTCTGGAGCAAGGTGATGCAATTGTAGCGTGAGGACGGCATGAAGGGGTCATGGCGAGCGACCTCATCCGCCGGTTGCCCGATGGTCCCGTCTGTGTGGTGGGCGTGGGCGGCCTGGGCTGCCCCGCCTCGCTCGCCCTGGCCACCGCCGGGGTGCGCGAGCTGACGCTCTTGGACTCCGACGTGGCGGAGACGACCAACCTCCACCGGCAGCCCTGGCATCACCAGGCCGACGTCGGGCGCCCCAAGGTCCTCTCGGCGAAGGAGAAGCTCGCCCGCGCCTTCCCCGCGGTGCGAGTCTCGGCGCGGCAGGAGCGCGTCACCGCCGCGAACGTGGAGGCTCTCTTCCGCGCCCACGCCCTGGTGCTGGACGCGACCGACGGCGTGGGCACCAAGTTCCTGCTCTCCGACGCCTCGGTGCTCACCGGGACGCCGCTCGTCTACGCCGGCGTCTTGCGCTTCGACGGCATGGCGATGCGCATCGAGCCGGGCGGGCCCTGCTTGAGGTGCCTGTTCGAGAGCATGCCGCTCGACGCGCCGACCTGCGCCGAGGCCGGCGTGCTGGGCTCGATGGCGGGGCTGGTGGGTGGGCTTCTGGCGAAGCTCGGGCTCACGCCCAACGCGGCCCGCGGCGAGGCGTACCTGCACGTGCTCGACGGGCTGGGGCTGGAGTTCCGGCGGGTGCGCGTGCGGCGGCGGGCGGACTGCACCTCGTGCGGCGCCGGCGCGACCTTGCGCCTCGAGGACGCGCTCGAGCCTGCCTGCCCGGTTCCCCTCCGTTCACCCTGAGCCCACGCCGGAGCGCGCCGCCTCCTTTCCCCCGAACCCTCGCGGCCGCCCCTGGCTCCCAACCGTCGATGAACTCCGAAACCCTCTCCTGGCTCATCCCCGTCGCACTGGTCGTCGTCTTCCTCGTCGTCAAGCGGCTGGGGCAGATCAGCGGCGAGAAGGCGCGTCAGCTCGTCAAAGACGGCGCGCTCCTCCTCGACGTGCGCAGCAAAGCCGAGTTCGAGACCGGTCACCTCCCCGGCGCGAAGAACGTCCCGGTCTCCGACGTCGCCATCAAGGCCAAGGGCCTGGGCGCGAAGGATCGGCCGGTGATCGTCTACTGCGCCAGCGGCGCCCGCAGCGCCGTCGCCCGCTCCACCTTGAAGGGCCTGGGCTTCGAGCAGGTCTACAACCTGGGCTCGATCTCGCGCTGGTAGCGCCCTCGCGTCGCTCCGCGTGCGGCCGGGGCCCAGGTCCGCTATGGAACCGGCCCGTGGCCCGCTCCCGCATCGACATCACCAGAGAGGTCTGCCCGATGACCTGGGTGCGGGTGAAGCTCGCGCTCGAGGACGTGGCCGAGGGCGCTGAGCTCGAGGTGCTGCTCAAGGGCGACGAGCCGCTCCGGAACATCCCCAGAAACGCGGCCGCCGACGGGCACGAGGTGAAGAGCCTCGAGGCCCAGGCGGGTGGGGTGTCGCGGCTCCTCCTCGTCGCCCACCACCGGGACTAGCGTGCTCTCGGAAGATCAGATCCAGCGGTACTCGAGGCAGATCCTGCTCCGCGAGGTCGGCGGCCGGGGGCAGCGTCGGTTGCTCGAGAACCCGGTGTCGGTGCACGGCCAGGGGCCGGCCTTGCGCGTCGCGCTGGCCTACCTCGCCGGCGGAGGCACTCCGCTCGTGGGGGCGCTCGGCGAGGTGGCCTTCGCCGCCGGCGCTCCCGTGGAGGCGATGAACGCCGACGTCCTCGTGTCCAAGGGGCCGGCGACCGTCTCCCTCGCCGCGCTGCCCGCCCGGGGGCCGGCGGAGCTGCCCGAGATCGCCATCGGCCACGACGCCGTCGCCTTTCGGCTCGCCAGTGCCTGCCCAGCCTGCTTCGACGCCACGGCCGCCGCGCTCGGCGCCGACGACACCGACGCCGACCCGGTGGCGCTGGGGGCGCTGGCGGCCCTGCTCGTTCAGCGCGTGGTGCTCGCCCGGTCGGAGCAGGGCGGGGTGGTTTCGCTGCGCGACCAGCTCGCCACGCTGCCGCTCACCCGCTGCCCGGCCCACCAGCCCCCCTGAGCGCCCGTGAAGATGCTCCCTCCCGTCGCCGAGAACGCCGAGGCGCGTCGCCGGCCGGCGTCGCCACCCTTCGACGGAAGACGAGCTGCGCCTTCGGGGTTGCTCCATGGGCGGCTCGCGCCTCGCCGTTCCCGCTCGGTCCAGCGGCATCCTCACGGGCGCTGACTCGGAGTCGACGGGTGCCGACCTCCAGACCCACCGTGGCGCCGCTGGGGCCGAACGCCGGCGCGCTGCTCTCGGAGCTCGCCGCGCACTGCGAGCGCTGCGCCCCCGACGAAGCCGTGGGGGTCCTCGTCGAGCGCCACGGCGTCCTCACCGTCCGTCCCCTCACCAACGCCGTCGTCCGCCTCGCCGCCGCCGAGCCCGGCCGCTGGCCCCGCACGGCCGGGGAGGGGTTCGCCGTCGCCCCGTCGGAGTGGATGGCCCTGGAGCGCGAGCTCGACGCCACCGGCGGCCGGCTGACCTGGCTCTACCACTCGCACGTCGACCACCCGCCGGTGCTCTCCGCCGCCGATCGCGCCTTCGCCACCGTGGGAGGCGCCCCCCTCGTTCCGGGCCTCCGGCTGCTGGTGCTCTCGGTCCTCGAGGGGCGAACCGCCTCGGCGACCGCCTGGTCCTTCCGAGAGGGGACCTGGGCGCCCGAGGAGCCGTTCGGACCTGAAAGACAAAGTGATTTGCAAAAATCAAGTCACTTGGACTAGAAGCCACCGTCCTTTTCTGTCCTCGGGACTGGAGCAAGGCCCGAGGCGAATGACGGGGAGTGCACACGAATGGCGCAGACTCAGGGCTTCACGGTGTGGCTGACGGGCATGCTGGGCGCGGGCAAGACGACGATGTCGGAGTACGTCGCGGCCCGGCTCAACCAGGTGGGGCGCAGCGTGCAGGTCCTCGACGAGGATGAGCTCGGCGAGGCGCTCTGGAAGGAGCTTTCGGGCGACACCAAGGAAGACCGCATCGCCATCGCGCGCCGGCTGGGCTTCGTCGCCGAGATGCTGACCCGCAACGGCGTGGCCGTGCTGGTCGCCTGCGCCAGCCCCTACAAGGGCGTGCGCGAGGAGAACCGCCGCCTCATCCAGCGCTACATCGAGGCCTACGTCGACTGCCCGACCGACGACCTGATCAAGCGCGACACCACCGGCCGCTACAAGAAGGCGCTCGCCGGCGAGATCCCGAACTTCGTGGGCATCACCGAGCCCTACGAGCCGCCCAACTCGCCGGAGGTGACCATCCACACCAACGTCGAGTCGGTGGAGAACGGCGCCCTCAAGATCTTCCAGAGCCTGCTCGACCTGGCGTACATGACGCCCGAGGAGCTCAAGGTCATCACCGGCACCAAGATGAAGGCGAACCCCAAGGCCCGCCGTTCGGCCAAGGGCGCCCGCACCCGTCCCGCCGCCCGCGCCCGCTCGGCGCGCGTCGCTCGCCCCAAGGCCGCCGCGAAGCGGAAGAAGTAAGGGCGCGGCACCCTCCTCTCGAGGGTGAACGGTAGCGCCGTGCTCCCGGTGTCCCGACCGGCCCTCCGTTCACGCTGAGCGGAGTCGAAGCGTGCCGACCATGACGACCATCTCCGCCCCCCAGCTCCTCAGCGCCGACCGCGTCGACGCCCTCTGCGCCGCGAGCGAGCCGCGCCTCGCCCACGCCCGGAGGCTGATCCGCGCCCACGGCTCGGTCCTGGTCGCCTTCTCCGGCGGAGTGGACTCCACGTTCCTCTTGAAGCTCGCCAGCGACGAGCTGGGCGAGAAGGCCTTGGCCCTCACCGCGCTCTCCGCGTCGATGGCGCCCGAGGAGGCCACCGAGGCCAAGGCCCTCGCCCGGGCCATCGGCGCGCGGCTGGTGCTGGTCGACTCCCGGGAGCTCGAGGACCCGCGCTACGCCGCCAACCCCGAGAACCGCT
Source organism: Archangiaceae bacterium (assembly GCA_037443525.1). Taxonomy (GTDB): domain Bacteria; phylum Myxococcota; class Myxococcia; order Myxococcales; family Myxococcaceae; genus JBBIOE01. Next base: position 50,140 of record JBBIOE010000007.1, on the reverse strand, counting down.
GCTACTTCTGCAAGACCGAGCTGTTCACCCTCGCCGAGCAGGTGCGCGCGAAGGAAGGCCTGGCCGTGGTCCTCGACGGCTTCAACGCCGACGACAAGAAGGATCACCGGCCCGGGCACCAGGCGGCGCGCGAGCAGAAGGTCGCCTCGCCCCTCGCCGAGGCCGGCCTCACCAAGGACGAGATCCGCGCCTGGTCGAAGCGCCTGGGGCTCACCACCTGGGACAAGCCGCAGCTCGCCTGCCTCGCCTCGCGCCTGCCCTACGGCACCCAGGTCACCGTCGCCCGCCTGAAGCAAGTCGGCGCCGCCGAGGCCGCCTTGCGCGCGCTCGGCCTGCGCGTGTTCCGCGTGCGCCACCACGATCAGGTCGCCCGGGTGGAGGTCTGTGCCGACGAGCTTCCCCGCTTCTCGGACCCCGCCTTCCGCGAGCAGGTCAACGCCGCCGTGCGGGCCCAGGGCTACACCTTCGTGGCCGTCGATCTCGAGCCCTTCCGCACCGGGCGCATGAACGACTCGCTCCGCCTGCCGACCCTCGGCTCGGCGCTCCACGCCTCCTGAATTCGACGCCTTCGCCGCCGGCGCGGTCTTGACGCGACGAGTCGGCCGAAACCGCGCAGACTCCCTCGCACTTTCCCTCGCCGAATGCCTAGAGTCGCAGGGTTTCTTCCTCATCCGTAACCGGGCCGTCGGAGGCGTCTTTCATGCGGCATTCGTTCGTCGCACTGGTCATCTCGGTGCTGTGGGTCGTCGGCTGCTCCTCGGGCGGCAGTGGCGGTGGCTGCGCGTCGCTCGCGCCCATCCCCAACGGCCGCTACGCCGGGCCCAAGAGTGACAACGTAGTCAACGTCCGGCTCTCGCCGAACGGGGTCAACTACCTCAACAACAACTGGCAGACCCTGGTCGACGCCTTCGCGCCGGGCCGCACGCTCAACATTCCGGTGGCGTGCACCATGTACAACGCGCCGCTGGTGGGCGATCTCGCCATCGCCGATCAGGGCGGCCCCTCCGGCGGGCAGCTCGATCACACCTGCGACGGGCGCGACGTGCCGCTGTCGGTTCCGGTCGTCATCGAGAGCTTCTCGCTCATCCCCAGGGCGCCCGACACCATCGACGGCGACATCCGCGTGAGCATCAACACCGGGAAGATCTACATCGACTCGGTCGACCAGAAGCTCTTCGAGTGCGCCTGGCTCTCGGGCCTCAAGATCAGCGTGGCCTACAACACCGCCGCCTCCGGCAGCCCGCAGAACGGCATCAAGGCCAGCATCAAGTTCAGCATCAATCAGAAGTGGGACAAGATGCTCTCCTTCGACGTCACCAACCTCGATGGCACGGGCGTGTGCGGCGCCTCCGGCGCGTCGGGCCAGCCCTACTGCTTCGACCCGAGCGACCTGTCGCTCAACGGCGAGAACAACTGCGGCTCGATCTACATGGGGATCCTCGACTGGAACCCGATCAAGACCTTCATTCTTCAGCAGATCTCGCCGATGGTGCAGTCGCAGGTGAAGACCGCGGTCGCGGCTCAGTCGTGCTGGGCCTGCGACGCCACCACCCCGTGCCCGACCATCAACGGCAACGTCTCGACCTGCCAGAACAAGGTCTGCATGGACCCGGCGACCAGCACCTGCGTCCCGCGCTTCCTCGGCGTGGAGGGCCGCCTGGGCCTCGGCGCCTTCCTGGGCTCCTTCGGCGCGCCCGCCGACGCGGCGATGGACCTGACGGTGTTCGCCGGCAGCTCCGTGAAGGTCGACACCGGCATCAGCCTCGGCACCCGCGGCGGCCTCCAGGCGGTGAAGGTCGCCCCCTGCGTGGTGGCCCAGGCCCCGCCGGCGATGACCGCGGTGAGCCCGCCCGACTTCGACGGTGAGGCGCCGCCGCCCGACCCGACCCGCGGCCAGTACCACGCCGGCGTGGGCATCTCCTCGCCCTTCATCAACATGGCGATGCACGAGGCGCAGCAGAGCGGCGCCCTCTGCCTCTCGCTCACCACCGCCACGGTGGGCCTGGTCAACACCGGCTTGTTCAAGACCTTCCTCCCGTCGCTGGGCAAGCTCGCCACCCGCGATCTCAAGGACGCGCCGATGATGATCGTCCTGCGCCCGGCGCGCCCGCCGGCGGTGACGGTGGGCCTCGGCACCTACGACCCGGTGACGAAGAAGCCGCTCAAGCCGCTGCTCCTCATCGAGATGCAGGACCTGTCGATCGACTTCTACGCGCAGATCGACGACCGCTACGCGCGCCTCTTCACGCTCACCGCCGACATCTCGCTGCCGCTCTCGCTCATCTTCGAGGGCTGCGACAAGGTGACCCCGGCCATCGGCGACCTGAAGAGCCTCATCACCAACATCCGCACCGCCAACTCCGAGATGCTCGCGGAGGACCCCAAGGTGCTCGCCGATCTCGTGCCCGCGGTGGTGGGCCTGGCCGAGCCCGCCCTCGCCGGCGCGCTCAAGCCCTTCCAGCTGCCCTCGCTCGGCCAGTTCAAGCTCCAGATCTCCGGCGCCAAGGGCGTGGGCAACATCGCCGGCACCGAGGCGTACAACCACCTCGGCATCTTCGCGTACCTGTTGCCCGCCAACGCCACCTGCGCCGTCTCCGCGCCCATCACCCAGGCGCGGCTGGTGCGCAGCGTGATGCCCGTCGCCGAGGAGATGCGGCTGCGCGGCAAGAAGCTGCGCTGGCCCGAGGCGGTGCTGAACGTCGAGGCCCTCTCCAAGCCTGGCTCACCGGAGTTCTCCACCAAGGTCGACGACGGCCTGTGGTCGGACTTCATCGCGGCGCCCGGCGGCGAGTTGGTCGTCTCCCACCCGGTCTTCCTGCTGCAGGGCGTGCACAAAATCGAGGTGCGCGCGCGCGTGGCCGAAGATCCGCACGGCATCTCGAACCCGGTGAGCGTCGGCTTCACCGTCGACTGGGAGCCGCCCGAGCTCCGCTTCACCGTCGACCGCGACGCCGATCGCCTGGTGCTCGCCGCGCACGATCAGGTGAGCCCCCTGACCTCGCTCCAGTACGCCTACGCAGTGGGGAAGGGCGCCTTCAGCGACTTCGGCCCCGAGAGGCCCATCTCTTTGAGCGCGGTGGAGGCCCAGGGCGGCGTCACCGTGCGCGTGAAGGACGAGCTCGGCAACGTCGGCGAGCTCGCCTGGCGCGCGCCCACGATCGATCCGCGCGCCGGCGGCCAGCCCGCCGCCTCGGTGGTCGACGCGCCCGCCGCCGCCGGCTGCTCCACCGCGGGCGGCCTCGAGCTCTTCGCGCTCACCGCGCTCGCCGGACTCCTGCGCCGCCGCCGTCGATGAGGCTGCTCTTCGCCGTACTCGTCCTCACGGCGCTCGCCGCGCCGGCCGAGGAGCGCTGGGATCATCGCGGCGCGGTCGGCCTCACCGTGGCCGCGGGCGGCGACCTGCGCACCTCGCTCGGCGAGGCGGTGCGCGACAACGGCGGGCGCCCGCTCCTGGAGCTGGGCGGCACCGTCAGCGTCACCGAGCGCACCGAGCTGCACGCCGCCGGCCGCCTGGTGCCGTGGAACCCGCTCTCGGGCGTGGTCATGGCGGGCTTTCGCCGCGCCACCAACTCCGATCGCGTGAAGACCTTCCTCGACGTGCACCTCGCCGTCTACCTCGCGACCCCGTTCACCATGGGCCCGCACTTCGCGGTCGGCGTGCAGTACGAGCTCACCCCGATCATGGGCGTCTACGGCGCCCTCGGCACGCACCTCGGCTTCGGCAACGGGCTGCGCCTCCTCGCCGAGCTCGTGGTCGGCGTCCAGTTTCGTTCCTACTTGCTCGAGTAGAAGCGTCGCTGATCAGCCGCGTGTTTTTTGACGCCCCTCGGCCGTGTGCGACCATGTGTGCACCTGTACGGAGGGAAGCACGCACATGAACGACAACGCCCGTCTCACCTCGGTGGTCTTCCGGCTCAACCGCGAGCGGCTCGACATGCTGAAGGATCTCTCGAAGGAGACCCGCATTCGCCAGAGCGAGTACCTGCGCGAGGCGATCTCGGATCTCCTCGGCAAGTACGAAGACAAGCTGAACGACTGATCGAATCGGCCCGCCTCCCGGCGGACCGTCACCAGGCGAAGGGCGGCGCGGCGGGCAGGCCCTGCGGCGACCGGCGCTCCTCGGCGGTGAAGGGGTCGAACGCCTCGGGGTAGAAGAGCTCCCACAGCACCAAGCCCTCGGGCGGCGCGCGCAGGTTCTTGAACGGCCGCGCCTCCGAGAGACCCCTCACGAACTCGCTCTCCGGTCCCTCGCCACGCGCGACGCGCACCGCCGCGCCGATGAGGTGCCGAATCTGGAAGCGGCCGAACGCGTCGCCCTTCAGGCGAACGTCGACCAGGCCCGGCAACAGCTCCACCACCTCCACCGCGTCGAGCGTCCGGGGCCTCCTCGAGCTGGTCGAGGAGTGGAAGGCGCCGAAGTCCCGCGTCCCCAGCGCGCGTTCGAGCAGCTCGCCCACCTTCCGTGGATCGACGTCGACCCGCCAGGCGTAGCGCTCCCAGCCGGGAACGTCCGAGAGCGCCAATCGGTAGCGGTACTCCTTGCCCTCCACCTTCCAGGTCGCGTCGAACTTGTGCGGCGCCGGCTTGACCAGCGCGATGCCCACGCCAGGCGGCAGCATCTCGTTGACCAGCCGCTTCACCTCCACCAGCGGCACGTTCTCGATGAGCCGCATCGAGAGCACCTGCATGCGCGCGTGGACGCCTTTGTCGGTGCGGCTCGCACCCACCGGGTTGCGGGCGAAGCCGGCGGCCCGCAAGGCGTGCTCGAGGACTTGTTGAACCGTGCGTCCTTCGGGCTGAGATTGATATCCTCGGAAGGCTCCGCCGTCATACCAACACCACAGCGCGATGAGACGAGAGGACGTGCCGCTCATGGGGCCGGATGATCAGTCGTGGTTGTTCCGACAGGGTGATTTGATCCTCGGGCCCGTACCCCCAAAGCAGATCGTCGACAAGCTCTATTCGGGAGAGCTGTCGGCCGCGAGCGAGATTCAGCTCATGGGGTCGGGTCAGTTCGTGAAGCTCTCCGAGGTGCCCGACTTCAAGGTGCACCTGGCCAAGGCCCAGGCGCAGGCCCGGGTGCACGCCGACGACATCGCTCACAAGGCGAGCCAGAAGAAGAAGCTCATCCGCATCGTCTCCATCCTCTCCGCGGTGCTGATCGTCATCGGCGTCGGGGTCGCGGTGCTCGGCCAGTACCTGGCGGTGCACTCCTCGACCAAGAGCGCCGAGGAGCTGGCCTGGGGCGACATCACCATCGACGCGCCGGTGATCAGCCGCGCCAAGCGCACCACCGACGAGGAGCTCGTCGACTACCAGCGCGACACCACCGGCAAGAAGACGCCCGGCACCACCGCCGCCGCCGCGGGCACGACCGGTAAGTCGCCGGGGAAGACGCCGGGCACCACCCCGGGCGCCGTGGCCGCCGCCGGCACCGCCAAGAACGAGCCGAAGATGGGCGCCGCCGACTCCGAGGGCCTGTCCATGGGCGAGATCGATCAGGAGGGCATCAACCAGGTCATCGCCCGCAACAAGCCCACGCTCATCTCCTGCCTGCAGGCGGTGTCGAAGCCGGGCATGAAGGCGAAGATCCCCATCGAGTTCGCCATCGGCGAGGGCGGCAAGGTCGGCAAGGTGTGGGTGGACAACCCGGACTTCAAGGGCGGGCCGCTCACCGAGTGCCTCTTGGAGAAGCTGCAGAAGTGGCCCTTCACGCCGAAGCAGGCGGGCGCCACCATCTCCCTCGCCTTCAACATCGGCGGGCGGGGCTGAAGGCAGCTCGAGTCGAGGAAACGCGGCGCTTGAAAGCGACGGGCGCACTCCCTACAAGCGCCCGCACATGGCCACCGCCGAACATCACCTCGCAGAGAAGGCCGCCCACCTGCCGCCCGGAGGCCTCCGCCACACCGTCGTGCAGGCGGCCCGCCGCTTCAAGTCCTCGTGGGTCGAGCTGGGCAAGCTGTTGGTGAAGGTGCGCAACGAGGCGCTCTTCGAGGAGTGGGGCTTCGCCACCTTCGACGCCTACTGCCTGTCGGAGCTGCGCATTCGCAAGGCCACCGCCGACAAGCTGGTGCGCTCCTTCAGCTTCCTCGACAAGCACGAGCCCGAGCGCATGCAGGAAGAGGACATCGTGGAGAAGGCCCCGGCCTTCGAGGTGGTCGAGGTGCTCGCCCAGGCGGAGGACCGCGGCGCGCTCTCCGCCGCCGAGTACAAGAGCGTGCGCGACTCCATCTGGAACATGGAGAAGCCGGTCTCCGAGCTGCGTCGCGAGGTGGTGGAGAAGTTTCCCCCGCCGCCCCCCGAGGAGCCCAGCGACGCCGAGCAGCTCAAGCGCCTGTGGACGCAGACCAAGAAGCTCGCCGCCGAGATGCGGGCCAACAAGGCCGTGCCGCGCGCGGTGGTGGAGCGCGCCGACGCGCTCTCCGGCGATCTCGAGGAGCTGGTGGCGAAGAAGTCGTGACGCGCCGAGGCGATCGGGCGGCCTGACCCGCCGAATTGTCGGGAGTTGTGAAGCGGGCGGGCGCCGTTGCTATGGTTGGAACACGACCCCGTCGAGTGATGGGGTCTTGGTGAATTCGAACGCAGTTCGGAGGTCGGCGTGAAGAAGGGCGAGCACCACGTGAACTTGAGCTGCTCCTTCTGCGGGAAGTCGCAGCGGGAGGTGCGCAAGCTCATCGCCGGCCCCACGGTCTACATCTGCGACGAGTGCATCAAGCTCTGCAACGACATCATCGCCGAGGAGGCCGCCAAGGAAGACCAGCGGCCCCAGGTGAGCCTGCCGACGCCGCTGGAGATCAAGACCTTCCTCGACGACTACGTGGTGGGGCAGGACTTCGCCAAGCGCGTCCTCTCGGTCGCCGTCTACAACCACTACAAGAGAATCTTCCACAAGCGGCCCGCGCAGAAGGTCCGCCCCGGCCAGAAGCCGATCGGCCCCGAGGACGTGGAGATCGCCAAGTCGAACATCCTGCTCTTGGGCCCCACCGGCTCGGGCAAGACGCTGCTCGCGCAGTCCCTGGCCCGCTTCCTCAACGTGCCCTTCACCATCGCCGACGCCACCAGCCTCACCGAGGCCGGCTACGTGGGCGAGGACGTCGAGAACATCATCCAGAACCTGCTCCACAACGCCGACTACGACGTGGAGAAGGCCGGGCGCGGCATCGTCTACATCGACGAGATCGACAAGATCGCGCGCAAGGCCGGCGAGACGCCCTCGGCCACCCGCGACGTCGGCGGCGAGGGCGTGCAGCAGGCACTGCTCAAGATCGTCGAGGGGACCCGCGCCAACGTGACCCCGCGCGGCGGCAAGAAGTACAACCAGCAGGAGTACATTCAGGTCGACACCACCAACGTGCTCTTCATCTGCGGCGGCGCCTTCCACGGCATCGAGCAGGTGATCGGCCGGCGCGTGGGGCAGAAGGGCCTGGGCTTCGGCGCCAAGATCGAGTCGCGCGACGAGCGCTCGGTGGGCGAGCTGCTCCGCCTGGTCGAGCCCGAGGACCTGATGAAGTTCGGCATGATCCCCGAGTTCATCGGGCGCCTGCCGGTGATCGCCACCTTGAACGATCTCAAGGAAGACGATCTCGTCACCATCTTGACCGAGCCGAAGAACGCGCTGGTGAAGCAGTACCAGAAGCTCTTCGAGATCGAGAAGGTGAAGCTGTCCTTCACCACCGAGTCCCTGCGCGCCGTGGCCAAAGAGGCCCTGCGCCGGCACTCGGGCGCCCGCGGGCTGCGCGCCATCATGGAGGACGCGATGCTCGACATCATGTACGACGTCCCGTTCCGCGAGGGCGTCAAGGAGTGCCGAATCACCGAGGGCGTGGTGAAGAAGGTCGAGCAGCCGCAGGTCGTCTACGAGAAGGAGAAGAAGACGGCCTGAGGTCGCTTCGACTCGGCTAGATTTCCGCGCCGTGCGGTGGTTCGCCTTCATCGGCCTCATGGCCGCTGTGCTCGGGTGTCCCAGGAGCGAGTCGCTCCGGGATGCGTCGGCCTGCGAGTGCCCCGCCCCCGCTCCGGTCGCCGCCCTCGCCCCGGTGGCGCCACCGCCGTCCAAGCCTCTGCGTGAGCCGGTCACCCACGGCCAGCACGTGACGCCGATGCCGGTGTGCGAGGCGAAGGGGCGCCTGCCGCTCGACGCCTCGCGCGACTACTACGACAAGGGGCTGTACGAGAAGGCGCTCTCCTGCGCGTCGCAGGCCGCCGCGCTCGCGCCCAACGACGTGCTCGCTCACACCGAGCGCGCCAACTCGCTCTCGGCGCTTTCGCGCTACGACGAGGCCCGCCCCGCGTACGCGCGCGCCCTGGCCATCGACCCGGAGTCGCTCGACGCGCTCCTCGGCGCGGCGCACTTCTACGCGGTGGCGCTGCCCTCGAGCCGGGAGAACGACGAGCTGGGCGTCGACTACGCCGAGAAGGGCTTCGAGCTCGCCACCACCGCCCGCGAGCAGGACACCGCGCTCGAGCTGGCCCGCATCGCCGCCATGGGCCACAACGATCTCGGCGAGTCGCCGGAGGCGCTGGACCGCGCCGAGTGGGTGCTCTCCAAGCTGCCGAAGGATCGCGGCGCCGCCTACGAGCGGGCCGTGGCGCTCTTCGAGCTCTGCCGCTTCGCCGAGGCCAAGAAGGCCTTCGTGGGGCTCGTCGACGACACCGAGCGCGCCGCCCACGTGCACTGGCACCTGGCGCTGCTCCTCGAGCGCGAAGGAAAGGAAGGGGAGGCCCGGGTGCACTTCGACACGGCCCGCGCGCTTTCCCCCGAGGACTTCTCCCCGCCGATCCTCCTCTCCGCGCCGGAGTTCGAGGGCGAGCTCTCGAAGCTGGTGGCGGCCCTGCCCGCGGACATGCGCGACGACCTGTCGCGGGTGCCCATCGCCGCGGAGGATCTGCCCAAGCTCGCCGATCTGACCACCAACACCCCGCCGCTCTCGCCCACCATCTTGGGGCTGTTCCGCGGGCCCCCGCTCAACGAGACCTGCGACGACGCGCCCGACGCGGGGGGCGCCACCCCCTGCCGCTCCATCGTGGTCTATCGCAAGAACCTCGCCCGGGCGGTGAAGTCCAAGGAGGAGCTGCTCGAGCAGCTCCGGGTGACGCTGTTGCACGAGGTGGGGCACCTGCGCGGCGAAGACGACTTCGAGCTCGCGGCGCGCGGGCTGGAATGACCTCGACGCCTACTTGAGCCCCAGCTCCTTCTTCAGCCGCTTGAGCTGCTCGAAGAACTCGGTGCGCGAGTGGGGCACGTTCAAGATGTAGAAGTCCTTCTTCGCCAGCCCCACGCAGCCCACGCAGTAGGTGCAGTCCGAGAGGTTCTTGCAGAGGAAGAGGTAGGCGCTGCTGGCGCAGTTCTCCGACTGCACGCAGTAGGCGCAGGCGTTGAGCGAGCGCGAGTCGACGCAGTGCGTGCAGTTGTTGCAGAGGGCGCACTGCTCGCAGTGGGTGCAGCCGTAGCAGCCCTCGCAGCCCTTGCAGAACATGCAGTTCGCGCAGCGCTCGCAGTCGGTGCAGTTGTAGCTGCCGGGGTTGCCCGGGTCGGACGCGAAGGACTGGGTGAGCTTGCCCAGCTCCTCGAGGAAGCGGCGCTTGTCGAGGCCGGCCACCATCTGCTTGGCGGCCACTGGATCCAGGTCGGGGGGGCGGTTCTCTCGGGCCACGGCGGGAGTAAAGCGTAAGGAAGGCGCGACGGGAATGTTCAACCGCTCGCCGCGACGCGGCGGACGAAGGCGGTCAGCTCGTTGACCAGGGCCTGGGGGCGCTCCAGGTGGGGCGTCTTCTGGCAGCCGGCGATGACGACCTCCTCCACCTGGGTGCACAGGCCCTTGAGGCGCTCCAGGTGGTCGGCCGAGCTCGACGGGGCGCCCTCGCCCCGCACCGCCAGCACCGGCACCGTGATGAGGCGCAAGGAGTCGTCGACGTGCCAGCCCTGGAAGTCGGGCGACTGCCACAGCTGCGCCCACTGCGCGAACGTCCGATCGTGGTGGCTGGGCGTGGCGGCGAAGATCTCCTTGATGCTCGGGTTCTCGAGCTGGCTGGCCATGGCCTGCACCGCGCGCTGGGTGACGGGGTCGACGAAGAGGAGGGGCGCGATGGCCACCACGCCCAGGGTGGATTGCTCGGCACCGCCGGCGTGGATGAGGCCGATGGTCGCCCCGTCCTGGAAGCCGGCCAGGACCACCCGGTCGAGCCTGAGCAGCTCGCGCACCCGGGGGAGCACGTCCAGCGCCTCGCGCTCGAGGTAGCCCCGCGCCATGCGCTGCTGGAGCGGGTCGGAGCCGCCGTAGCCCAGCCGCGAGTAAGCGAAGACCCGGCAGCCGACGGCCTCGGCGAGGCGCAGGCCGAAGTCGCCCCAGCCCTTCACCGAGCCGGCGGTCTCGTGCAGGAGCAGCACGGTGGGCAGCTCCGACTCCGGGGGGCCCCAGAACTCGTACTCGAGCGAGTCGTCGTCGATGGAGATGGTGGCCATCGGTGCGGGCGGGACGATAGGCGAGGAGGTCGCTCGTCGTCTCCATTGATGCCAGACCGCCCGTCGGCCAGACTCGGAGCCATGCCCGTCGTCGGTCTCGCCTCGAGGATCCCCGCTCCGCTCCCGGTCGCGCGGGACGCGTACATCGCCCCCGAGGCGCTGGCCCCCTGGGTGGCCAGGTACGCGGAGCAGTACGGCGCCGACCCCGAGGTGATGGGGGCCATCGTCGAGCAGGAGTCCAGCTACGTGAACCACGCGGTGCACCGGGACGGCACCGGGCACGGGCTCATCGGGCTCGACGACCACGGCCTGTTGCCCGACTTCGAGCGCTGGAGCGGCCTGTCGGTGGGGCGCGGCCGGAACGCCCGCACCATCCCGCCGGAGAAGCAGATCGAGTTCCTCGCCAAGACCCTCGGCGCGCTCACCGAGAAGTACGGCGGCGACTCCTGGGAGGCGGCGCGCACCTGGCACGCCGGCGCCGGCGGCCGCGACAAGCCCGACGGCCGGCTCTACGAGAAGCTGGTGCGGGCGCGGCTTCCGAACGTGGCCACCTGGCTGACGCCGGGCGAGGCGGGCGGCCCGGCGTTCGCCGCCACGGGCTTCGACCCGCCGCGGGCCACCGCCGATCCCCTGCGGCTCGACCCCGGCGGCGGCACGCCCGTCGCCGGCGGCGGCTTCGACATCGGCAACACCTGACGCAAAGCTTCGCGTGGACCTGTCTCACCTCAACCCGCCTCAGCGCGAGGCCGTCCTCACCACCGAGGGGCCGCTGCTCGTGCTGGCGGGCGCCGGCTCGGGGAAGACGCGCGTCATCACCCACCGCATCGTCCACCTGCTCGACAAGAAGGTGCCGGCCCGGTCCATCCTCGCGGTGACCTTCACCAACAAGGCCGCCGCGGAGATGAAGGAGCGGGTGGTCGAGATGGGCGGGCAGCGGGCGATGGGCGTCACGCTCTCCACCTTCCACGCCTTCGGCGCCGAGGTCCTGCGCGAGCACCTCACCAAGCTCGGGTGGCCGAAGAAGTTCGCCATCGTGGACACCGGCGATCAGCTCGCGCTGGTGCGCCGCGCGATGAAGGATCGCAGCATCGACGACAAGACCTTCGACGCCCGCAAGGTGCTGACGATGATCTCCCGGGCCAAGAACTCGGGCGTCGAGCCGCAGCCGAAGCCCGAGGGAGAGGGCGACGACTACGATCTCGTCGCCCACCTGGTCTTCCCACTCTATCAGCTCGCGCTCAAGGCGCAGGGCGCGGTGGACTTCGACGACCTCATCGTCTTCCCCAGCCAGCTCTTCGCGCGCTTCCCCGAGGTGAAAGCGAAGTACCAGAAGCGCTTCCGCTTCATCATGGTGGACGAGTACCAGGACACCAACGCCGCGCAGCTCGAGCTGCTCAAGCACCTGGGCGAGGAGCACCTCAACGTCTGCGTGGTGGGCGACGACGACCAGTGCATCTACTCCTGGCGCGGCGCGGAGGTGCGCAACATCCTCGACTTCGAGCGCAACTTCGCGGGCGGCAAGGTGGTGCGCCTGGAGCAGAACTACCGCTCGACCCAGGTCATCCTCGACGCGGCCAACGCGGTCATCGAGAAGAACCCCGAGCGGCGCGCCAAGCGCATGTGGACCTCCTCCAAGGGCGGCGCGCTCATTCGCGTCGTCACCGCGCCGAGCGAGGACGAGGAGGCCCGCTTCATCGCCAGCGAGGTGCGCAACACCATCGCCTCTGGCGTCTCGCCCGACGAGATCGCGGTGCTCTACCGCACCAACGGTCAGGCGCGGCCCATCGAGGAGCAGCTGCGCGAGAAGGGTGTCTATTACGAGGTGGTGGGAGGCAACGAGTTCTTCGATCGCCGCGAGGTGAAGGACGTCATCGCCTACTTCAAGGTCATCGCGAACCCGAAGGACGAGGTGTCGCTCTTGCGCATCGTGAACGTGCCGGCGCGGGGCATCGGCGACGTCACCATGGAGCGCCTCACCGCCTGGGCCCTGGCCAACGAGGTGCCGCTCTTCGAGGCCCTGACCCGGGCGCGGGAGGTGACCGACCTGCCGCAGGGCGCCGCCGACAAGGTGCTCGACTTCGTGGCGCTCGTCGACCGCTACCGCGCCCTCTTCAACAAGGGGAACCTCGCCGACGTGACCAAGAAGCTCCTCGACGAGATCGAGCTGCTGGTGCACGCGAGAGCGCAGGCGCCCTCCATCGCGGCGGGCGATCGCAAGGTGCACGGCATCAACCAGGTGCTGCAGTCGCTCGCCAGCTACGAGAAGCGCGAGGGCCCGAAGGCGAGCCTGCTCACCTACCTGAACCGCCTGTCCCTCGACACGCGCGACGACGAGGAGGAACCGGAGCACCTTCGCGGCCGCGTCACGCTGATGACCCTGCACGGCGCCAAGGGCCTGGAGTGGCACACCGTCTTCCTCGCGGGCCTGGAGGAGGACCTGCTCCCGCACTCCGGCATGCAGGGCGAGCCGCCGAACCCGCCCGAGGAGCGGCGCCTCTGCTACGTGGGGATCACCCGGGCCCGGCAGCGGCTGATCATCACCCGGGCGGCCACCCGCCTGCGCCGGGGCCGCGAGGTGCCGCGCACGCCGAGCCGCTTCCTCGCCGATCTGCCGCCGGAGCTGTGCGACCTGCTCGACCTCGACGAGGTGCCCACCGGGCCGCCGACGGCCAAGGAAGTGAACTTCTTCGCCGACTTACGGGCGCGCCTGCAGGCCCAGAAGGAGGCGCAGGCCCCCGGGGAGGTGCCGAAAGGCGAGCCGGCGCGGCCGGTTCCGCCGCGGGAGCCGGGGAGCGCGTGATCCAATGGGCAAAGCCCCTGGAAGACCTTGACACCCGGAGAGGGGACAGGTAGCAGGGCAGCCCTTTCGTTCGCCCCGCCAATCGGGGCCTTATCCGAGGTTTCAGCCATGCCGCACCAGAGGACGTACAGCGCGAAGGCGAGCGACATCAAGCGCTCGTGGCACGTGGTGGACGTGTCGGGCCAGGTGCTCGGCCGCGCCGCGAGCCAGATCGCGTCGATTCTCAAGGGCAAGCACAAGCCCATGTACACGCCGTCGATCGACACCGGCGATCACGTCATCGTGATCAACGCCGAGAAGGTGAAGGTCACGGGCACCAAGGCGGTGAAGAAGATGTACTACCGCCACGCGCTCGCCGGCTTCCCGGGTGGCCTCAAGACCACCAACTACGAGAAGCTGATGAAGGACAAGCCGACCGACATCATCGAGAACGCCGTGCGCCGCATGATGCCGCGCAACGCGCTCGGCCGGCAGATGATGACCAAGCTGAAGATCTACGCGGGTGACAAGCACCCCCACGGCGCGCAGGCGCCCGTGGCCAAGGCCCTGGTGGGCTGAGTAAGGACTGAACGACCATGGCCAAGTCTGGAACTGACGGGTTTTACGCCACCGGCCGCCGCAAGGAGTCGACGGCGCGCGTGTGGCTGAAGGCGGGCACCGGCACGATGATGGTGAATGGCCGCCCCCTCACCGAGTACTTCGGTCGCGAGACCTCGATCATGATCATCAACCAGCCCCTCCAGGTGCTGGAGCAGATGGGCAAGATCGACATGACGGTGAACGTGCGCGGCGGCGGCCTCTCCGGCCAGGCCGGTGCGATTCGCCACGGGTTGTCGCGGGCGCTCTGCCGCCTGAACCCCGAGTTCCGGTCGCCGCTGAAGAAGGCCGGCTTCCTCACCCGCGACGCGCGCGCGGTCGAGCGTAAGAAGTCCGGTCAGCCGGGCGCCCGTCGCCGCTTCCAGTTCTCGAAGCGCTGATCGCAAGTCTTCGGACGTGCTCTGGAGCCGCCGTGCCCTCGTGGCGCGAGCGGCTTCAGTGCTTTCTGGGCTGTCAACGTGGGCCCGTGTGGGTGCGATTGGCGCTCGCGAACGACCGCTACAGCGGTGCTACATTCGGAGAATCATGGAACTGAACGAGATCCTCCAGATCGCGCTGCGAGGTGGAGCGTCGGACATTCACCTCAAGGCCGGTCTGCCGCCGATGTTTCGAGTCGACGGAAGCCTGGTGCCCCTGAAGGACGGCAAGCGCCTGCCCCCCGAGGAGGTGGCGCGCATGGCCTTCGGGATCATGAACGAGTTTCAGAAGGAGAAGTTCAAGCAGTCGAACGAGGTGGACCTGGCGTACGGGGTGCCCGGCCTCGGCCGCTTCCGCGTCAACGTCTTCCAGCAGCGCGGCACCATCGGCGCGGTGCTGCGCGTGATTCCGTTCAAGATCCAGACGATCAAGGACCTGAACCTCCCGCCCATTCTCGAGAAGATCGCGCTCGACGAGCGTGGGCTCATCCTCGTCACCGGCACCACCGGCTCGGGCAAGTCGACCACGCTCGCGGGCATGATCGATCACGTCAACTCGAGCGAGACGAACCACATCATCACCATCGAAGACCCCATCGAGTTCCTCATCCGCGACAAGCGCTCGATCGTGAACCAGCGCGAGGTCGGCGTGGACACGATGAGCTTCTCGCAGGCCTTGAAGAGCGCCCTGCGGCAGGACCCCGACTGCATCCTCGTCGGCGAAATGCGCGACATGGAGACCATCGAGACGGCGATGCACGCCGCCGAGACGGGCCACCTGGTGATGTCGACGCTCCACACCCTCGACGCCACCGAGACCATCAACCGCATCATCTCGGCCTTCCCGCCGCACCAGCAGAAGCAGATTCGCATTCAGCTCGCGTCGGTGTTGCGCGCGGTGGTCTCGCAGCGCCTGGTGCCCCGCGCCGACGGCAAGGGCCGCGTGGCGGCGGTGGAGATCATGCGCATCACGGCGCGCATCCGCGAGCTCATCGAGGACAAGGATCGCACCAAGGAGATCCCCGACGCGATCGCGCAGGGCTTCGTGTCCTACGGCATGCAGACGTTCGATCAGTCGCTGATGTCGCTCGTGCGGCAGGAGCTGGTGACGTACCAGGAGGCCTTGCGCCAGACGACCAACCCCGACGACTTCGCGCTGCGCTTCCAGGGCGTCAGCTCGACCTCGGACGCCGGCTGGGACGACTTCGACAAGAAGAAGGAGAGCGGCCCGCCCGCGCCGATGCCTCCGCCCGCAGCCCGGCCCGCGGCCACCAGCGCCTCGAGCGCGAACCTGAGGCCCGTCGCCGGGCCGCCGGGCGCCCCGGCCGCGAGGCCCGCCCAGCCCGCGCAGCCCCAGCAGCAGCAGCAGGGCTCCGCGCCGAAGCCGGACGACGATTTCCAGATCGAGCGGTTCTGAAGCGGGGTCGCGAGGCCCAGACTCGACGGGCTCGGCAGAGCGGCTGAGCCCGCCCCGGGCTCACTCGTCCTCGTCGCTCTCGGCGCCTTCCTCGTCTCCATCGGGATCGAGCCCGCCCGCGACCGCGCTCGTGATCACGTGAGTGAGCCGCGCCAGGCGCCCGGGCCCGAGGAGCCCCTTCTCGGCCAAAAAGCCCAAGAAGGACGTGAGCAGCTCGGCCGCGCGCTCCACCTCGGCCTTGGCGACCGAGCCGGCGATGGCCTCGAGCGCGTCGTCGACGTGCTCGGTGCCGACGGGCTGCGGACCCTCGCTCCAGGCCGCCTCCAGCGTGGCCTCGGCGACGGCCAGGCGCAGCGCGCGCTCTGCTTGGGGACCGCGCTTGGCGAACGCCTCGATCCACTCGTCCACCGCGTCGGTGTCGACCTTCGCCAGTGCGGGGTAGGTGTCGAAGGTCTCGGCAACGAACTCGCCGTCGAAGATGTCGGGTTCCTCCGCCGAGCCGAAGGCCTCCTCGAAGATGGCCTGGGAGAGGAGCCCCTGCGCCTGAGCGCGGGTGGCTCCCTCGGCCATCAAGGCCTCGCGCGCGCGCACCAGCTTGGGCCCGAGCAGTGAGTCGCCCTCGACCCGCAGCGTGGCGGCGCGGGTGGCGAGCAGCAACAGCGCCTGCTGGGCCTCGGTGGGGGCGATCTTCCGGCCCCGGGCGGCGAGCACGGCCTTCTTCGCCGGGGCGTCGGCCTTCGCGGCCTCCACCAGCGCCGCCTCTTCGGCGTCGAGACCTTCCGTCTTCTCCAGCGCGGCGAGCGCCGCGTCGAGCGCGAGAAATCGGCTGATGAGCGGATGCATGGCCCAAGGCCGTACCACAGGAGGCCGTGCTATGCGCGAGCGCGTGCCTCGCGCGCGACCCGATGCCCTAGCCCAGGCGGTGAAGCTGTTGGCCGGACGGGAGCGCACCGAGAAGGGCCTCGAGCGGGCGCTGGCGCAGCGCGGGTACGGGGCCGAGGAGATCGGCCTGGCCGTCGCCCGGGTGAAGGCGCTCGGCTACCTCGACGACGCCGGCGTGGCGGCGCGCAAGGCCCGGGCGGGCTTCGCCGAGGGTCGCTCGGCCGCGGACGTCGAGCGGCGCCTGGTGGCCGACGGCATCGCCGAGGCGGTGGCCGAAGAGGTCGTCGGCGCGGAGGCCGAAGCGTGCGGGCACGACGAGCTGGCGGCGGCCCGGGCCCTGGTGGCGAAGCGCCGGCTCGTTGGGGTGAAGGCCGCGCGCTTCCTGGTGGCCCGGGGCTTCTCCGAGGAGGTGGTGGAGAAGGTGGTGGGGACCCGGTTCGACGGGTGAGCGAGCCGGGCGGGGCGACCGCCGCCCACGTACGCCTCGCGCGTTCGACCGTCGACTCCCGCGATCTCCCACGTTAGGGTGCCCGCGCGATGCGCCGCCTCTTCGTCACCGCCGCCGTCTTCTGCGCCGCCTCCTGCGCCACCACCGGGGGGGCCGAGACCGGGGAGGATGGGGTCGTCTACGGCGCCGACGCCGAGTCGAACCTCAAGAAGGGCGACGAGGCGCTGGAGTCGAAGAACTTTCCCGAGGCGCAGCACTACTTCGAGTTCGTCAAGACGAAGTACCCCTTCCTCGACGCCGCCAAGACCGCCGAGCTGAGGCTCGCCGACGTGGACTTCGAGCGCGATCGCTTCATCGAGGCCCGCGATCGCTACCAGACCTTCATTCGCCTGCACCCGACGCACCCCAAGGTCGACTACGCGGCCTTCCGCGGCGCGCTCTCGCACTACAAGGACATCCCCTCCGACTTCTTCCTCCTGCCGCCCGCCGAGGAGAAGGACCAGGCCGAGGTGCAGAACGCGCTGGTCTCGATGCAGGACTTCGTTCGCCTCTACCCCGACTCCACCTTCGTGCCCGAGGCGAAGAAGATCATCGACGACGTGAAGCACCGCCTCGCCGAGCACGAGCTGTACGTGGCGGGCTTCTACGCCAAGCGCGAGCGCTGGCCGGCGGTGGTGAACCGCCTCAACGTGGTGGCGAAGAAGTACTCGGGCGTGGGCTTCGACGAGCGGGTGGCCTTCGAGCTGTTCGACGCCTACCGGGCGCTCCACGACGACGCCAAGGCCGCCGAGACCCTGCGCGGCTTCGTGGAGAAGAACCCCGACGCGCCGGCCGCCGCGAAGGCCAAGAAGCTGCTCGGCGCGCTCGGCACCCCGTCCTCCACGCCCCCGCCCGCCGCGCCCGACGCCGGGACGTGAGCTCCGAGGGACACAAGGCCCTCGCGTTCGGCGTCGCCACTCTCGCGCTGGTGGTCACCGCGCTGGTCATCGGCCCGCGGCTCCTCGGCTTCGCGTCCGGCCCACAGAACGAGATCGTCCTCGAGCTCAAGAAGCTCGAGCGCACCGGGTTCGACCTGGTGGTGGAGGGCAAGCCGCTGCGCGGAGTGACCGTTCAGTACCAGCGGCTCTCCGTCATCGTGGAGCCGAACGGCGAGCGGGCCACCGCCACCGGCACCCTGGACTTCACCGGCACCTTCGGGAGCGAGACGGTGGTGAGCAGCCTGGGCTTCGAGCAGCTCCCCTTCGCGCTGCGGGGCGGGAGCTGGGAGCTCTTGAAGGGGCCCGCGCCACGGCTCCAGGCGCTGGTCTTGGCCCTGGAGCAGCGCCGCCGCGCCCTCGAGGCGGGCGACGCTTCGGACGCCGGCGAGGCGGTGCGCCACGCTCGCCATCGGGTGACGGCCTGGTACATCCGCTTCGAGCGGGGGATCGCCGAGGTGGCGGAGGACTCCCAGCGCACCGGGGAGACCCGCGAGCGCCCGGTGGACGAGAAGAAGACGGCGCGGCTCACGCTGGCCGAGACCCCCGACGGAACCTTCGTCTTTGCAGGGGAAAAGCAGTAGGGTGCTGCCCGTCGCGCCGCCGCCGGAGCCCAAGACCCGCCCATGGATGACGCCCTCAAGCAGTCGCTGACGCTCGGCCGCGGTTTCTTCGAGAAGAAGCAGTACGGCCAGGCGGAGAAGTACCTGACCAGCTTCGTCGAACAGAACCAGTCGTTCGCCGACGTCTACAACATGCTCGGCGTCATCTACCACGACCAGGGTCAGTTCGCCCGGGCGCAGCGGGCCTTCGAGGCCGCCTTGCGCATCAACCCCGCGTACACCGAGGCGGCGCTCAACCTCGCGGTCATCTACAACGACATGGGGAAGTACCGGGAGGCCAAGGAGGTCTACCAGTCGGCGCTTCTGCGCGGCAAAGCCTCCCCCAGCAAGCTCGACCCCTTCGTGCAGGGGAAGATCGCCAACATGTACGCCGACATCGCCGACGTCTTCGGTTCGTCGGGCATGCTGGACGAGGCGATCGTCGAGTACCGGCGCGCGGTGACGCTGGGGCCCCGCTTCGTCGACGTGCGGCTGAAGTTGGCCCAGGCCCTGCGCGATCGGGGCGACCACGCCGAGGCCCTCAAGGAGTTCGAGGAGATCCTGCGCATCAGCCCGAACTACCTGCCGGGGCGCGTGCACTACGGCGTCACCCTGTACTCCGCCGGCCGGCGAGCCGAGGCCATTCAGGTCTGGGAAGAGGTCCTGGGGCTGAACCCGGGCAACAAGAGCGCGGAGATGTACCTGAACCTGGTCCGGGACATGGGGCTGGAGCCCGGGGCGAAAGACGCTGGGAATGCGCCCACGGATGGGTAAGAATTTCGGGAATGGGACCCACGCAGTGCGAGGCACGGAGTGGCAAACGTGAGTGAGGCCTACGCGCTCAAGTTCATCTCGGGGAAGTACCAGGGCGGAGAATTTCCGCTCAAGAACGACAAGCCCATCGTGATCGGCCGCTCCAGCGAGCTCGACATGGTGCTCGTCGAGGACATGGTGTCGCGCAAGCACGCCAAGATCTCCTGGGTGGGCGGAAAGCCGACCATCGAGGACCTCGGCAGCACCAACGGCACCTTCGTCAACGGCGAGAAGGTGAAGCAGTCGAAGCTCAAGGAGGGCGACCGCATCCTCATCGGGACCTCCATCCTCAAGCTGGTGAGGGCGGGCGCGAACGCTCCGGAGCTCTCCGAGGCCCAGGTGAAGCAGCAGCTCGAGCAGGTCGCCGCGGTGCAGTCGTCGCGTCAGACCAAGACGGCGATGACCGGCAAGCTCGAAGAGGTGCCGCTGCCCGACCTGCTGCAGCTGTTCTACACGTCGAAGAAGAACGGCGTGCTCGTGGTGACGAACGAGCACGAGGGTCGCATCTACATGCGGCAGGGGAAGGTTTATTACGCCGTCATCGACGAGAACCACGACCTCGGCCCCCAGAAGAGCTTCAACCGCATCGTGACCTGGGAGCAGGGCGAGTTCGAGCTTCGGCCGCCCGACAACCAGGAGTTCATGACCGAGCTCGACGAGTCGACCGAGGGCCTGTTGATGGATGCCCTCCGCCAGCTCGACGAGATGAGGCGCTTCCAGGCCGACCTGCCGCAGCCGGACCAGACGATGGCCGTGGCGGTGCCGATGACCGCGCCCTTGCGCGACCTGCAGCCCGACGAGCTCGACGTGCTTCAGCTCGTGCTCAACTGGGGCACCCTGCAGGGCGTGCTCGATCACTCCGACAAGGACGACGTCGCGGTGTCCGAGCGGCTGATCGGCCTGCTCAAGCGCGAGTACGTGCGCATCGCCTGAGGCGTGACGTGACGGCAGCCAAGCCCGTGCGGTTGACCCAGCTCTCGGCCTGCGCCGGGTGCGCGGCGAAGCTGCGGCCGGACCTGCTCGCCTCGCTACTCCAGGGCTTGCCGAGCACGCGCGTGAAGGACGCGCTGGTGGGGTTCGAGACCAGCGACGACGCGGCGGTGTACCGGCTCACCCGGGACCTCGCGGTGGTGGAGACGGTGGACTTCTTCCCCCCCGTGCTCGACGACCCCTTCGCCTACGGGCAGATCGCCGCCGCCAACGCGATGAGCGACATCTGGGCGATGGGGGCGAAGGCGCTGTTCGCGCTCAACCTGGTGGCCTTCCCCAAGGAGCTCCCGGACTCGATGTTGCGCGCGCTGCTCGCGGGCGGCGCGTCGAAGGCCAAGGAGGCGGGGATTCCGATCCTGGGCGGGCACTCGGTGCAGTCGCCGGAGCCGAAGTACGGCATGGCGGTGACCGGGGTGGTGCACCCGAAGAAGGTGCTCACCAACGCCGGCGGGAAGGCCGGAGACGCGCTGATTTTGACCAAGCCGATCGGCACGGGCATCGCGACCACGGCGCTCAAGCGCGGAGTGGCTTCGAAGGGGCTGATTCGCCGGGTGACGAAGCAGATGGCGACGCTCAACAAGGCCGCCGGAGAGGTGTTCGCGTCGGGTCGCTTTCCGGTGCACGCGCTCACCGACGTGACGGGGTTCGGGCTTTTGGGGCACGCGCTGGAGATCGCTCGCGGGGCGAAGCTCACCGCCGTCATCGAGGCCGAGAAGGTGCCGCTGATCGGTGAGATCGCGGGGCTCGCGCAGCAGGGCGTGGTGCCGGGCGGGACGAAGACGAACCTGGCGCACGCCGCGAAGGCCACCACGTTCCCCGAGGGCATGCCGGAGTGGATGCACCACGTGCTCGCCGACGCGCAGACCAACGGCGGCCTGCTCGCGGCGGTGCATCCCAAGTCGGTGAAGACCGCGGTCCGCGCCCTGGAGCGGAAGGGCGTCGAGGCCTGGGTCATCGGGTGGCTCGAGTGTGACGGGAAGCCCCGCCTCGAGGTGCTGTAGAGGAGCCGGGCGGGTCGGCGCCTCTCGCTCGAATGGGCAGGCCTTTTCTCTCCCCGAACGGTCCGGTCTAGGATCAGGGCTCGATGTTTCGCCCCGCGCTCCCGACCCTCGTCCTGGCGCTCGCAGCCCACGCGGGGCCGATCATCGTCGTCGATCCCGGCCACGGCGGCACCCAGGAGGGCGCGGCGTCTCCCGCCGGCGTGCGCGAGAAGAACTTCGCCCTGGAGCTCGCCAAGAAGGTGAAGGCCCAGCTCGAGGCCGACCTCAAGGCTCGCGTGGTGCTCACCCGCGACAAGGACGCCAACGTCCACCTCGAGGAGCGCGTCGCCCTGGCCAACCGCCAGCGGCCCGAGCTCTTCGTGTCGATTCACGCCAACTCGATGCCCACCAAGCGCCAGCAGGCGCTCAACGAGGGCATCGAGACCTACTTCCTCTCCGCGGCGGCGTCGGGCGAGGAGGCGAAGAGCGTCGCCGCGCGAGAGAACGCCGAGGCGGGCGCGGTGAAGGCCCAGACGAGCGACACCTTGAGCTTCATCCTCGCCGACCTGCAGCGCTCCGAGGCCCACGCCGACTCGTCGCGGCTCGCCTACGCGGTGCATGAGCGGCTGATCGCCCTGACCCACGCGGTCGATCGCGGCGTGCAGCAGGCGCCGTTCTACGTGCTCATGGGGCTCGAGGCGCCCGCGGTGCTGGTCGAGGTCGGCTTCATCTCCCACCCCGACGAGGCCAAGCGGCTCGCCGACGCCGCGTACCAGGCGAAGCTCGCGCACGCGATCTCCGACGGAGTGAAGGCCTTCCTGGCGCAGATCGAGGCCCGCGACGCCAAGAAGGCGGGGAAGGCTCCCGCGGCGACGGCCCCGGCGTCCCCGGCCTCCGAGCCCGAGGCCAAGGCTCCCACGAAGGGCGAGGCGACGCCGTAGGGCCCGTGCTAGGTGAGGGCGTCATGCGCTCCTACAACCGCTCCCACGCCGACATGCGGCCGGTCATCCTCACGCCGAACGTGAACCGGCACGCCGAAGGGTCCTGCCAGGTCGAGTTCGGAGACACCAAGGTCCTCGTCACCTGCTCTGTCGAGGAGCGGGTGCCGCCGCACATGATGGGCACCGGCTCGGGCTGGGTCACGGCCGAGTACGGCATGCTGCCCCGCTCGACGCACGATCGGAGCCCGCGCGAGGCCGCGAAGGGGAAGCAGGGGGGCCGCACGCTCGAGATCCAGCGCCTCATCGGGCGCTCGCTGCGCGCCTGCGTGGACATGAAGGGCCTGGGCGTGCGCACGCTGACCCTGGACTGCGACGTCCTGCAGGCCGACGGAGGCACGCGCACCGCGTCCATCACCGGCGCCTACGTCGCGATGCAGCTCGCGCTCCGCACCCTGCAGAAGAAGAACAAGCTCAGCTCCCTGCCGAAGATCTTCCCGGTGGCCGCGGTCTCAGTGGGCGTGCTCAAGGGCGAGGTGCACGTCGACCTGGACTACGTCGAGGACTCCACCGCCGACGTCGACCTGAACATCGTCGCGCTCGAGGGCAGCCGCATCGTCGAGGTGCAGGGCACCGCGGAGCACGGGACCTTCGATCGCGCGAAGCTCGACGCCATGCTCAACGCCGGGCTCGGGGCCATCGATCGCCTCGTCGAGGCGCAGAAGCGCGCGCTGAGCTGAAGGCATGAGTCGCCGCCCGCTCGTCTTCGCGACCACCAACAAGGGGAAGCTCAGGGAGCTCACCGCGCTGGTCGGCGACGGCTTCCAGGTGCTGTCCCCGGCGGACTTCCCGAGCGTCGCGGAGGTCGAGGAGACCGAGGCCACCTTCGAGGGCAACGCCACGCTCAAGGCCCTCGCCTGGGCGAAGGCCACCGGGCAGCTCGCGCTGGCTGACGACTCCGGGCTGTGCGTCGACGCGCTGGGCGGGCGCCCCGGCGTGCAGTCGGCCCGCTACGCGCCCACCGAGGGGGAGCGCATCGACAAGCTTTTGGGCGAGCTCGAGGGCGTGCCGGACGAGCAGCGCACCGCGCGGTTCGTCTGCTCCCTCGCGCTGGCGTTTCCCGACGGTCGCGTGGAGCTGACGGGCGGGACGTGCGAGGGGCGCATCGGCCACCAGCGCCGAGGGACGCACGGGTTCGGGTACGACCCGGTGTTCGAGCTGCCGGATGGTCGCACGCTGGCCGAGGTGACCCAGGCGGAGAAGGGCGCGGTGTCCCACCGGGGCGCGGCGTTCGCGAAGATGGCGGAGCGGCTCGCGGCGCTGGCGGGGTGAGGGCGGGGCCTCGTATTCGCTCGGGGGACGGAATTGGGCCCCCTTCGATCCTTCGGCGAGCTCAGGACAGGGTCAGCTCAGGGTGAACGGCAGGTCCGTCGTTCACGCCGCGCCGGGCTCAAGGTGCTCGGGGGCCGATTACCTCTTGCTCTGCCGAAGCGACTCGACCGCCGACGCCAGCAGCTGCGCGATGCCTCGCTTCGGCACGTGGAGGATCTTCCGCTTCAGCGCCGGCACCGCGTTCGTGTACTGCATCGACACCTTGTGGTGCAGCTCGGTGGCGCCCCAGAGCAGGCACAGATCGGCCCACTCCAGATCGGCGTTGGCGCGGTCCACCGGCCGGTGGTGCGTGCCGTCGACCAGCCGCAGCTCGAGCTTCCCGTCGACGAGCCGCTGGAGCTCCTCCCGCACCGCGGGCGAGCCGCCCACCACCACCAGCTTCCGAAACCCCCGCCGGGCGCACAGCTCCACCAGCTCGGTCACCGCCCGCTGGTTGTCGGAGCCGCCGCACCGCTCGCAGGTCGAGCGCGGCTCGCAGGGGATCGGCTCCCGCCCGGAGCGCTGGGCGAAGGCGGTGCAGTCGGGCTGGGGGCAGTGGCGGAAGAAGCGCGTCGCGAGCAGCTCCTGCGCCCTTTGCTGCTTCTCCACGCTCATGCGCTGCTTTCCGGCGCGGGTGAGGCCGGCCTCCTCGAGAGCGGCGCGGGCCCGGCGGCGCGACTCGGCGAGCGCGTAGCCGAGCTCGTCGAGCCACGCGTCGATGTCGAGGTCGGCGCTCATGCGGAAGGGCTCAGTCTAGGGGCCGGGCGGAGGAGGGCAACTCAGGGCCCATTCTGCCCGGGCGCGACCGAGGGAAGGCGGTCCTGTGAGCGGGGGCGGTTCGCCTCCCTTCGCTCGGAGGGCGGCTGCACGCGCTCGGTGCAAGGCGGAGCGCTTCCCTTCGACGGGCTCGGGGCAGGCGCCGGCTCGACGCGCCGGCCGCGAGGAGCGTCGCGAACGGCACCAGGCCGTCCTCGCGCGGCGCCTTCCGACGAGCGGGGGCTCTACTCCTCCGCTGCGGCCTCGGCGAACAGCTCCACCTGGTTCGGGTTCCTCTTCTCGGTGGGCAGGCCGAGCACGAGGCGCACCGGGGCGAAGCTCCGCCGGTGCTCGGGCAGCGCGCCCAGCCGCTTCAGCGCCTCGAGGTGCCGCGGCGCGGAGTAGCCCTTGTGATCCGCGAAGCCGTAGCCCGGGTGCTTCCGGTCGAGCGCGCGCATCCACGCGTCGCGGGTCGTCTTCGCCAGGATGGCGCCGGCGGCGATCGACAGGCTCTTCGCGTCGCCCTTCACGATGCCCATCTGCGGCATCGGAATGCCGGGGACGGTGCGCGCGTCCACCAGCACGAAGTGCGGCGCGACCGACAGGCCCTCGACGGCGCGGCGCATGGCGAGCAGGGCCGCGTGGTAGATGTTGAGGCGATCGATCTCCTCGACGGTCGCCTCGGCCACGGACCACGCCAGCGCGTCCTTCTTGATCTCCGCCGCCAATTCGTCGCGCCGCTCCTCGTCGACGATCTTCTTCGAGTCGTCGAGGCCGTCGAGCCGGAAGTCTTGCGGGAGGATGGCCGCCCCGGCGACCACCGGGCCGATCAGCGGGCCCACGCCCACCTCGTCCACCCCGGCGACGTGAAGGTGCCCCTTGGCCCACAGCTCGCGCTCGAAGCTGAGGAGCTTGTGCTGCCGGCGCGTCTCGGCCCCGGTGGCGTGGCGGGCGCTCTTGAGCTGGTCCGCCAGCGCCTGCGCCCCCGCCCGCGGGTCGGCCCGCAGCGCGGCCTCGAGCCCCTTCGGGCGCACCGCCCCGGTCGAGAAGTAGCGAGCCTTGAGCTCGGCGAGCGGGACGTCGTCGGTCTTCACTGAACGTGCAGGATGAGCTCTCGCGGAGAGCAGGCGCAGTCGCACTCTCCGCAGGTGAAGGTGAAGGCGGCCTCGGGCGCGAGGGAGCCGCCGAGGTCGGCGGTGATCTTCACCGTGCCCGGCCCGAGGATCTCGCTCACCGTCGCGACGCCGTCGCCGTTGGTGGTGAGGGTGTCGTTGCGCCCGTCCGCGGCGTTGACCGCGCGCACCGTGGCGCCGGCGGCGGGCAGGCCGGCCTTGTCGAGCACCTTCACCGGGAAGGTGTTGGGCGAGTTCGTGCAGTTGTACCGGGCGCGCCCGCCGTCAGGCAGGCGGGTGTCGACGACGTTGCAGGAGCAGAGGGCCAGGGCCGAGAGGGCGAGGAACGTCGCGCGCATGGGCCAAGGCCTACACCGGGCCGGGGTCGGGCGGCAACCTTCCGGGAAGCCAGCTTCAGGACGCCCGGGTGTCCAGCTCGTCCCACGCCGCGCCGGTCCACGCCAGGAAGGCGGTCTTCTGCTCCTCGGTGGGCTTCTCCACCCGAGCCAGCCACGCCATCTCCAAGGGCCGCTGGCCGAGGGTCAGCGTCAGCTCGGTCAGCTTCTCGCGACGGAAGACGGTGATGCGCACCACGTCGCCGGGCTTCTTGTCCTCGCAGCGCGAGATGAGCCCGTTGACGTCGCACTTGAGCCCGTCGAGGGCCACCACCTCGTCGTCGGCGTAGAGGCCGGCCGCCTGCGCCGGGGAGCCCTCGAGCACCGTGGCGACGGCGCTCGCGCCCTTGGGCAACAGGCCCAGCCACGCGGTCGGCTTCTCGGCGCGGCTTCTGGGCGGAGTACCGCCCTTGTCGTTGACGGACTCCCGCGCCCGGAAGCGCACCTCCAGGCCCACCCAGGAGAACGCGCCGTAGTCGAGCTCATCGGTGCCGCGGAGGGCGCGGTCGAGGAAGCCCTTCAGGCCCTCGCCGCCGACCTCCAGCAGCGCCGCCTCCACGCCGTCCTCCGGCACGCCGGACTCGTCGCCGTAGCGCTGCCACAACAGGCGCAACACGTCGTCCAGGCTCTTCTGACCCCGGGTCTCCTTGCGCAGGAGCAGGTCGAGCACCAGGCACACCAGCTCGCCCTTCACGTAGTAGCTCACGCCGGAGTTCGGGCTGTTCTCGTCGGGGCGGTAGTACTTGGTCCACGCGAGCCAGGAGGCGTCCACCAGGGGCATCACCTTGCGGCCCGGCGTGGTGTGCAGCGTGGTGAGCGACTCGCCCAGCCGCGTCAGGTAGCGCGCGGGCGACATCAGCCCGGCGCGCCGCACCAGGAGGTTGTCGTAGTAGCTCGTGGCGCCCTCGAACCACCACAAGAGCTGCGTGTAGTTCTCCTTCGAGTAGTCGAAGGGCTCGAGGCGCCGGGGCTTGAGGCGCTTCACGTTCCACAGGTGGAAGTACTCGTGGCTGGCGAGGGTGAGGAAGTCCTCCCAGCCCTTGTGCGTCGAGAAGCCGCTGCGCGGGTAGAGCAGCGCCGTGGACGCCTTGTGCTCGAGCCCGCCGCGCCCCTTGTCGGTGCCGTAGATGAAGAAGACGTAGCGCTTCATCGGCAGAGGGCCCATGAGCCGGGCTTCTTCCTCCACCACGCGCGCGAGATCGGTGGCGAGCTTCGTCTCGTCGAGCCGGGGGTCGCCCCACAGCACCACCTCGTGGGGCACGCCGGCGGCGGTGAAGGTCAGCGGGGTGTGCGGGCCGACCTCGAAGGGCGAGTCGACGAGCTCGTCGTAGTCCTTGGCGATGAAGTCGAGGCCCTGCGACGCCAGCGGCGCGGTGACGCGCCAGCCCTTCGGCGGGTGCACGGCGACGCGGTGCTCGCGATCGCGCAGGCCCTCGACGAAGAAGAAGAGGCAGGCGCCGTTGAAGTAGCCGTGGGTCGCGTCGAGGTGGCTCGTGCGCACCGTCAGCTCGTTCGCGTAGACCTTGTAGTGCAGCCGCACCGGCGCGTTCTTCGCCGCCACGCGAATGGAGCGCTTGTCGAGGCGCTCGAAGGCCAGCGGCCGGTCGGCCATGTCGGTGACCTTCAGCTCCTGCACGTGGCGGGAGAACTCGCGCACCAGGTAGCTGCCCGGCGTCCACACCGGGAGGCCAGCGATCAGCTCGTCACCCATGGCCGGAAAGTGCGCCTGCACCTCGAAGAGGTGCGTGTTCGGGTTGGGCATCGAGACGCGGTAGCTGACCGGAGCGGACATGGCCGTTTGCCTCTACACCAGCTTGGAGGGGAAGAAGAGCGCGCGCTCGAGCGAGACGGGGACGGCGTCGCCGGGCAGGCCCTTCGCGTCGGGAGGTCCGAGTGCTCGCAGGACGGTCTCGCCCAGGGCGAAGCGGTACTCGGCGGCGCTGCCCACGAAGAGCCTGGCCGAAAGCGGAAGCGGCGCTCCGCCCTGGAAGACCCGTACGTCCTCGGGGCGGAGGACCAGGGTGCCTTCTCCCTCGGCGGCGAGCGTGCTCGGCAGCAGCAGGGCGACGCCGGCGACGTGGAAGTGACCGTCCTTCGCGACGCCGGAGAGCACCGTGGCGCCGCCGACGAAGCTCGCCACGAAGGGCGTGGCGGGGCGCTGGTAGAGGGCCTGGGGCGTGTCGAGCTGCTCCACCACACCGCCGTTCATCACCGCGACGCGATCGGCCAGGGCGAGCGCCTCGGCCTGATCGTGGGTCACGAAGATCATCGTCGTCTTGAGCCGCGCCCTCAGCGCCGCCAGCTCGCCCCGCAGCTCCTCGCGAAGGCGCGCGTCCAGGTTCGAGAGGGGCTCGTCGAGGAGCAGCACCTTGGGTCTCGCCACCAGCGCCCGGGCGATGGCCACGCGCTGGAGCTGCCCGCCGGAGAGCGCCTGGGGCATGCGCCCCTCCAGGCCCCCCAGGCGCACCCAGGCCAGGGCCTCGAGCACGCGCGCCTTGCGCTCGGGCGCCGGCACGCGCTGGAGCTCGAGCGGGTAGGCGACGTTGTCGAAGACCGAGCGGTGCGGGAAGACCGCGTAGCTCTGGAAGACCATCGAGAGGCCGCGGCGCTCCGGCGGCACGTGGAGGCCCGGGCCATCCACCGCCTCGCCGTCGATGGAGAGGCGGCCCGCGTCGGGGCGCTCGAGGCCGGCGATCATCCGCAGCGTCGTGGTCTTGCCGCAGCCCGAGGGGCCGAGCAGCGCGACCAGCTCGCCGCTGGCGATGGAGAGCGAGAGGCCCTTCACCACCGGCGTCGTGCCGTAGCGCTTGAAGATGCCCTGAAGCTCCACCGCGGCCATCAGCGCGCCTCCTTGGGGCCGAGCGCCGACGAGGCGCCGAGGACGGCGAGCACCACCGCCACGAAGGCGCAGGCCACCACCGCCGCCGAGTTCGGGTCGGCGTAGCTCTGCAGCTCGAAGATGAGGGTGCCGAGCACGTCGCGGCCGGTGGGGACGAGCAGCACCGAGAGTGTGAGCTCGGTCATCGAGGCGAGGAAGGCCAGGATGAAGGCGGTGGTGAGCGGCGCCTTGAGCTGCGGGAGCACGGCGTCATAGAGCGCCCGGCCGCGCGTGGCGCCGAGCACCCGGGCCGCCTCCTCCAGCGAGGGATCGAGCTGCGCCAGGCCGTCGGAGGCGTTGCGCACGCCGAAGGCGAGGTGCTTCACGACGTAGGCGACGAGCAGCATCCAGAGCGTGTTGCCGAGGGCGAGCACCAAGGCGAAGCGATCGGCCACCACCAGGCGGAGATCCCGCGAGAAGGCGACCAGCAGCCCGAGCGCGAGCACGGTGCCAGGCACGGCGTACGGCGCGTCGGCCAGGGTCTCCAGCCAGCGGCGGCGGGTGAGGGCGATGGTGAGGCCCAAGAAGGCCACCAGGCCGCCGGCGGCGGTGGCGAGCACCAGGCTGCGGCAGGCGGCGTCGAGGGTGCGCGGGCTGGAGAGGACGTGGCTCCAGTGGGCGAAGGTGAGGCCCTCGAGCTGGCCCCAGACCGGCTCGACGGAGGTGAGGAAGACCGCGAAGAGCGGCAGGAGGACGAGCGCGACCACCAAAGCCAGCGCCAGCGCGGAGAGCGGCCAGCGGGCCCTCCCGAGCGGCAATGGCCTGAGCGCGAGGCCCTTGCCCGAGGAGAGCCGCACCCGGCCCGCGCGCGAGAGCCAGCGGCTCAAGAGGAGCACGGCGATCGCGAGGGCGAGCAGAAGCAGCGAGAGCCCGGCGGCCCGCTCCAGCCCGCCCGCGCCCATCAGCACCTCGCCGAAGATGCGGGTGGTGAGCGTTGGGGTGGGCGGCGTGGCGGTGACGCCCAACAGGTATGGCACGCCGAAGGCCGAGGCCGAGAAGAGGAAGACCAGCGCGGTGCCCGACAGCGCCGCGGGGAGGGCGAGCGGCAGGGTGATGGTGAGGAGGGCCCGGGCGGGACCGGCGCCGAGCATGCGCGCCGCCTCCTCCAGCGACGAGTCGATGCGCGAGAGGGCCGCCGCCGTGGGGAGGAAGACCAAGGGGAGCCCCGCGGTGCCGAGCACGAAGGCGATGCCGAGCGCGCCGTACACGTCGACCGTGCCCGGGCCCCACCACAGGTTGAGCAGCCCGGCCTTCGGGTTCGCGAGCGCGATCCACCCCATGGCCCAGATGAACGGCGGGATCGCCGAGGGCAGGGTGCACAGGGCGCGCACCGCCGGCGCGAAGGCGAGATCGGTGCGGGTGACCAGGAGCGAGAGGGGGACGCCGAGCGAGAAGGCCCACAGCGCCGCGCCGAGCGAGGTCGCGACCGTCCCTCGCAGGGCCAGGAGCGCGTCGGCGCTCGCCACGGCCGCCAGCGCCTGGTGGCCGGTGAACGCGCGCCCGAGGAGCACCGCGAGCGGCGCCAGCGCGAAGAGCAAGAGCAGCGCGACGAGCGACGCCGTGCCGACAGGCAGCCTCATCTCGAGAACGCCTCGCTGAAGCTCACCTTCACCCGCGCGCCGTCGGAGAGCCCGCGCTCGAGGAACGCCTCGCTCCAGGGCTGGCTCTTGGCGAGGAGCTCGAAGAGACCTGCCGTGCCGCGGGGACCCGGCACGCGCGGGTCGACGGCGTGCATGTCTCCCAGCCGCGCGATGACGTCTTGCCCCTTCGGTGAGAGCAGCGCGTCGACCACCGCCTTCGCGCCGTCGGCGTTCCGGGTCGTGGAGAGGATGCCTTCGTACCCGGGGATGAGCACCGCGCCGTCGCTCGGCCAGTCGAGGTCGATGGGGCTGCCCTTGGCCTTGGCGGCGAGCGCGTTCTCGAGCAGCAGCACGCCCACTCGCGCCTCTCCGCCCTCGATCTTCTGCAGCACCGCCGCGTTGCCCCCGCCGACCCGCGCGCCGTTGGCCCGAAGGCGCGCGAAGAAGTCGGCGCCGAGCGTGGCGTCCATCGCCACCGCCCACGAGTAGGCGGTGCCCGAGGTGAGCGGGTCGCCCACCACCACCTCGCCGCGCAGGGGCTCGCCGGCCAGCGACGCGAACGAGGTGGGCGCCGGCGTCCCCGCGCGGTGGACCAGGACCATCGTCGACACCCGCACCGAGGCGAAGTGGCCGTCGGGATCCACCAGGCTCTGGGGCGTGCGCACGCCGTTGGGCGAGACGTACCGCAGCCAGCGGCCCTCCTTCTTGAAGCGCTGGTAGAGGAACGGATCGGACGTCACCAAGACGTCGCACTGCGAGCCGCCCGACGCGAGCTCGGCCTCGAGGCGCGCGGCGACCTTTTCGCTGCCGGCCTGGAACCAGTGCACGGTGAGCTCGGGCGCGGCCTCCTTCAGCACCGGGTCGAGCGCGTCGAGCACGTGCCGGTACATCGAGGTGTAGACCCACACCTCACCGCGCGGCTTGCCGGTTGGGCCCTGGGCGCCCGCCTGCGCGGGTGCGACCGACTCGATGCGGCACCCGGCGATCGCGACGACGAGGAGGAGCCAACGCACGCGGCGTGTCTACATTGCCGCCTGCTCGGCGACCACGGTCTTCCAGTACTCGCGCCCGTGGTACTGCCGCATCATCCCCAGCACCTTGCCGTCCTTGAAGAGCACGAACGCCGGGACGCCGAAGAGCCCGAAGCGCCGCGCCAGCCCGGTGTGCTCGTAGGCGTTCACCTTCACCAGGTGCACGCCGGCCGGCACCTCCTCGAGGAGCGTCGGCGCGTCCTCGGCGAAGACGTCGCAGTTGGGACAGTCGGGGCCCCAGAAGTAGGCGACCACCAGGCGGCCGTCGGCGGGGTGGGTGAGGGCGTCGAAGGTGTCGGGGGTCGCGTGCTCGAAGGTCGCCATCGCGCGCGGGGATAACGGCCAGCGGTGCGTGGCGCCTCAGAACTGCATCGCCAGCCGCGCGCCGGCGGAAGGTCCGGTGACGCCCTGAAGACCGGGCAGAATCATCCACGAGGCCCGAGGGGGCGGCGCCGCGGCCGGCTGGAGGACGAACCGCTCCGGCGAGCCGTAGGCGGTGGCGATGAGGGCGATGCCGACGCCCTGCAGGAGCGCGTCGACCAGCAGGACGACGCCCGTTGTCGGGTCCGCGGAACCAGCCGGCGGGGAGGCGAGCGCCGAGATGCCAGTCAGCCCCGGCCCCAGAACGGGGATCGCGAGGACGAGCCCGGCGAAGACGGCGAGCCCGGCGCCGAGCTGTCTCGCGACCGTCGTCATCGCGACGATGTCGACGAGGAGCCACGGGATGTAGCTGACGCCGGCGACGACGAGACCGCCGGTCAGCAACCCGCCGCGAGGCTTGGAGATGAGCTGCGCGCCCACCGGAATCTGACCGCCCTCGTACGGCACGAGCTGGCCCGTCTTCTCGAGCTCGCGGGGGCCGACATAACGCTCCACGGCTGGCGCTGCGGGCGCGTCCGCGGGGGCGGGCGACACCGGCGGCGGCGGCGGTGGCGGCGAGACGTCCTGTGCGCGGGCGGTGAAGGCGACTCCGAGCGTCAGGGCGAGCAGGGTGGCGCGAGCGGCGCGAGTCGAGGCGTGAGCTGTCATGATTTCTCCCGAGGCGAGGCTGGTACTCTAGCGAACGGGCGCGGGGGCCCAAGCGAACTCGACGAATTCACCGCCGCGGCGGCCGAGGCGCGGGCGGCTGCGCGGTGCGCGGATCCTCCGGCCACGAGTGCCTCGGGTAGTGCCGCATCAGCTCCTTGCGAATCGCCGGGTAGTGGCGATCCCAGAAGCCGGCGAGATCGGTCGTCACCTGCACCGCGTTGTGGTTCGGCGCCAACAGGTGCAGCACCAGCGCGCTCTTGCCGATCGAGGGGCCCTTCGTCAGCCCGAAGAAGTCCTGGAGCCGCGACTCGATCCACGCCGGCTTGCCGGGCTCGTAGTGCACCGACACGGTGCGGCCGCCGGGGAGCGTGAGCTTCTCCGGCGCCTCGGTGTGGAGCAGCCTCGCCTGCTGCGGCGTGAGCCGGCTCTGGAGCGCGTTGAGCAGGCCCGCCTCGCGGACCTCGGTGAAGGAGCGCAGGCCCTCGCAGAGCGAGCCCACCGCCTCGTCGAGCCACCCCTTGTCCGGGGTCGGGAAGCCGGCCTCGGGGAAGCCCGCGCGCAAGGTCTCCACCCGGCACACCCAGTGGGTCAGCCGCTCGGGCTCGATGAAGGCCGCGGGGCCGGCGGCGACGGCGGCCTCCGCGAGCACCTTGGTCGCGGCCTCGGAGGCCGGCGCCGGCTGCCGCGTCTCCTCCAGCGTCACCTTGCCGAAGGAGAGCCGCGTCACGCGCTCCACCCGCTCGGCCTGGGCGTTCCAGGTGAGCTCGTCGAGCTCGCCGATGTCTTCGGGGAAGAGCTCCAGGAGCCACTCGGGCTCGATCTGGCTGGCGAGGCGCACGAAGACGCCGCCTTTGCGCTCCTCGGCGTCGACGGCGACCATCAGCTCGGCGTCGTGCACCACCGAGGTGGCGTCGAGGGTGGCCGAGCCGCCGCCGGAGAGCACCAGCCCCGGGTCGCGCGGCCGCCGGCGCTTCGCCACGCGATCGGGGTAGCCGGCGAGGACGGAGAGCAACAGCGCCTGCTCGCGGGCCTCGTGCCCCGAGGGAGAAGGCTTCGAGGTGTCGAGCTGGCGGGAGAGCTGCTTCGTCACCCGCTCCACGGCCGAGAGCGCCCCCGCGTCGAGCCCCGCGCTGCGCGCTCCGGTGGCCACGCCCTCGCCGTAGCGATCGAGCAGCTCGAGGAGATCGGACGGGCCGGCGAGCGCCCTCGCGCCCGCGCGGGAGTCGCCGAAGCGGGTGCGCGTCTCGAGCCGAATGTCCCGCTCGCCGAGCAGCGCCGCCAAGGTCGCGCCGTCCCTGTCCACGCCGCGCCGCTCCGCCTCGACCACCAGCCGCGCCTGCCGCGGGTGGAGCGGGAAGCGCAGGAGCCGCTCGCCCACCTCGCTCAAGCTCCCGTCGGGCTTCAGCGCGCCGAGCCGCCGCAACAGCTCGTCCGAAGCGGCGAGCGCCGAGGCCTGCGGCGCCTCGAAGAACTCGAAGCGCCCGACGTCGGTGACGCCCATGGAGCGCAGCGCCAGGTCCGACTCGGTGAAGTCCAGGCGCCTGATCTCGGGCGCGTCGGTGGCGCGGCGGCCCTCGAAGTCGCCCTTGGTGTAGAGCCTCAGGCACCGGCCCTCCCGGGTGCGGCCCGCGCGTCCCGCCCGCTGAATGGCCGAGGCCTTGGAGATGGGCTGCACCGAGAGCGTGGGCAGCCCGCTCCACGGCGAGTGGGCGGCGATGCGCGCCAGGCCCGAGTCGATGACCGCCGCCACGCCGTCGATGGTGACCGAGGTCTCGGCGACGTTGGTGGAGAGGATGAGCTTCCGGCGCGCGGACGCCTTGAGCGCGCGATCCTGCTCCGAGGGCGGCAGGTCGCCGTGCAGCACGTGCAGCTCGAGCCCGTGGCGCTGCGCGAGCTCGGCGGCGGACTCGCTGGCGCGGCGAATCTCCCCGGCGCCCGGCAGGAACACCAGCACGTGCCCGTCGAGGTTCGACTGCAAGAGCCGCTTCAAGGCTCCCAGCACCTGCTGATCGAGCGGCCGCTCGTCGTCGCGCTCCAGGTGCTCCACGCTCACGTCGAAGCGCCGGCCCTCGCTGCGCAGGCGGGGAGCGTTCCCGAGCCAGGTCGCGATGGGCTCGGCGTCCAGCGTGGCGGACATCACCACCAGCTTGAGCTCGGGCCGCGTCGTCTTCTGCAGCCGCCGCAAGAGCGCCAGCGCGAGGTCGCCCGCCAGGTGCCGCTCGTGGAACTCGTCGAGCACCACCGCGCCGACCTTCGAGAGCTGGGGATCGGCCACCAACTGCCGGGTCAGGATGCCCTCGGTGACGAAGCGCAGCCGCGTCTTGGCCGAGGTGACGTCGTCGAAGCGCACCTGGTAGCCGACGGTGTCACCCAGGCGCTGCCCGCGCTCCTCCGCCACCCGCGCGGCCGCCAGCCGGGTCGCCAGGCGCCGGGGCTGGAGGATCACGATCTCCTTGGTGCCCGCGAGCCCCGCGTCGAGGAGCGCCCCCGGTACGCGCGTGGTCTTGCCCGCGCCCGGAGGGGCCTCCAGCACCAGCGCGTTCGAGCGCCCGAGCGTCGCGACGAGCTCCGGGAGGAGCCCATCGATGGGCAGCTCGATCACGGGGTGTCTCGCGGCTCGGCCTTCTTCGCCTTCTTGGGCTTCTTCGGCGGCGCGACCTCGGTCTCGGGCGGTGGCGCGGGCGCGGCGGCCTCCTCGGTCACCTCGACCGCGGCCGGCTCGGCGTCGGGCGGCTTCGGCGCGGCCACCTCGGTCGTCACCGGCTTGGCGGCGCGGCGCTTGGGCTTGAGGCCCAGACCCGACTCCTCGAAGGCGTTGCGCAGCGGCGCGAGCGAAGCCTCGGCGAGCAGGCGGGCCTGGCGCAGCGGCAGCTCGACCTTGCGGGCGAGGGCGTCGAGCTCGTCGCGCAGCGCGCGGGCCTCCTCCTCGGTGGGGGCCTGGGGCGCGAAGGCTCCGCGCCACGCGGCGACGGCGGCCTTGATCTGATCGACCGCGGGCAACACCGGCGCGAAGGCCGCCTCGCCCAGCATGCGCTTGGCGTAGCTCGAGCCGAGGCGCTTCTCGAAGTCGGAAGAGAACGCCTCGAAGTCGTCGCGCTCGGCGCGGCGCAGCTGGGGCAGCTTGAG
Source organism: Archangiaceae bacterium (assembly GCA_037443525.1). Classification (GTDB taxonomy): domain Bacteria; phylum Myxococcota; class Myxococcia; order Myxococcales; family Myxococcaceae; genus JBBIOE01. The sequence goes on along the minus strand of JBBIOE010000007.1, from coordinate 14,543 downwards.
CTTGGCGGACAAGGCCTCGAGCAGCGGCGCGCGGCTGCCGGCGGTGAAGGTGATGCCGGCGAACAGGCGCTCCACCGCGTCGACGACCGCGCCCTGGAGGGAGCGCGCGAACTCCTCGCGCAGGGGCTCGAGCTCCGGCAGGCGCATCGCGCGCTCGCGCACGTCGCCCTCGCCCTCGCTCGCCGCGCGCACCCGCTCGATGGCCGACGAAAGCCACGCCTTCTCGTCCTTGAGCCCCTGCTTCTTCGAGAGCTCGGCCTGCGCGGCCTCCAGCCGGGAGAGCGTGGTGGCCGACCAGACCAGGGTGTCGAAGGCGTCGAGCGCGGAGGGCGTCATGAGGCCGGCGATGTACCACCGCTGGCGAGCGTTTGGAGCGCCCTTCGGAAGTCGGCGGGGAGGGGCGCCTCGACCGAGATGGGAGGTTCGAGCTCGAGGCTCAGGCGCGCGGCGTGGAGCGCCAGCCGGCCCAGGGCCCGGGCGGCGGGGTGGGTGCGCGCAGCCTCGGAGCCGTAGAGCGGATCGCCGAGCACCGGGTGGCCGAGATCGGCGAGCTGGACGCGGATCTGGTGCGTGCGCCCGGTGTCGAGCTCGACCTCGACCAGCGCGGCGTCGGTGAAGCGCTGGGTGACGGTGAAGCTCAGCCGGGCGCGGCGCGCCGAGGGCACCTTCGAGCTGTACCGCCGGGAGTCACCGGGAAGACGCCCGAACGGCGTGTCGAGCCGGCCGGCGTCGGGCGGGGCCCCGAGCACCAGCGCGACGTAGCGCTTGTCGACGCGCTTGGCCTCGAACGCCTCCTCGAGGAGCGTCACCGCGTGGTCGGTCTTCGCCAGCACCACGCAGCCGCTCGTCTCCTTGTCGAGGCGGTGCACCACGCCGGGCTGGGCCGCGCCGGCCACCGAGAGCCCCGCGTACCTGCCCGCCAAGAGCTCGACCAGCGAGGGGTTGTGGCCATCGGGCTCCACGACGACGCCGGGCGGCTTGTCGACGATGAGCAGGCGCTCGTCCTCGAAGAGCACCGGAATGGGCGGGCCCTCCAGGCGCGGGAGCACCGCGAGCTCGGGCTCGTCGAGCTCCACCGCCTCGCCGCCCCAGAGCCGCCGCGCGGCCTTGGGGAGCTTCCCGTTCACCCGCACGCGGCCCTCGGCGAGCCAGCGCCGGGCGCGCTCCAACGTCGCCCCGGGGACGTCGCGGGCGAGCCATTGATCGAGCCGAGGCGGCGCGCCTTGGGGGACCGTGAAGGTGCGGCGGGGCACGTCGTGCATCATGCCTCGAACCCGGCCGCCCAGGCGCTACAGTCGCGCGCCCATGTCCGACGTCATGATTCGCGAAGCCACCGCCGCCGATGACGAGGCCGTCGGGGACCTGTTGGTGCGCGCCTTCGAGGACACCTACCGGCGCAAGATGCCGGAGATCGTCTACACCGAGCGCCGCCGGGCCGAGCTGAGGGAAGTCGCCCAGAAGCGCGCGGTGGCGAAGGTCTGGGTGGCGGAGCGGGCAGGGCGCGTCATCGGCACCGTCGCGGTGTGGCCTCCGGGGACGCCGGGGAACGAGGCGTGGATTTCGGGTGCGGCGTGCCTGCGGCACCTCGGCGTCAGCGACGAGGCCCGCGGGAGCGGCGTCTCGACCCGGCTGCTCGACACCGGCGAGGGCTGGGCGCGGGGGCAGGGGATCGCGACCATGTGCCTCCACGTGCGGCGCGGGGTGACCGGCGTGGCTCGGCTCTACGAGGGGCGCGGCTACGTGCGCGATCCCAACGGTGATCACGATCGCCTCCCGGAGGTCTTCCTCGAGGCGTTCGCCAAGCAGCTGTGAGGCTCACCGGGGCCCGAGGCTCAGCGCGGCCTCGAGCCGCCGCGAGGAGTCTTCCGCGTCGGAGAGATCGGCCAGGTGGAAGGCGTGCAGCACGCCGTGGAGGGGCGCGGGCCCCGCGATGCGCAGCTCGACGACCGGCAACCGGCTGCGCAAGGCGCGCTTCGCACGGGTGAGGCGCGCGAAGGCCGCGCGCTCGACCTGCCAGGCCTCTCCGGGGGCGCCGGGGAGCAGCGTGCGCCACGCCCGCTCGTAGAGCGCGGCCCGGAGCACTCGCGGGCCATCGAGGTCGGTGACGTGAAGCGCCGAGGAAAGGCGAGCCCACGCCGAGAGCCGGAGCCTGCCGGCGACCTCCACGCCCAAGGCCCGCAGGCCGTGCTCGAGGGCGGCGCGGTGCGGGAGCCCGAGCGGCGTCACCACGAGGTAGCGCCGGGACGTCCGGCCGCCGCGGTCCGCCCTCGCGCGGACCGCCAGCAGCCAGCGCAGGAGCGCCTCGAGGCGCGCTCGCGGCGGGGCTCGCCCGGCGACCAGGTGCGGGCTCATCGACGCGCACCGTTCGCGCGATCGTTGAAGCTCCGCGTGCAGTGCAGGCAGTAGCGCGTGCAGATCGGATCGGAGCGGCAGTCGGCGTCGCGGACGAAGGCGATCGAGCGCCGGCGCTGAAGCTCGGGCGGGTCAGTGAGCAGTCCGAGCGGCGCGCCACCCTCGCGGAGGTAGACGGAGCACGGGTAGTACGCGACCCGATCGACCGTCCGCTCGGTGAGCGGGATATAGCAACGCCACCCCTGGCCCACCGGCGCCGCCCCGGGCGGGAGGCCGATCGCCGTGGGGGAGAAGACGGTCTTCAGCTTCCTGCGCAACAGAGGCATCGCCTCCTCGGGCAGCGCGTCCAGCAGCGCCTCGACCTCCGCGCGCACGGCGTCGAGGCGAGGGAAGACGGCCAGCTCGTCGCGGCGGTCGACCTCGGTGATGAGCTTCACGTCGTCGGGCCGGAAACGCAGGAAGAACCGCACGAGCTGCGGGAGCCGGGCGCGGTTCTCGAGGCCGATGACGCTGTTGATGATCAGCGTGAAGCGCGCACCCGCCCCCTTGGCGAGAGCCAGCGCGTCGAGGGTGCGCACCGTCGCGTCGAAGGCGCCACGCCGGCCCGTCAGCGTCGCGCCCAGCGCTGCCTCGTTCGCGTCGAGCGAGATGCGCAGCTCCGTCAGCCCCGCCTCGAGCAGCGCGAGGTACCGGTCGGGAGCCAGTGTTCCGTTCGAGGTGAGGCTCAGCGCTTCGACGCCTCGCCGCCGCGCCGAGCGCGCCATGGACGGAAGGTCGGGCACGAGCGCCGCCTCTCCGCCGGTGAAGTGCAGGTGGCGAACGGGCGCGCCCCCGTAGCTCGCGAGCAGCGCCTCGAACGACTCGAGGTCGTGCACCCTCCGCTTCTGTGGCGACCGCTCACGCTCGGTCTCGGTGCGCGCGATCGTCTTGCAGTAGGGACAGTCGAGGTTGCAGCGGTAGGTGAGGAACACGGTGATGCGGTGGAACGCCGCGTCGGGCCGCAGCAGCTCGGGGCGATTGAGGGTGTCGCCCAGCTCCTCGACCCGGTGGCGCTGCTCGTGCTCGAAGAGCAGATCCGGCGCGCGCGTCTCCGTCGCATTCCCCGTGGTACCCATGGCCGCACCTCGGACTTTGGTTGATGTGGGAGTGTTGCCTGCATGCTTGTCGGTGTGAAGGTCGTAGGGTCTTGATGTGGTGTTTCACGACCTTGATGGCGAGGGGTAGGGAAGGACGAGCGCGTGGGTGTTTCCGGGGGCAGGCCATCGGAGACGCGCTGGGGCCGGCAGTGGAGTTCGCACCCGAAGCGCGGATCACCCTGCCGCATCCCCTCGGAGTCACCGCGCTCGCCGGCGGCTGACCCTTCGGCCTCAAGGCACGCCAGATCACCGACGACACCTGAGCTCTCCGCGACACCGCTCGCGACGAACAGCCCTCAGCGCCCGAGCAGCCACTCCAGCGCGCCGCTGGCGCTCAGATCCGCGACCGCCCGCGTTGCGCCGGCCGTCTCCAGCTCCGTCACCGGGAAGTGCCCGGTGGCGACCGCCAGGCTCTCCGCGCCGATGGCCTGCGCGGCGGCGACGTCCTTGGGGGTGTCTCCGATGACGATCACGCGCACCTCATCGAGCGGGCGACCGAGCTGCTCGGCGCCGCGCTCCGCCCCGCGTCGAATCAGCTCGGCGCGCAGCTCGTGATCGTCTCCGAAGCCACCGAAGCGGAAGCGCTCCGCCAGCCCCACGCGGGCGAGCTTCACCCGCGCACCCTCGCGGACGTTGCCGGTGCCCAGCCCCACCGCAAATCCCGCCGCCAGCCCCGCCTCAATCGCCTCGTGCATCCCGGAGTGCACGCGGTAGCGGCTCGGGTCGACGCGCGCGACCTCCTCGGCCAGGACGCGGACGTAGTGGCCGAGCACCGCGTCGATGGCGGGCTCCGTGCTCTCGAGCCCGACCGCCGCCAGCCCCTGCCGGGCGATGGCGCGATCGGTCATCCCGTCGAAGGAGAACGCCGAGCACGCGTCCGCGCGGCCGTGCAGCTCTTCGAAGGTCCGCTCCAGCGCCCTGCGCCCAGCGCCGCCGGTGGTCACCAGCGTGCCGTCGACGTCGAACAAGAGCACCGTGGGCTTCACGCGGCCTCCGTTCCGACTTCCGCCAAACGGGCCCGAACGCGCTCCGCCCACTCGGGCTCGAGCTCCAGACCGTGGGCCTCTCGCCCGAGGCGCACCAGCGCGCCGGGGATGGCGCCGCTCCCCCCGAAGGGATCGACGACGTGCTGTCCCGGCCGCGTCCAGGTGCGCACCAGCGGCTCGATGACCCGAAACGGCTTGGCGTTGGGGTGGCTGCCGAACCGGGCCGCCTCGCCCTCGTCGTCGTAGCCCGCCACCACCGCCCACGGCGTCGCCGCGTCGCCTGGCGCCGGCGCGGGCAGGGGCTTCTGCGTGAAGACCAGCGCCGTCTCCACCACGCGCAAGATCTCCTCGCCGCTGTTCCCCTCGCGCGTGCGCTTGCCCCACACGTACTCGCCGGCGACGTGCGCCCAGCCGAGCTCGCGCGCGACCGTGGTGATCGGCTCCCGACCCAACAGGTTCGTCCAGATCACCAGCGGCGCCGACGGTACGAGGTGCGCCGCGGCGAGCTCCATCCACGCGCGGGTGAAGTCCTTGAAGTCGCGCACCGTCTCGAAGCGGCGCAACGGCCCGCGCTCGATCTTCCGATCCTTCGCGTCGCGCAGGTCGCCGTGCTTCCGCCGCCGCGTGAGCAGGCAGTAGGGCGGGTCCGTCACCAGCGCGTCGGCCTTCACCCCGCCGAGCACCTGGGCCCAGCTCTCGGCCTTCGTCGCGTCACCCTGAGCGAAGCGCCAGCCCATGCCTCAACGCCGCTGAGCCGCCACGTCCGCGTGCTTCACCAGGAAGTCGTCGAAGCCGCCGACGAAGTCGATGACCTCGCGGCCGTTGCGCGGCGCCCAGATGCGCGTCGCGACCTCGGAGATGAGTTGCTGGTCGTGGGTGACGCAGATCACCGTGCCCTCGTACTTCGCCAGGCCTTCGCTCAGCGCCGAGATGGACTCGAGGTCGAGGTGGTTCGTCGGCTCGTCGAGGATGAGCACGTTCGGCTTCTGAATCATCAGCTGGCAGAGCAGCACGCGCACCGTCTCACCACCGGAGAGCGTGTCCGTCGGTTTCATGCGCTCCTCGCCCGAGAAGAGCATGCGGCCCATCAGCCCCGAGACCTCCTCGTTGTACATCTTCGTGTCCAGGTCGCGGAGGAACCCATACGCCGTGGTGCCCTTGCGAATCAGGCCCTCGTGATCTTGCGGCATGTAGCCGACCTGCGCGTTGTGGCCCCAGACGATGGTGCCGGCGTCCGGCGGGAGCGCGCCCGCGAGCATGCGCACGAGCGTCGACTTGCCCATGCCGTTCTTCCCGATGATGCAGACCTTCTCGCCCTTGGTGAGCAGCGCGCTGAACGGCGGGATCACCACGTGGCCGTCGAAGGCCTTGGAGAGATCGCGAATCTCCAGCGTCTGCTTCCCCGAGGGGGCCTTCTGCTCGAACTTGATGAAGGGCCGCGCGATGTTCGACCGCTTGACGTCCTCCGTCTTCAGCTTCTCGAGCTGGTTCTTGCGGCTCTGCACCTGGCTCGCGCGCGTGCCGGCGCTGAAGCGGGCGATGAACTCGTTGAGCTGGGAGATCTTCTTCGACTTCTCGGCGTTCTCCGACTCGACGCGGCTGCGCACCTGAGCCTTCTGCCGCACCATGTCGTCGTAGCCGCCCGGGTAGACGATGATCGTCTCGTAGTCGATGTCGGCGATGTTGGTGCAGATCGAGTTCAGGAAGTGCCGGTCGTGCGAGATGGTGATCAGCACGCCCTCGAACTCGTGGAGGAAGTTCTCCAGCCAGCGAATCGACTCGAGGTCCAGGTTGTTGGTGGGCTCGTCGAGGAGCAGCCCCTCCGGCAACCCGAAGAGCGCCTGCGCGAGCAGCACGCGCAGCTTGTAGCCGCCGGTGAGGCTCTTGAGCGGCCCCTCGTGGAAGGTCTGCTCGATGCCCAGACCTTCGAGCAGCGCCGCCGCGTCGGACTCGGCCATGTAGCCGTTCTCCTCGGCGATGATGCCCTCGAGGTCGGCGAGGCGATGCCCGTCGGCCTCGGTCAGCTCGGCCTTCTCCAGAAGGTGGTGCTTCTCCTGCAACGCCTTCCACAGCCCCCCGTTGCCCATGATCACCACGTCGAGCACGCGGGTGTCCTCGTACAGGTAGTGGTTCTGCCGGAGGACGCCGAGCTTGCGGGGGCGCATGATGTCGCCGGTGTCTTGCTCCTCGTCACCGGCGAGGATCTTCATGAACGTGGTCTTGCCCGCGCCGTTGGGGCCGGTGAGGCCGTAGCGGCGCCCCGCGGAGAACGCGACGTTCACATGCTCGAACAGCTTCTTCGGCCCGTACGCCTTGCTGACATCGTTGATGGAAAAGGACGCCATGGCGCACGCGTATACACGAAGCCGCTTCGGGGTGTGTTCCTTCTGCCGGGCATCGGCGCCGCTTGCCGATCGCTCCCTCTGGGTTGCGGCCCCTGCCTGAATGGCGATGGTGAGAGGGAACACTCCTCTAGGAGGCGCGATGGCCATCTCGAAGATCCTCGTGGGCATCGATGGTTCGGTCGCCGCCCAGGGAGCAGCCCGAACGGCCGCCATGCTCGCCCAGGCGACGGGGGCGAAGCTGACCCTCGCGTACGTCGTCGTCCCGGTCCTGCCGCCGACCGGCGCGCCGTGGGCTCCGCTCGAGGAGTTGATGCAGCTCGAGCGCGACGAAGGTGCGCAGAAGCTGCGTGACGCGGTGAAGATGCTGGGCGATCCGCTCCTGCACACCGAGCTGTGGATGGGCGCTCCGGCGGAGGTCCTCGCCGAGAAGTCCAAGGCCGAGGGCTACTCGCTGATCGTCGTGGGCGGCACCGGGAAGGGTGCGGTGCGGCGCCTGCTGGTCGGCAGCACCTGCGACCGACTGGTCCACATTTCGCAGATCCCGGTGCTCATCGTGAAATGAAGGAGGAGGGCGCCATGAAGACGCTGCTCGTGGCTGTGGATGGATCGGAGCCCTCGAAGAAGGGCCTTCAGATGGCGCTCGAGGTGGCGAAGGCCGTCGACGCGAACATCGAGCTCGTCACGGTGGAGCCGCCGATTCTCCTGCCGCCGAACGTGTACGCGGAGACCATCGACAAGCTGCTCGAGGCGAACCGGGCGCACGCGCGGTCCATCCTCGACGACGCAGCCACGCGCGTGGCGGAGTCGAAGGTGCCGTGCACCAAGGTGCAGCTCCAGGGCCCTCCCGCGGAGGCCATCGCCGATCTCGCCAAGGCCGATCGCATCTGGGGCGTGGTGGTGGGCGCGAAGGGGCACAACGCGTTCGCGCGCGTGCTGTTGGGGAGCGTGGCCGACCGGCTCATGCACCTGTGCACGAAGCCCGTGCTCATCGTCCGGTAGCCCCAACCACCGTTCACCTTGAGCGGAGTCGAAGGGCGCCGACTGCCCGTCCGCTTCAGGGCTCTCCGACCCTCAGCGCCACGTCGGGAAACAGCGCGCGGTGATCGGCGGTGGTGCGGGCCGCGTCCATGGTGGCGACGAGGACGTCGAACGGGGTGGCCTTTGCGCTCGCGACCGTCACCCGCGTCGTCTCGCCCTCTGGCACGAGCCCGGAGCGCACCGCCTCTCCCCAGCTCGCCTTGAGCGCGGTGAGCCGCTCGGTGAGCGCGCTCACGTCGTAGCCTCCGTCGGCGCGCTTGGGGACGGTGGCCGAGGCGGCGAGCTCGGCGGGGCCTCCCGTCACGTCGACGTGGTACCCGTCGGTCTCGATGCTCACGATGACGGCGAGCGCGTCGCGGCCTCGGCCCGACCCGTGCGGATCGCTCGCGGTCGCGTTCACCACGCCGAACGACATCAGCCCCGCCGTCGACAAGAGCATGAAGATGGTCAGGTTCATCAGGATGTCGAGGTAGGGGACGATGTTCAGCTCACCGGCCTCGACGTCCTCCGACGGCTTCAGCTTCCGCTTCGAGAAGAAGGCCATGCCAGCGAACAGACAGCGGTCGCGCGCTGAGGTTCCGTCAAGGGGCCGCGCGCTCGCCGCTTCCGTTCGCGTCGGCCCGGAGCCTGATTCGCTCGATGGCCTTCTCGACCGCGCGAAGCCGGGTCTGGACCCGTTGGCGCTGATCTACGTCGGGTTGCATGGCGCTCAGCTCTGCCTGGAGGCGCCGGCACTCGTCGAGCTCGCGGCGGACCGCCGGTAGATTGAACGCGTCGTACTCGGGTGGGGGAAGGGGCGCCGGCGGCCCGCTCTTCGGTGGGAGCGGCGCGATTCCGGCGTCGAAGCGCTCCGACTCCGGGAGTCGCAGCATCTCTCGCTCCAGCTCCTCCAGCGCCGTGTCGAGCTCCGCCTCGGTGTGTGGCGCCTCCGTGAGCTCGTCCCGATGCGTCGCGACGAGTTGTTGGAGCAGCGCGTGCGACTGTCGAAGCGCAAAGAGGCGATCGTATTCGTTCCACCCCCACACACCGAAGGATGCGCCGGCCCCAATCAGCGCGGCGCCGACGAGCCAGTTCGCAAGCGTCAGCGGTCTCTTCTGCTCGGTACCTGGCATGACGGTTTGCTCCCTTTCCCCCGGCCCCTCGGTCGCGCTGCCTCAGCCGCTATCGCCCACCGGCGCGCTCCCAGGCTCGACCCCGACCAGATTCAACAGGTACCGCGGGTGGTACACGTTCCACCACACGCCGCCGCTGGGCCCCACCGCCTCGAGCACGCCCTCGCGCCACTCCTCGGGAATCGCGCTCTCGCCGTACGTCGCGCCGAGCAGCGCCCCGACCACCGCGCCGTTCGCCGCCGCGTCGCCGCCCCGGTTCACCGCGTCGAGTACGCCCGCGCGGAAGTTCGGCGCGTGGAACAGCTCCCAGAGCGCGAGTCGCAAGGCCACCCGCGTGTTCGCCGCGTGGAGGAACATCGACAGATCCGGCCCGTACAGCTCGGGATCGTTGGCCCGCGCCAGCTTGAAGTCCGCGCGCAGGTCCTCCGAGGCGTCCATCGCCAGCTGCACGAAGTCGGGGTCCATCGTGCCCACCGTCGCCGCCGCCGCGCCCAGCTCGGTCTCGTAGAGCTTCGCGATCTCCTCCGGCGCCAGCCGGTCTTTGGGGGTGCTCAACGACGCCGCCACCACGCCGGTGAAGGTCGCCACCGCCGTACGGCAGAGCGGGTGGAAGTTCGTGATCGCCGAGTCCTCCAGCGAGCTCCGGCGCCGGTCGTCCTTGTGCTTCGCGTAGAAGACCGCCAGCGGCAGGGCCCGGGCGAGCGCCTCGTTCCCCGCCGGCCGCTTCCCCGACTCGGCGAACACGCGACGGCCGGAGAACTCCGGCGAGCGCCCGTCGACGATGAGCGTCAGCGCCTCGCGCACCGTCTCCGTCACCGGCGGCGAATGGGAGAGCCACTTCGCGTAGGCCTTCCCCGCCGCCACGACGTCGAATCTCCGCTCGACGCGCAGGCCGTTCGCCAGGCACACCGCCTGCTGCGTCGCCCAGCTCGTCTGCCCGCGCTTCAGCTCTCGAGGCCCTCCACCGCGCAGGCCGTCGAGCGGCCACTCGTTCAGCGCGGGGAACATCTCCGCCGGCAGGCTCTTGCCCTCGTTGCTCACGCCGAGCGCTTCTCCGACGGCGAGACCGATCAAGGCGCCACGGGCCCGCGCGCGGAACGTCTGCTCATCGGCCTCGGTCGCGGGCCGCGGCTTCCCCTTCTTGGGCGGCGGCGGCTTCCGGGGCGGAATGGGCGCGGGCATCGTCTCGAACGCGCGAGCGTACCAGCCCGGCGGGCCGGTGTGATGGCCTCGTGCCGCACGAACACGGAGCGGGGCGGAATGCGCTTCCCGTCGCTTTCGCGAAGAGTAAAAGGCCGCCCCATGACCGAGATCATCAACGTCCACGCTCGCGAGATCCTCGACTCCCGCGGCAACCCCACCGTCGAAGCTGAAGTGACCCTCGACTCCGGCATCATCGGCCGCGCGGCCGTGCCCTCGGGCGCGTCCACCGGCGAGCACGAGGCGCTCGAGCTGCGCGACGGCGACAAGGCGCGCTACCTCGGCAAGGGCGTGCACAAGGCCGTCAAGCACGTCAACGAGCAGCTCGCGAAGGCGGTGGTCGGCCTCGACGCGCTCGATCAGTTCCAGGTCGACTCGACCATGCTCGCCCTCGACGGCACGCCGACCAAGGCGAAGCTCGGCGCCAACGCCATCCTCTCCGTCTCCATGGCGACGGCGCGCGCGGCGGCCTCGGCGGTCGGCCTGCCGTTCTACCGCTACGTCGGCGGCTCCCAGGCGCGCACCCTGCCGGTGCCGATGATGAACATCTTGAACGGCGGTGCTCACGCCGACACCCGCGTCGACGTGCAGGAGTTCATGGTGCTGCCGTGGGGCGCCAAGACCTTCGCGGAAGGGCTGCGCTGGGGCGCCGAGGTCTTCCACGCGCTCAAGAAGATCCTCAAGGGGAAGAAACTCGCCACCGGCGTCGGCGACGAGGGCGGCTACGCTCCCGATCTCGCGGCCAACGAAGAGGCGCTCAAGATCATCATGGAGGCCATCTCCGCGGCGGGCTTCAAGGCCGGCGAGCAGATCGCACTCTGCCTCGACGTCGCCGCGAGCGAGTTCTTCGACAAGGAGAAGAAGCAGTACGTGATGAAGGGCGAGGGCCGCTCGCTGTCGCCCGATCAGCTCGTCGGCTGGTACGCGGAGCTCGCGTCGAAGTACCCCATCGCCTCCATCGAGGACGGCATGGCCGAAGACGACTGGGACGGCTGGAAGAAGCTCACCGACTCGCTCGGCAAGAAGGTGCAGCTCGTCGGCGACGATCTCTTCGTCACCAACGTCGAGCGCCTGTCGCGCGGCATCGACAAGGGCATCGCCAACAGCATCCTGGTGAAGGTGAACCAGATCGGCACGCTCACCGAGACCTTCGAGGCCGTGCGCATGGCGCACCGCGCGGGCTACACATCGGTGATGAGCCACCGCTCCGGAGAGACCGAGGACACCACCATCGCCGACCTCGCGGTGGCGCTCGACTGCGGCCTCATCAAGACGGGCAGCGCGAGCCGGTCCGATCGCGTCGCCAAGTACAACCAGCTGATGCGCATCGAGGAAGAGCTCGGCGCCGGCGCGCGCTACGCCGGCAAGCAGGCCATCAAGGTCCACGCCTGAGCTCGAAGCTCCGCATCCTCGTCTCCAACGACGACGGCCACCGCGCCGAGGGTCTGGTCGCGCTCGTGAACGCGGTGAAGGACCTCGCCGAGGTCTGGGTGGTGGCGCCCGAGACCGAGCAGAGCGCGACCTCGCACGCGCTCTCGCTCCACCGGCCGTTGCGCATTCACGAGCACCAGCCGCGCTGGTTCGGCATCGACGGCACGCCGGCCGACTGCGTGTACGTCGCGGTCGCCCACCTGATGAAGGATCAGCGGCCCGCGCTGGTGCTCTCGGGCATCAACCACGGGCCGAACCTGGCCACCGACGTCATCTACTCCGGCACGGTGGCGGCGGCGATCGAGGGCGCGGTGCTCGGCTTCCCCTCCATCGCCTTCAGCCTGGTGACGCGCCGGCGCTACGTCTTCGATCACGCGGCGAAGTTCGCGCGGTCGCTGGTGCAGGCGGCGCTCGCGACCGAGCTGCCCAAGAGCCTGGTCCTCAACGTGAACATCCCCGCGCACACCGACTCGCTGGCCTGGCAGGTGACGCGGCTCGGGCGGCACACCTACGGCAACGACGTGGTGGAGCGGCAGGACCCGCGCGGGCGCAGCTACTTCTGGATCGGCGGGACGGGCTACGAGCACGAGAAGGCGCCCGGCACCGACGTCTCCTGCGTGCACGACGAGCAGGTCTCGTCGGTGACGCCGCTGATGCTCGACCTCACCGAGGTGAAGCAGCTCGACTGGCTGCGGACGTGGACCCTGGACGGCTTCCGCCGCGCCGAGCCGGAGAGCCCGCGTTCGCCTCGAGAGGCTGAGAGGAGCTGACCTCCCGTCGCCGACAGCGCCGATCCGCGTTGCCGGCCGTCGTCGGAACCCCTCGACGAACCACACGCTGCGCCGCCGGGGTCTTTCCTTGGGCGGCTCGCGTCTTTGCGCTTCGGCTCGGACCGGCCGAGACCTGCCAGCCCCTGAGGCGTCGAGGGCCCACCGTCGCGAGTCAACCCAGGGGACCTCCCCGCTCAGCAACTTGAGCCTGGGCGCCGGTCGTCCAGACTGAGGGCGTGGTGCGGTTCGTGCCGGGCAGGCTGTGGACGTGGTGTGCGCTCGCGGCGCTGGCGACGGGCTGCGCCACCACCCAGGCGCCGGCCAGGGTCGGGCTCGACGGCACCCACGTCGAGCCGGAGCTGGTCCTCGTCCGTCACACCGTGCAGAAGGGCCAGACGCTCTTTCGCATCGCGCGCGCCTACGGCCTCTCCGTCGCGGAGCTCGCCGAGGCGAACCACCTCGACGATCCCCGCGAGCTCAGAGTGGGCGAGGAGCTCTTCATCCCCGGCGCGACGGAGCTGAAGCCGGTGCCGGACTTCGACGCCCCGGAACCGGAGCCACGCGGTCACCCGGAGGGCAGCCCCAGGCCGAGCGGGCCGAAGTCGGGCGTGCCGGAGAGGCGAGCGCAGACGAAGGCAGTGAAGGTCGGCCGCGCCGAGGGCGTGCTGGCCTGGCCTTTGCGCGGCGTGCTGTACGCGAAGTTCGGGAGGAAGGGGAACGACCCCCACGACGGCATCGACCTGTCCGCTCCCGCCGGAGCGCCGGTGAAGGCCGCCGCGCCCGGCAGCGTGCTCTACGCCGGTGAGCAGAAGGGCTACGGCCTGATCGTCATCGTCGAGCACGCAAACGCGCTGATCACGCTCTACGCGCACAACCGCGACCTGCGCGTGAAGACCGGCCAGAAGGTGCGCGACGGTCAGGTGGTGGCGACGGTCGGCGACTCGGGCCGCACCTCGGGGCCGCACCTGCACTTCGAGGTGCGCAAGGACGGCCAACCCGTCGATCCGCTCGACTACCTCGGCCCCGTGCCGCCGGCCACCAAGGACGAGCCGGCGAAGGCGCCGACCTCCGGCTGAGCCCGCCCGGGACGCTCTTCACCGTCGCCGCGCACCCGCGCCACTGACGAGTGAAGCGCGTCTGATGTCGCTCTGCGCCCGACCATCTCCTGCTACTGTCCACCGCATGTTCGCCCCGCTCGCGGCGCTGGCCCTCGTGACCAGCGCGGCCACCCCGCAGATCAAGCTCGCTCAGGGCGGCGTCTCCTTCGTCGACGTGAGTCCGGCGAAGGGCGCCTTCTTCGTCTCGTCCTTCGACCAGCGCCTCAGCGCCGAGAGCGGATACCGGGTGGTCACTCAAGACGAGGTCGCCGCGGTGCTGGGCCTCGAGCGCCAGAAGGCCATGCTCGGGTGCTCGGGGGAGTCCTCCTGCACCGCCGAGCTCGCCGGAGCCCTGGGCGTCGACGGCATCATCATCGGCACCATTGCCCAGATCGGCGGCATCTACTCGCTGAACCTCAAGGTGGTTCGCGCGACGAATGGCGAGCCGCTCAGCAACGTGTCCTTCCGCACCAAGAGCGAGGCCGAGCTGCTCGACCTGCTCGACACCGCCGCCCGGCAGATCTCCGGCGACCTCCGCCACGCCTTCGGAGGGCCCGCGCCCGCGGCCGGGCCGTCGAGCGCCTGGCTGGCGCCGGTGATTGGAGGCGGAGTCGCGGCCGTCGCGGGGGCCGTCGCCTACGGCATGGCCAAGGGCACCGAGGCGAAGCTTCGAGGCCATGACGCGAGCATCACCACGCCGGCGCTGCTCGACGAGACCGCTCGAACCGGCCAACTCCAGCAGACCACGGCCGTCGTGCTCGGCGCGGTCGGGCTCGTCGCCATCGCCGGAGGCCTCGTGTGGAGGTCCCTCGGCAGCGCGCCGGTGACGCCGACCGTCGCCGTCGCGCCGGGAACCGCCGTGGTCGGCCTCGCTTGGAGCTGGCCATGAAGCGCGCGCTGGTCGTCCTTTCGGTCCTGGGGCTCTCGTCGTGCATCGACTTCATCGCTGCGAAGGATGAGTTCTGCCGGCAGGACGACGGCGGCGTCTGCGGCGGCTCTGGAGGAGGCGCGGGCGGTGCTGTCGGTGGTGGCTCGGGTGGCGCGACCGGAGGCGGAAGTGGAGGCGCGACGGGCGG
>JBBIOE010000006.1:0-75717 GCA_037443525.1 Archangiaceae bacterium | reverse complement strand
GTCGGATGCTGTCGGTGATGAGCTGAACCAGCGTCCGGAGGCGCTGAACGAAGCGCGCAGCAGAGGTCGCGCCCCCCGCGCAGAGGAGCGGTGCCCGGCTCAGCCCCAAAATCTGACGGCCTCTCAGGGTGAACGGTGGGCCGGAGTTGGGCACCCTTCGACGGGCTCAGGGTGAACGGTGGGCCCGTGTTCGGCACCCTTCGACGGGCTCAGGGTGAACGGTGGGGCTCGAGCAGCCTCGGGTTCGCCGCCAGGTGCGCGGCCAGCGCCAGGAGCAGCTGTGCCTCGTGCGCGTCGGTCACCTTGTCCAGGGCCCGGTTCACCGCCCCGAAGACGGAGGCGAGCAGGACCCAGGTGCGCTCGGGGTGTTGGGTCGACTCGCGCAGCGCGCGGGCGATGGCGGGCGACTCGGGATCGAGCAGCACCAGCCGCCGCTTGCGATCGTAGGAGATCGGCGTCGCGCCGCCCGCCCGCTTGAGCCGCACGTCGACCAGCTCGTCGTCGGTCAGCTTCCCCAGGGCGCCCGGTCGCAGGAGCCGCAGCTCCTTTCGCAGCGCCCAAAGCCCGGCGCGCTCGGGCGTGCCGCGCTCCGGATCCTCCTCCGACAGCTCGGTGAGCAGCGCGCCGACGTCGGTGACGCGGTTGACGGCGCTGGTGCCCACCGCCGCCGCGAGCGCGTCGAGCCAGGCGTCGTCGAGCGCCTCGGCCTCGAGCACCAGCGCTCCGCCCACGTCCGGCCGCACCAGCCGCCGGGCGATGAT
Source organism: Archangiaceae bacterium (assembly GCA_037443525.1). Taxonomy (GTDB): domain Bacteria; phylum Myxococcota; class Myxococcia; order Myxococcales; family Myxococcaceae; genus JBBIOE01. The sequence goes on along the minus strand of JBBIOE010000006.1, from coordinate 74,956 downwards.
CGCCACGCTGCCCTTGCGGACGATCTCCCCCGCCACGCTGCGCAGGGAGAGCCAGCGCCCGCCGACAGTGGGGAACAGGCTCGCGTCGAGCAGCTCGCGCGCGGCGCCGGTCAACCGATCGAGGTGCTCCGCCCGGTTGGCGCCGAGGAACTCCACCAGCCGCAAGACGTGGAGCCGCGCGAGCAGGCGCTCCTTGGGTCCCAGGACAGCCACCTGGGCGGCGAGCTCGACGAAGGGCGCCTCGAGCGCCTGCTTGAGCCGCGAGCGCAGGGCCGAGGTGAGCCGAGGGCTCGTCCAGTCGTCGTCCACCGGGAGGCCGTCCAGCTCCACGAGGGCCGAGAGCCCCTCCGGCGCCACGCCCTCGGCCGTGCCCACCTCGATCCCCTCCTTCACCAGGCGGACGAGCGAGGGCGCGCCGGGCTCGGCGTCGAGGGTGGCCTCTCCGCGCACGCCCTCGGCGGCCAGCGGCGCGCGCACCAGGGCCTTGCCGGGCACGGTGAAGGCGCGCACCCGCCGGGCCTCGCGTGAGGCCTCGAGCGCTCGGGCCCGCTCCAGGCTCTCGGTGAGATCGTCGATCTCGGCGCCCAGCTCGTCGAGGAGTTCGAGGGTCGCGCGCGTGGCCTCGAGGACCAGTCGATCGGGAGGCGGCGTCCCCGCGTCCTTCTCGGCGACGGCGACCCTCCGCTTCGAGGAGATCTCGGCCAGCACCGCGCCCACGGTGATTGGCCGGCCTTGGAGATCGGCGAAGAGGGCGAGCGCGGGCAATAGCTCGCCGAGCGGCCCCGCCTGGCCCGCCCTCCACGTCACGGCGGCCTTCACCCACGAAAGCCACTCGTGGCCGCGCGGCTCAGCCGAGAGGCGGCCGACGACCAGGCGCTCCAGCGCGCCTTCGCAGGCATCGAGCAGCGTCCGCCAGGCGCCATCGCGCAAGGCTCCTCGGTGGAGCGCGTCCGGGGTGAGCGCGTTCGACTCCAGGCAGGCGAAGCCACCCACCGGGTGCGGCGTCTTGAAGCGCTCGAGCTTCAGCCCGTCGCGCACCACGTCGATGACCAGCTCGCGGGTCGGCGCATCGCCCAGCGCCACCTCGCCTCGAACCACGGCCCCCGCCAGCGGCTCTCGCCAGGTACCGAAGACCGGCGCCTCGAGGCGCTCGAGCCTGAGGCGCGTCTTCAGCTCCGCCGCGCGCCGCACCTCCGCGGTGCGATCCTCGAGCCTGAGTCCCGCGTCCTTCGCCAGGGCTGCCTCTCCGGGACGGAGGCACCACAGCCACCGCGCGGGATCGAGCACGTCGCCCGGCTCGCGTGTGGTGCCGATGGGCTCCATGCCGGCCAGATCGATCAGCTCGGCGAGCGAGGCGCGCCTCCCCCCGGTCGCTTCGAAGATCGGCAGCTGCTCCAGCGCCGTGCGGTGCCGCCGCTTCTTCCCGGTGCGCCGCGCGAAGAGCACCAGGCACAAGCGTCCCAGCACCGCTCGCAGCTCGGACCGCTCCAGCCACTCCGTGGGGACGGTCCCCAGCGAGTCGCCGAGCTCGTCGGCCAGCTCGTGCAGGGTCTGGGTGATGCGGTCCCAGGTCGAGTCGCGGGCGAACGAGGTGTACGCGGCGGTGGGCGTGAGCGCGTCGCAGTTGATGGCCGCGGCCAGCGGCTCGGGCAGGGCGCTGGCCACCGTGCAGAGGAGCCGTCGCTCGTGGAACACCGCGATGCCTCCACCTCCGTAGCGGGCGACGACCAGCTCGCCCTCGAGGCCCGGGCGGGTGACGGGACGGCGAATCAGCGCGTCGCCCGCATAGGCCACCCGCTCCACCGCCGGCCGCTTCTCCCGCTCGCTCCGCGCGGCCCGCTCCCGCTCCAGGCTCTCGGTCACGTCGACGGTGTCCCTCCAGCACCGCAGGGCCGTTCGCACCTCGGCGTCGATCGCCCGGACGACCGGCCCGCCGCCGGAGGACGCACCCGGCACGGTCCGGGTGACGAAGCGCACCGGCGCGGAGAGCTCGGAGGCGGAGCGCGCCACGCCGTCGGTGCAGGGGTAGGCCTTCACCTTGGCGAGCCGCTGCCACAGCGCCTTGGGGAACGGGGAGGTGAGCGAGGCGCCCAGCGCGAAGCGGCAGGCCCGCATCGACGCCGCATCGACGCCCGCGCCGTCCAGCGTGGCGGTGAGCAGGGCGGTCTCCGCCTTCCGCAGCCAGTCGCGGGCCCGGGCCTCGTCCAGCACCGCCTCCAGCGTGGGCGGCCACAGGCCCGGCTTCGTCACGTCCAGTCCGTCGTCCTCGATGACCAGCTCCAGCGGCAGCCGCGACTCCACGAACACGTCGAGCAGCTGCCGGCGCCGGCAGAAGACGCGAACGCGGGACGTCCACCCCGCGGAGCCCAGCGCGGCGTGCACCCTCGGCGTCTCGCTCACCGCGACGGAGAGGACGGCGCCCTCGGGCAGCGACGCGTCGCCCTCCGGCTCGGCCTCGAAGCGGCGCAGGGTCTCCAGGCGCGCGAGGTGGGGCTGGAGCGGCTCGAGGGCGAAGCCGAGCGCCTCACGCAACAGCTCCTCGAGGCCCGCGCAGTCCTCCACCGCCCACACGCCCGCCGGCAGCTGAGGCGGCGAAGAGCCGCTCGAGACGTACACCCGCTTCGAAGGCCCGGCGAGGGTGGCGACGTCGAGGACCGACAGTCTTCCGTTGAGGCCCTCCAGGAGCGGCGCCGAAGCGACCCTGCGGGCGTGCTCGCTCAGGGCCGCGGCGCCGAGCTGCGCGAGCTCCTTCCTGGCGAAGGCCACCAGGTAGCGGCGCGTCTCCAGCGGCAGGTCGGCGAGGCGGCCCGCCTCCGCGATGGCCACCGCCAGCGCCGGCTCGGCGGCTCGGACGGCGTCGATGACCTTGTCGTACTCGGCGTCGCGGCGCGCGCCGTCCCAGTCGGCGGTGGGCACCAGGGTGGGGGAGTCGACGCAGGCCGAGAAGCCCCCGTAGCGGGCGGCGATGACGAGCACCTCGAGCACGAAGCCCTGGCGCAGCAGGGTGAGATCGCCGCGCTTGCCCTCGGAAGGGGCGATCGCCACCTCGCCCGTCACGCCGGGCGCCGCCACCGGGACCCGGATGATGGCGTCGGGCACTCGCGCCGGGACCTTGGGGCCCGCCAGGCGCCGGCGAAGCTGCCGCTCCGCCTCGAGCAGCGCGCCGGCGTGCGAGAGGCGATCTTTCCCCAGCGACTGCAGCGCCTCGAGCTCGTCCCGCCGGAGCACCAGCACCGGCTCGTTCGAGAGCAGCGGCTCCCCGCGGGCGGACTCCGTCCAGCGCCAGGTCGGCTCCTTCGCCAGCTCCGAGAGCGAGCACTGCCCGCCGCCGAGCACGTCGAACAGCTTCGCGTCGCGCAGGCCCTGCGGCAGATCCTGGACGCGCTTGGTGCCGGTCCGCACCAGGCGCAGCAGCAAGAGGCGGCCCGCGCCCACGCTCTCCGGCGTCCCCACGATGGAGAGCACCGCCTGCTCGGCCGCCGCGGCGATGGGGCCGGCCACCTTCTTCCACAGCTCCTCGCTGGGCAGGCTCTCCCAGGCCCGATCGGGGATCGGGCCCTCGAGGTTCACCACCGCCTTGAGCACCAGCGGCGCCAGCAGCGGCACCTCCCCCACCTGCAGCAGGCGCCCGCCCGAGAGCAGGCGCACCACCCCGGCGCCGGAGGTGGCGCCGACGCCGACCTCGCCCTCCAGCCCCCCGGCCTTCACCGGCGCGCGGGCGAGCCACGAGCCCTCGGGCAGGTGGGCCTCCTCGCGCGGCAGGCGCTCCCAGTCGGCCCTGGCCTCGGCGGCCCGGCGGCGGCGGGCGACGAGCTCCGCCACGTCCTGCCGCAGGTGCTTGCGGATCAGCTCCCGCCACGCCGCGCCGGACTCCCACAGCACCGCCGGCTCGGGGTAGCTGCCGCGGGGGAAGCTCTCGAAGGCGATGTGAATGGGGCGCCCCTGGCGCGCCTCGGCCTCCAGCGCGGACAGCCGCACCCACTCACCTCCCGGCCCCGGCAACAGCGGCGCCTCGGCGAGCAGGTCCCGGGCTTTGGGGTGGAGGCCGGGCGCGGTGAGCAGCTCACGCAGGACGGCCCGCGCCGGCAGCTCGCCGGTCTCGGCCAGGGTCTTCGTCTCCCAGGCCAACAGCTCGAGGGAGAGCGCCTCGAGTCGCTGGATGGCGTGGCCGACCAGCGACTCGGTGTCGACGACGTCGCTGCCGGAGACGTTGCGCTGCATGTCGTCGCCGCGCAGCGCCGCCAGCAGCTGCAGGCCGGGGAGCTTCAGCGTGCGCGTGCCCACGTGGATGCCGAGCACGTCGAGCTCGAGCACGCTCTCGGTCAGGGGCGGGCCCTCGGGGAGGCCGGCCACCAGCGTGCCCCGCCTGGCGATGGTCTCGGTGATCCCGCGCGACAGGCGCCGATGGAACGGGTCCCCCGTCGAGACCTTCTCGCCGTTCACCACCAGCGCCCCGGGGAAGCGGCGGCCGCGCTCGAAAAGCGCCTGGGCCTCGGGTGCGCCGGTGACCAGCGAGAGCGCCACCCGCACCCCGAGGCGCTTGCGCACGTGCACGTGGGTCGTCCTTTGCGAGACCTTCGTGATCTGGACCGCCGAGGGCGGGGCGAGCTCGAGGTGCACCCCGCCGCTGGTCACCTTCACGAAGCGCGGCTCGACGCCCAGCGCGCCGGCGACGCCGAGGCCGAGGAGCTTGGCGCGGCGCTGATCGGCGCTCTTGCCGTCGTTGAGGGCCTGCTCGAGGAGCTCCTTCATCGCCTTCTCCGGGAAGGCGTTGCCGGCGAAGCGAACCTCCACGTCGTCGGCGTCGGTGCGCACGTGCACCTCGTCGGCGCCCGAGGCCACCGCGGCCCGCACCACCTCCAGCACCCAGTGCGAGGGCTCGCTCAAGCGGTACTTGCGCAGCCGCTCCAGCGCGCGCCCCGCGTCGACGCGAACGCGACCCTCGGCCACGGGCTCGGCGCCTTCGCGGAGCGCCTTCGCCAGCTCGTCACTCACCCGAGCCCCCACTCGGTGAGCCGCCGGTCGGCCTTCTCGTCGAGGCGGCCGGCCTCCACCAGGACCAGGCGGGCGAGCAGCACCGCGGCGAGGCGGGGGGCCTTCTCGAGCAGCGGCCTGGCGGCGTGCACGGAGAGGTGGGCGGTGTTGAAGACGAGCAGGTTCGGCTCGCCCTTCTTGAAGACCCCGGCGCGCGCGTGGCCGACGGGGATCGGCCGGCCGAGCGACTCCACCGCGACGGTGGCGTCCTCGCGGGCGGCGCCGCGCACCTCGCCCAGCACCACGTCGTCGACCTTGGCACCGGCCGCGCGCAACAGCTCCAACACGCCCACCGTGAAGGCGGGGAGGCGCAGGCCCGGCGGCTCGACGTAGGTGAGGAAGGCGTCGGCGACGTGGATCTCCCCGGCGCCCACCAGGGCGGCCACGGCGCGAAGGCGCGGGCCGGGCGAGAGCTCGAGCGCGATGCCCCCCGCCGACCGCACGCGCTGCACCAGCGGGCCGTCCTCGGGGGCGATCACCAGCCGCTTCTCCCGTCCCAGGCTCTTCTTCACCTCGGCGAGCGACGACGCGCCGCCGCCCTGGTTGCGCAGCCACAGCGCCTTCGCGGGCAGCCTCTCGAGCGCGTAGTCGAAGAGCACCCTCCAGTCGGCGCCGCCGTCCTTGCGCTCGGCCGCGTCCTCGAGCTTCGCGGGCAGGGCTTCGAGCAGGGGTCCGTCGACCAGTCGCCGCGCCAGGGCCATGGCCTTCTCGAAGTGCCGGTCGCGTCGAACGTCCTCGCGGGTGAGGGTGTGCTCGAGGTAGCGGGAGGCGATCTTGAGCGCCACGCCGGGCAGGACGCGCTCGGTGGTCTCCTTGAGGGTGAGGCCGCGGTTGTAGAAGCCGGTGGGCGCGGGGTCCTTGCGCGCGGGGCCGGCGACGACGTGGGTGCCATCTTCCTCCAGCTCGACCTGGAAGGGCGCGTCGACGGTGAGGGGCCGGAACACGCGCACCGGAGGCGGAGGCGGGCTGCCGTCGGCCTGGCCCGCGGCGAAGGTGATGTCGGCCTCGGAGTGGCGACACCAGCGGTGAATGGCGCTCTTCGAGCGGGCCACGAACGCGGCGTACTCGGTGGCCGTCATCTTCTTGTGCACGGTGACGGCGGTGCCCTCGAAGGGCTCGGGTGAGGCCAGGAGCGTGTAGGAGAGATCGGGCCGGAAGAGCACCCGCCACGATTGCCCGTCCTTGCCGGTGTCGACGGTGACGGCGTCGGGGGCGCAGGCGAAGACGCTGACGAAGCCGATGCCGAACTTGCCGATCTTGGTGAGATCGTCCTCCTTGGTGGAGCGGAACTTGGTGACCAGGTAGTCCTCGATGATCCGCCGGTCCATGCCCTCGCCGAAGTCGGCCACGCGCGCGAGGCACAGGCCCAGATCGCCGGAGGGGCGGAAGGAGAGGGTGACCTCCACGCGCTTGGAGCCGGCGTCGAGGCTGTTCTGGATGAGCTCGCGGTAGAAGGCGAAGGAGTCGCTGAACTGGTGCACCAGCTCGTCGACCAGGGACTTCGCTTCGCGCACCTCGGTCATGAGGGCGCATCTTGCCAAAGGGGGGCCCGCCGACGGCGAGGTTTCACTTGCTGCGAACAATCACCGGCTTGCCCAGCTTCGCCACGAGCATCTTGGTCGCCGCCTCGACCCCGGGCGTGCAGACCAGCTTGAGCTCGCGAGAGACGTGGACCCCGAGCGAGCGCCGCCGCACCAGCGCCTCGGGGGAGACGTCGACGGGGTGAAGGGGGTGGCCGTCGGCGTCCCGCGCCACGCCGGGCCCGCAGCGCTCCAGGGTGAGCGGGAGGATCGCCTCGCCGGCCGGGGCGTCCTCCACCAGGGCCTCGAGCTCGGCCCACGACTCGCCGGCCAGCGCCGAGGCCACCGGCCCGAGCTGCCCGCGCACCACCTCCTCGACACCGAGGCCGCCGAGCGCGAGCAGGCTCTCCAGCGCCGCCTCCGACGAAGGCCCCGGCGCCTCGCCCAGCGCGGCGGCGACGGTCGGGCCCACCGCGATCCGCTCCTCGCGATCGAGCGTGAAGTGCTTCCCCTTCGTCTGCGTCAGCCGCGCCGTGAGCCGCACCGGACACCCCAGCGCGTCGAAGCCGTCGTGCACGAGCAAGAGCTTCGTCTGGCCCTTGCCGCGTGAGATCAGCGTGGCCTCGAGCGAGGCCAGCTTGGGCAGGCTCGCCGAGAGGAGCCGCGAGGTGAGCGTGTCCTTCTTCGTCTCCGCCGGGAGCGGCGCCTCGCGGCTCAGCGAGAGCGCGGCGTCGCGCAGGCGATGCAGCTGCCGCAGACCCCGCACCGAGGGGAAGCCCGACGGCCTGAGCGCGATCCGCGGCGCCCGCCCAAGTCGCGTCGGCCGCAAGAGCACCCACAGCCACGCCAACAGCCCCGCCGCCTCCGGAAAGTGCGCGCTCGTCCGCGCCAGCTCGAGGAGGCCCCGCAGCACCTCGATCGCCCTTCGCGCACGATCGGCGTCGGCCCGAGAGGCCGGAAGCTGTGGCGCGGTCGAGTCCATGGGCGACGAGGGCCCCGAGCCTACGCCCCCGCGGCGACTGGCGATTTCGCGAAATCCACGTGGGAGCGAGTGGCAGCCCGACCCACCTCGCACGTGGGCGAGCTGCTGCCGCGGCGCTCGGCTGTGATTAGCTGTACGAATCGCATGAAGAAGTACGTGGTGGTGACGGTGGTGCCGGTGCTCGTGTTCCTCGCGGTGATCTGGGCCGGGCAATCCCTCACTGAAGACCTGGCCAACGGCGCGAGCTCGACGGCCGCGGTCGCCGGCAAGGCATCGGTCTCCGTCGCGTTGACCGGGGTCAGCTCGCGGCCGGCGCGCGAGGAGACCCGGACGAAGTCTCTGGAGCCTCCGAGCCCCCCGACGCTCGATCCGCCCTCGCTGGTGCCGCCGGCGCTCGAGGTGCCCCTGCGCGCGGTGAGCCCGGAGATCGCCCTCTGCATCCCCTCGGCGCTGGAGCGCGATCGCGGCCCCATCGATCTCGAGGTGCACTTCACCCCCGTCGCGGGCGGTGCATTCGCTCCCGGCACCACCGTCGAGTCCTCGTGGCACGACGAGGAGATCGAGCGCTGCGTGGCCGAGGTCTTCGACGAGACGACCTTCTGGCCGTCGGGCGCCGAGCGCTTCGTGCCCTCGTCGTTCGTCTTCCACTTCCCGGACGACGAGCAGATCGGGCTGCTCGGGCTGCGGTTCTCGCCGTGGAGGTGATTGGGAATCAGTTCCCCGCGCGGGCCCCGACGATGCCTCGCTGCTTGTCGTAGACGACGCCCAGGTGCGGCACCGGCCCGGCGTGGATGAAGTTGCTGCGCAGGCTGCGGCCGAGCACCTCCTCCGCGCGCTGGCCGAGCGTCACCAGCTTGGGCACCGAGAGGCCGGTCGACACGCCCATCTCCTCGAACATCGCCACCAGGTCCTCGGTGCAGGTGTTGCCGGTGTGGCCGCGGTGGTAGGTCGCCGCGCCCGTCTTGGGCTGGCCGCCGATGGCGCCGAGCGAGCTGTCGAAGTAGGTGAACCCGAAGGCCAGCGCGGTCATCGTGTTGGCCACGCCCCAGCCGCGGGTGTCGTGGAAGTGCACCACCACCTTGTCCTTGGGGAAGCCCGCCCCGAGCACCTGCTCGTAGAAGGCGCTCACCTGCCGGGGGTTCGCCACGCCGGTGGTGTCGCCGAAGCCGATGTAGTCGGCCCCCATCGAGCGCCACCACTCGCCGACGGCCAGCGCCTGCTCCACCGGGACGTCGCCCATGATCGGGCAGCCGAAGCTGGTCAGCACCCAGCCGAAGACCTGGTGCCCGGAGTCCTTGGCCGCCCGCACCATCTGCTCCAGCACCCGCTTGTTCTCGTCGTGGCTCATGTCCACGTTGGCCTTGTTGTGGGCCTCGCTCGCCGACAGCACCATCGCGATCTCGTCGACGCCGTGACCGTCGGCCTTGGCGCGGGCGGCGCGCTCCACCGCCTTCACCGTGGTGCAGATGCCGCGGTAGTGCACGCCGGCCTTGCGGGGAATGCGGCGCAGCACGTCCTCAGCGTCGGCGAACTGCGGCAGGTACTTCGGGTGCGCGAAGCTGGTCGCCTCGATCTTGGTGAAGCCGGCGTCGACCATGCCGCGAATGATCTCCACCTTCGCGTCGGTCGGCACCACGGCGGCCTCGTTCTGCAGGCCATCGCGCGCCCAGCACTCGCCCATGACGACGGAGGCGGGGAGCGTTCCAGTGTGCAGGCGGGTCAGGTCGATCACGTGGGCATCCTCATCAAGCGGGGGGCGCTCGCCCGCGCGGCGAGCAGGGACACGTCTACACCGGGCGCGGAAAAAGTGGGGCGGCTCGGGCGAGGCAGGCGCTCGCGCGCTTCGTCGATCACGAAGGGGTGGGCCTCGAGCAAGACCGCCGCCAGCTCCACCGGCGCGTCGCGCAGGAGCTCCAGGCCGTTGGGCGTCGCCATCGCGCGGGCCAGCACCTCGCCGGCGTCGCGCGGGCGGCGCGGGGCCTCCACCGCCGCCGGAGCCGTCACGTGCTGGTGCGCGGCGAGGAGCAACTCGCTCGTGGCCTCGTCCCCCAGCTCGGCCAGGTGCGCCCGGGTCGACTCCACCAGCTCCGGGTGCGCGCCGTACAGCGACGCCGCGGCCAACAGCTCGCAGGTGAGCAGCGGCCCTACGCCTTCGGGGTGCGCGGCGGCGCCCTCGAGCAGCTCGAGCTCTTCAGCGGGTAACCGGGGTGTCATCAGCGCTCTCCCAATCGTCGAGGTACGGCGGCGGGCGCTGCTTAGCCGCGCGGCTCGTCGACCGTCACCTCTCCCCGTGAAAGCGGCTACTGCGCAAGAGAAGGGGACGCCCTGCGCCCGATCAAAGCCTCCGCTGATGGGGGTCAAGGTCCCCGGCAGGGCCGTTACGTACGCTCACCATGAGCACCGTCGCGTTACCTCGACCGTCCGTCTCAGGAGGTCGCATGGAGTGGAGCCCCGAGTTCTCGATCGGTCTGCCCGAGATCGACGCTCAGCACCAGGAGCTCTTCCGGAGGCTCAACGCGCTCTCCCTGGCCACCGATGCGGGGAACAAGCAGGAGATCGTCCGCCTGCTCGACTTCCTCGACGCCTACGTCGTGCAGCACTTCAAGGACGAGGAGGCGGCGATGGACGAGCTCAGGTTCCCCTACGCCGCGATGCACAAGGCGGCGCACGCGCAGTTCGTGGCCGAGCTCAAGAGCATCGAGGCCGAGTTCTCCGCCACCGGCGCCACCGTCTGGCTGGCCACCCGCCTGGAGGGCGCGGTCACCGACTGGTTGAAGAAGCACCTGCTCAACATGGATCAGCACTTCGGGCGGTATGTGCTGGCCCGGCGAGAGCACGAGCAGCGCTCGAAGTGATCCCGCCCCCGGCGCACATCGTGCGTCGTCGCGAGTCGTAGCGGCTCACTGCCTTCATGGCGTTCCCCTTGCAGCCTGTGGTGGGGATGAAGCGCCCCACGGTCTTCTCGTTTCTCCTCATGCTCGTGGTGATGGGCGTCGCGCTGGCCCTGGCCCTTCGCAGCAACGTGGTCAGCTCCACCTCCTCCAACACGGTGCCGTTCACGCAGCTCAAGCAAGCCCTCGAGCGCGGTGAGGTCGAGGCGCTGCGCATCGAGCCGGAGCGCCTGGTGGCGACCCTCAAGACCCCCGCGGGGGGCCGGCGGCAAGAGCTCTTGGCGGAGCGGCTGCCCAACATCGACGACAAGGAGCTGCTCGCCGTCGCGGCGGAGAAGGAGGTGGTCGTCACCGGCCACTTCGACGAACGCGGCGGCCTGTGGTGGGCGGCGCTCTGGGGCCTGAGCCCGCTGCTGCTCCTCTACTTCCTGGTGCGGGGCATGGGCGCGAGCGCGGCGCTCAACCGCAAGGGCGCCAAGCCCCTCAGCTTCGGCAAGAGCCAGGCGAAGATCTTCGATCGATCGACCGACAACGCCATCACCTTCAACGACGTGGCCGGCGTCGACGACGCGCGGTCCGAGCTGGAGGAGGTGGTGCGCTTCCTCCGCACTCCGGACAAGTACCAGGCCCTCGGCGCGCGGGTGCCCAAGGGCGTCTTGCTCATCGGCCCGCCCGGCACCGGCAAGACGCTCCTGGCGCGGGCGGTGGCCGGGGAGTCGGGCGTGCCCTTCTTCTCGCTCTCCGGCTCGGAGTTCGTGGAGATGTTCGTCGGCGTCGGCGCCTCGCGGGTGCGCGACCTCTTCGAGCAGGCCAAGCAGCGCGCGCCGTGCATCGTCTTCATCGACGAGCTCGACGCGGTGGGGAAGACCAGGGCCGGCGCGGCGGGCTTCGCCGCCAACGAGGAGCGCGAGCAGACCCTCAACCAGCTCTTGGTGGAGATGGACGGCTTCGACTCCGGCACGGGTCTGGTGCTCATGGCCGCCACCAACCGCCCCGAGGTGCTCGACAAGGCGCTCCTGCGCGCCGGGCGCTTCGATCGCACCGTGCTCGTCGATCGCCCCGACGTCCGCGGGCGCGAGGCCATCCTCAAGGTGCACATGCGCAAGCTGAAGCTGGGCCCCGACGTGGACGTTCACGTCTTCGCCCAACGGACTCCGGGCATGGTGGGCGCGGACCTCGCCAACACCGTCAACGAGGCCGCGCTCGCCACCGCCCGTCGCGAGGGCACCCAGGTCGAGGCCCGCGACTTCGAGGAGGCCATCGATCGCATCCAGCTCGGCCTGAGGAAAGACGGCCGGGTGATGAGCGAGGCCGAGCGCCGCCGCGTCGCCTGCCACGAGGGTGGCCACGCACTGGTCGCGCTGACCCTGCCGCACGCCGACCCGGTGCACCGGGTGACGATCCTCCCGCGCTCCATCGGCGCGCTCGGCGCCACGCTGCAGCTGCCCACCGAGGACCGCTACCTGATGACCCGCGACGAGCTGGTGGACGCGCTCTGCGTGATGCTGGGCGGGCGGGTGGCCGAGGCCCTGGTGATGGGCGACGCCTCCACCGGCGCGCAGAACGATCTGGAGCGGGCCAGCGAGCTGGCGCGGCAGATGGTGTGCCGCTTCGGCATGAGCTCCCTCGGGCCCCAGACCTTCGGCCGCCCGATGGGGAACCCCTCGGCCATCGGCGCGGTGGTCTTCGACGAGCGCAACTTCAGCGAGCGCACCGCCCGCCAGATCGACGCCGAGGTCGCCGCGCTGCTCGAGCGCGAGGAGGCCCGCGCCCGCTCCGTCCTCTCCCAGCGCCGCTCCACCCTCGACGCCATCTCCAAGGCCCTGCTCGAGCGGGAGACCCTCGAGCGCGACGAGCTCACCGCCGTGATGAAGGACGCCGCGCCCTTCGCCCCCGTGCCCAGCGCCGCATAGGGGTGCGGCCTTGGGGCTCCACCGCTCGCAGGCCTTGCGCCAACGCCCGCGCTCTCCCAGGCGTCGCGCTGGACTCGCGCTTGCAGAGCCGGGCGCCCCATGCCCGACCACATCGTCACGCTCGACGACTTCCTCAAGGTGCCGCGCATCGCCTCCTTCACCATGGAGGTCGCGCTGCGGAGCGAGATCCCCACCTACGCCGGCGGCCTGGGTCTGCTCGCGGGTGACACCCTGCGCTCGGCGGCCGACCTCGAGCTGCCGATGGTGGTGGTGTCCCTGGTGAGCCGGCGCGGCTATTTCCGCCAGAGCTTCGACGCCCAGGGCCGGCAGGTGGAGAGCCCGGACCCGTGGGAGCCCTCGAGGTGGGCGACGCCGCTGAAGACCAGCATCGCGGTGACCATGGACGACCGCCAGGTGTGGGTCTTCGGCTGGCTCTACGTGCACACCGCGCCCAACGGCACGCGGCAGCCGGTGATCTTGCTCGACACCGACAGCCCCCTGAACCACCCGAGCGATCGCCCCATCACCCACGTGCTCTACGGAGCCGGCGAGCGGTACCGCTTGAAGCAGGACGTGGTGCTGGGCATCGGCGGCGTGCGGCTGCTCCGCGCCCTCGGCTTCCAGGTGCGCCACTACCAGATGAACGACGGGCACTCGGCGCTGCTCACCGTGCCGCTGCTCGAGCGCGCCCGCGCCGCGCCAGGGGAGGTGCGCCCGGGCGAGCCACCCGTCGAGCTGAGGCGGGTGCGGGAGCAGTGCAGCCTCACCACCCACGCGCCGGTGGACGACGGGCCCCAAGTCTATTCCTGGGCGCTGGTGAAGGAGGTGCTGGGGGACGAGCCGGTCGTCGCCGAGCTGGAGGGGCTCCTGGGCTCCGGAGGGCTGTGCCTGAGCAAGCTCGCGCTCGAGCTCTGTGGGGCCGTGAACGGGGTCGCGCGCCGCCACGCCGAGGTCTCGCCGGTGCGCTCCCCTGGCTCTCGCGTCCACGCCGTCGCTCACGGGGTGCACCCCTTCAGCTCGACCAGCGCGCCCTTCGCCTCCCTCTACGATCGCTTCCTGCCCGGCTGGGTCCACGACCCTCACGTGTTGAGCCGTGCCGAGCGCATCCCCGACGACGAGCTGTGGGCCGCGCACCGGGCGGCGAAGCGCATCCTGATCGACGCGGTGCAGCTCACCTTCGGCCAGAGGCTCGACCCCGAGCACTTCACCATCGGCTTCGCGCACCGCATGACCGCCGCCGAACGCCCGGGCCTGCTCTTCAGCGACCTCGGTCGGCTGCGAGCGCTGGCGGCCCGCTGGCCGCTCCAGGTGGTGCTGGCCGGCAAGGCCCACCCGACGGACCAGGAGGGGAAGGGCTTCGTGGAGTGGTTGCACGGGGTCGCGCGGGAGCTCGAGGGCCAGGTGCCGGTCGCCTTCCTGCCCAACTCCGATCTCGAGCTGACGCTGAAGGTGGTGGCCGGCGCCGACGTGTGGCTCAACACGCCGGTGAAGACGAAGGGGGCCTCGAGCACGAGCGGCATGAAGGCGGCGTTCAACGGCGTGCCGAACCTCTCGGTGCTCGACGGCTGGTGGCTCGAGGGCTGCGTCGAGGGCGTGACCGGCTGGTCCTTCGGTGAAGCGGCGCCCACCGGGGCCGACGGCGACGCGGCGTCGCTCTACGAGCGCCTCGAGGAAGCGGTGCTGCCGCGCTACCAGGGGGATCGCGCGGGGTGGATCGCGGTGATGAAGGGCGCGATCGCCAAGAACGCTTCGTTCTTCACCAGCCACCGCCTGGTGTACCGCTCCGCCACCGAGGCCTTCCTGGGGTGAGCACGACCGGCGCGCAGTCTGCGCGTCGTCGCGCGGGTGGAAAACTCTGCATGCGCCACGACAAGCGAGCCGACCCAGACGAACGGCCCGGGGCATGTCCCCTGCAACCGGGGAGTGGCCATGAACTGGACCAGTCCGCAGCTCTCGGTCGGCCTCGGTGAATCACTCGGTGTCGATGTGAACAACGCTCCTCCACCGGAAATCATCCGCGCGCGCACCGGGCTGGCCGTACGGAACCTCCTCGCCGCGTCGTCGCGCTGATCGCCATGCACGCGCTCCTGCTCCTCTCCGCCGTCGCCGTCGGGCCGCTGTTGGGGCAGACGCCGCCCGTGGGCGAACGCTGTGAAGGGAAAGGGCCCTCGGCGCCGAGCGCGCGTTGGCCGGCCGTCGTCGTCGAGAAACAGGTCTACGTGCAGCGGGACTCGAGGCCCTACTCCCCGCGCGTGGGCGTGCTGCAGAAGGGCGCCATCGTGGAGGTCGACGGCTGCGCCGGCTCCTGCGACTCGCCCACCACCTGGGTCTCCCTCGCCGGCGGCGGGGTGGTGCGGCGCGCCAGCCTGCGCAAGCAGTGGAAGGACGAGCCCGACACCATGCCGCGCAGCTTCACCTACGGCACGGTGCTCGAAGGAGGCGCGGTCGTCTACGAGCGCCCCAGCACCGACGCGGGCGTGGTGGAGACCGAGTCGGCCCTGCGCTCGCTGGCCCTCTTGCCCAACCCCTGGCTCGAGCGGCGCGGGTGGCTCAAGCGCTCCCAGGGCGGCTACGTGCAGACGAGCGCGCTCGAGCTGATCAAGGGCAGCAGCTTCGCCGGGGAGCGCGACCCGGTGCTGCCGCTGGCGTTCGCGGTGCGGCGCACCCTGCGCGCTGTACCCCGAGGTGAGACGGGCCCCGCGGCGCCGGTGCCCCGCTTCGAGCGCTTCGGCGTGACCCGGGTGGGCCTGCGCGAGGTGGAGACGCGCGACGGGACGATGCCCAGGGCCGACGTGCGCATCGCCTTCCCGCGGGCGCGGCCGCCCGGCATCCCCGAGGGCGCGCGGTGGGTGCACGTCGATCTCCACGAGCAGACGCTCACCGCGTGGGAGGGCGATCGGGTCGTCTACGCAACGATGGTGTCCACCGGCTCGACCGACCCGCGCCACCAGCCGACGGTCGTGGGCCTGCACAAGGTGTGGCTCAAGTCGCTGCACGACACCATGCGCGGCGAGGGCTACATCGTCGACGAGGTGCCCTTCGTGCAGTTCTTCAAGGGCGGCCAGGCGCTGCACGGCGTGGTGTGGCACGACTGGTTCGGCACGCCGGTGTCCTACGGCTGCGTGAACATGTCGATGAGCGACGCGAAGTGGGTCTTCGAGTGGGCGCCGCCGAACCTGCCGATGGGCTGGCACACCCTGTTGCCGTCGAAGGGCGACGAGGCGCTGTACGTCTTCGTGGAGCGCGGCGACCCGAGGCGGCAGTGGGCCCCCGACGAGATCTCCACCAACGCGCGGCTGTGCGCGAACGAGGAGCGGAACGGCTCGGGGCCGTACTGGCTCAGCTCGCCGGCCTGCGGGCCGTGACGGCGGCGGGAGGTCGAGTCCCGTCGGCCGCTTTAGGACGCGGCCAGCACGTCGGCGACCTCGAGCAGCGTGGCCATCTCGCCGGCACCCTGGGGGAGCTCCGGGAGGGCCAGCGCGGTGGCCTGCTGGCCAGCCCGGCCCTCCAGCTCGTGGAGCAAGGCCAGGTCCTTCTTCGCCAGGTGCAGCTCGGACTCGGCGAGCGCGCGGAGCTTGGTGAGCCCGGAGGCGAGCTCGGGGCCGCCGCCGGCCGCGTCGGTGGCTGCATCGGGGAGGCGCCGCTCGACGTTCCGTGCGCGGCTGCGGTTGAGCACGAAGCCGCGGAAGGGCAGCCCGAGCTCACGGGTCTTGTCCTGAAAGAAGTGCGCCTCGGTGAGCGTGGCTGGCTGCGGGCTCGTCACCAGGAGGAAGGCGACGTCGGGCCCGGAGAGGAAGGTCCGCATCGTGTTCACGTCGACGTTGAGCTCCTGGAAGATGCTGGAGAACGTCATCAAGAAGCCGATGAACTCGGAGGCGAACTCGTCGCCGAAGACGGCGCCGAGGATCTTCTGGAGCACCTTCGACGCGGCGCGGGCCACCATGCTGTCGGAGCGCGGCAGGAAGTGCGAGAGGGCGCGGCTGTCGACGAGCCTGGAGAGCCGGCGGGGCGCCTCGAGAAAATCGAGCGCGTGGCGGGAGGGCGGAGTGTCGAGCACCACCAGGTCGTACTTGCCGCCGTTCACCAGCGTGTAGAGCGCCTCCATGGCGGTGTACTCGTGCATGCCCGCCACCATGCCGCTGATCTGCTGGTAGATGCGGTTGCCGATCACCCGCTCCGCGTCTTCCTTGCTCTTGGTGAGGCGGCGCACGGCGTCGTCGGCCACGAGCTTGGGGTCGAGCATCCACGCGTGGAGCGAGGCGGGCGGGCTGATGCCGGCGGCGGCCTGGCGATCTCTTGGCACCTCGACGGGCTCGGGCGGGTTGCGCGAGACGCCGAGGGTCTCGGCGAGGCGGCGCGACGGATCGATGGTGAGCACCAGGACGCGCCTCCCTGCGCGCGCCGCCGCGAGGGACAGCGCCGCCGCGGTGGTGGTCTTGCCCACGCCGCCCGCGCCACAGCAGACGATGATGCGCTTGGTGCGCAGGAGCGAGCCGACCTTCTCGGCGGTGGTGGTGGCGTCGGCCATGGCTCAGGGGCTCTCGGACGACGGGAGCGGCCGGGCCTTGTCGAGCGCGTTGGCGAGGGCGTCGACCAGGCCGTCGGGGGGCAGCTCCGGCAGGGTGTAGATGGTGCGCGGCGTGGCGGCGCGCAGGCGCTTCACCGCGCGGTCGGCGAGGAGGGGCCTCGCGAGCTGCTCCTTGCCGAGGAGGTTCTGGGCGTCGACGAGCGGCGTCAGCGCGGCACGCTCGGCCGGGGTGAAGGGATCGGGCGGGATGCGGTTCATCAGCACGCCGCCGGTCGGCATCTTGGTCTTGTCGAGCCCCTCGAGGAGCTCGAGGCACTCGCTCACCGGCAGATCCTCGGGGAGCGTCACCACCCAGGCGGCGGCGAGGGTGGGATCGTTCAAGTAGCGCTGGCCCTCGCGCAGGGCCTCGGCGATCGGCCCGCGCGGGAGCAGGCGCAGGAGCAGATCGGGCAAGCCGGTGAGGGAGAGGGTGTGCCCGGTGGCGGGCATGTCGATGAGGATGAGCTGGTACTCCGGGCCGTCGGCGCGGGTGGCGCGGAGGTAGGTGAGGAGCTGGAAGAAGACGCCCATCTCGCGGAAGGACGGCCCGGCTCCGAGCAGGCGGCGGAGCGCGTCGCTGGAGAGCGCGGCGCGGGCGAGGGTGCCGGAGCGCAGGACGGACTTGAGGAAGAGCTCCTGGCCGGTGCGCGCGAGGAGCACGGTGCCCTGGATGCCGGGGGCGATGCGCTCGGGGCTGCGCGGGAGGCGGGAGAGCCCGAAGTGGTGGGCGAGCGGGGAGTAGTCGTCGGGGTCGTCGCCGACCTCGGTGACGAGCACGCGCAAGGAGCGGCGGGCGGCGAGGCGGGCGAGGGCGGCGGTGAGGACGCTCCGGCCGACGCCGCCCTTGCCGGTGATGAGCACCACGCGCTTGTTGACCAGCTCGTCCAGCGGAAGACCCTCGAGGCCAGGCCCGCCGGCAGGGCGAGCCCGTGGACCGTAGCACCCGACTTCCGCTTCCGCCCGCATGTCGAAACGGTCACGATGGGGCCCGTGAAGGAACCCTTCTCCATCGCCTGGAACCGTGCCGTGGCCTTCGGGCAGCTGGCAGCGGTGGTCCTGCCGGAGGGGAAGGCGCCGGTGCCTTCGGAGGTGCTCGAGCGGCTCGCGCCCGAGGAGCAGGAGGCGGCGGCGAAGGAGCGCGGGCGGCGGCAGCCGGAGTGGGTGGGAGGGAGAATCGCTCTGCGCGCGGCGGCCGAGGCGCTGGGCGTGGAGCTCGGGCCCGTGCTGGTGGGGCCCCGGAGGGAGCCGGTCGCGTCGCCCGGGTGGACGGTGTCGGTGAGCCACAAGCACGCGCTGGTGGTGGCCCTGGTGGCGAAGGCGGACGGCGCGACGGTCGGGGTGGACTTGGAGGGGGACGCGCGCGAGCACCTGCTCATCACGGAGCGGGTGTTGCGGCCTGAGGAGCGGGCGGTGGTCGAGGCCCTGCCGGAGCCGAAGCGGTGGAACGAGGTGATGGTGCGCTTCGCGACCAAGGAGGCCGTCTACAAAGCGCTCGCGCCCAGGCTCGGCCGGTTCATGGGCTTCGACGAGGCGCGGGTGGAGGTGGAGGACCTTCGGACCACGCGGGTGACGGTGTTCTTGAAGCCGGGAGAGCCCGTGCCCGCGTTGGAGTCGGCGCTGGAGTGGGTGGACGAGCGGAGGGTGATCGCGATGGTGCGGGCGAGGTGGTGAGGGGCGCCCGTTCCGCCCAAGCGGCGTCTGACTCAAGGCATGCAGAGGCGCTGCCCGCTTCCGGGCGGATCATCGTCGGTCGCACAGGTCGTCTCGCCGGGACAGGTGAAGGTGTGGCCCCCGCCCGTGCAGAGGAACGCGCAGCCGGGCTTGCCATTGGGAGTGCCCGCGGGGCCGACCGCGCAGTAGGCATAGGTGCCGGGCGGTGCGCCAGCGCACGGCCGGCCGAGCGTTGAGCAGTTCTGGCTGCAGAAACCGACGTTTCCCGCTGGCGCGAGGCACAGCAGCCCATCGTTGCATGGGACGACGCCATCCATCGTGCAGGGAGCTCCGAACCCAGCATCGAGTGCCACCAGGCCAGCGTCAGCGCCGGCGTCCGGAACTCCCGCGTCCTGATCGACCGCCGAGGCTCCGGCGTCGGGAGAGGAGCCGGCATCGTTCGCTTCGGCTGACGGGAAACAGGCAGCAAGTGGGAGGAAGCTGGCAGCCAGAAGGGCCAATCGGCGCGGGTTGAGAGGCATTCGCGCCCGCTCTGCAGTCAGTGTGCCGCGCGACGCTACGTTGGATGGCGCTCGAGCCATTCGGTCATGCGCTTCAGCCCCTCGTCGATGGTGACTTTCGGCGAGTAGCCGAGGTCGCGCCGGGCCGCCGAGATGTCGAACCACTGCGCGTGAGAGAGCTCGCTGGCGGCGAAGCGGGTGAGGAGCGGCTCCTTCTCGATGCCGAAGACGGCGTGGATGCCCTCGAGGGTGGCGCCGAGCGCGTGGGCCAGGCCCGCGGGAATGGCGCGCCCGACCGGTGGAGCTCCGGCCGCCTGGAGCATCCGGTTCGCCATCGTCCACACGCCGATCGGCGCGCCGTCGCTGATGAAGTACGCCTTGCCGCCCAGCTTCTTGCCGCTCCGCAGCGCGTCGGCCGCGTCGAGGTGCGCCTGGACGCAGTTGTCGATGTAGATGGTGTCGGTCAGCGGATCGCCCGTGCCGACCTGCTTGAGCCGCCCGACCTTCGCCCGTTGCACGAGTCGGGGGAGCAGGTGACGGTCGCCCGGGCCCCAGATGAAGTGTGGGCGCAGGACGATGATCGCGGTGCGATCGTCAGAGGCGCGTGTCGCGAGCGTGTCCGCCAGCGCCTTGGTCCGCGGGTAGTCGGCGGTGAAGTGCGTGGCGACGGGGATCGACTCGTTCGCGCCCTCGATGGACGCGCCCGTGTGCACCACGCTCGGGGAGCTGGTGTGAATGAGCGCCGGCACGCCCGCTGCCTTGCACCCCGCGATGACGTGCTCGGTGCCGCGCACGTTGATCGCTTCGAACTCCTTCGGGTCGCCCCAGCCGCCGGCCTTGGCCGCGGTGTGGAAGACCACGTCCATGCCTTCACAGGCCTTCGCGACCGCCGCCGCGTCCGTCACGTCGGCGCGGACGGTCTCGACGCCCAGCTCGCGGAGCCCCGGCGTGTCGCTGCGCGCCAGGGAGCGGACGGTGTCGCCGCGTGCCCGGAGCGCGCGCACCAGGTGGCTGCCCAGGAAGCCGCTGCCGCCGGTGACCAGGGCCTTCATGCAGACCCTCGGCACCCTTCGATCCCGCGGACCTCCCGTTCAGGGTGAGCGAGGTCGAACCCTGCCGGCCATCCGAATCCGAAGCGCGGAGCTGAGCTCGGCACCCTTCGACTCCGCTCAGGGTGAACGGTGGACCGGCAGTTCCGTTCGGGCTGAGCCCGTCGAAGCCCGCCGTCATGCTCGAGCGCGCTCATTTCCCCAGCCCCCGCTCCGTCGCCCACGCCGCCAGCCGCTCCCGCTCGATCTTCGCGTTGTGCCGGGCGTCGACGGGGAACGCGCCGGGGTACACCTGGAAATGAGCGAGCCCCTTCGTGGTCTCGTGTTTCGCCGCCAGCGCCCGGAGCTCGTCCAACAGCGCCGCGTCGTCGATCGTCGCCCCGGGCTCCCGCTCCACCAGCACCACCGGCACCTGAGCGCCTCGGGCTCCCACGCCGACCAGCGCCGTCCGCCGCACCGCCGCGTGCGCGTTGAGCACCTCCTCGACCGGCACCGTGAAGAGCGTCCCGCTCGCCGTCTCCACCCGGTGGTTCTTCCGCCCGCACATCCACACGCGGCCCTGCTCGTCGATCGACCCCACGTCCCCCATGCGGTGGACGACCGCCTCGCCGTCGCGAATCTTCGCCAGCCTCGTCTGATCCGGCCGCGCCCAGTACTGGTGCGTCACCTGCTGCCCCCGCACGGTGATCTCTCCGATGGTCCCGGGAGGCACCACCAGCTCGTCGCTCCACGCCGCGATCGGCTCGTCGCTGATGCGGATGATGCGGACGTGCGCCGTGTCGACCGGACGGCCGACGCAGATGCCGCGGCCCTTCGCCGTCTGTTGGGCGGTCTCGCCGAGCACGTCTCGGCTGCCGATGCTCGCGACCGGCAACGACTCCGTCGCTCCGAACGGAGTGAAGACCTGCGCGTCGGCCGCGAGCAGTTGCGTCATGCGCTCGAGCACGTCCGTTCGCACCGGCGCCCCGGCGCACAGCACCCGCTTCAGGGTGGGCAACTTCACGCCACTCGCCACGCCCCAGCGGCCCAGGTTGTCGAGGAGCGCCGGCGAGCCGAACATCTCGGTGCAGCCGTGCACGGTGATCGCCTCCGCCAGCTTCTCGGGGCGTGCCTTCGCCGGGAACCGGAAGTCCATCTCCGGCAGCACCGCCGTCATGCCGAGCGCGGGATCGAAGAGCGCGAAGAGCGGGAAGGTCGGCAGGTCGATCTCCCCGGGCGCGATGCCGTACGTCTCGCGAATCGTCCGCACCTGCGCGTCGAACATCTCGTGCGTGTAGACGACGCCCTTCGGCACCCCCGTCGAGCCGGAGGTGAAGAGGATCGCCGCCGTCTCGCCGGGCGAGGGCTCGATCATCTGGGCCGGGCCTTCGCTGCCCAGCGCCGCGAGCTCCCCCGTCGTCACGCCGCCCCAGAGCCGGAACCCGCCGACGGTGACCAGCGCCTTCACCTCGCGGAACACCTTGGGGAACATCAGCCGCGCCAGGTGCGCCTTCGGAATGCCGACGAAGGCCTCGGCCCTCACCTCCGCGAGACATGCCAAGAGCGCCTCGCGCTTGATGCCGGGATCGATCAGCACCATCACCGCGCCGACCTTGAACAGCCCGAACACCAAGGGGAAGAAGTCCAAGCTCGGCGGCGCCATCAGCACCGTCCGCACGCCGCGCCCGATGCCGAGCTTCGCCAGGCCCCGCGCGTAGACGTCGCTCCTCGCGTCGAGCTCCGCGAAGGTCAGCTGCTCCCAGCGGCCGCCGCCCTTGGGCGCGATGATCGCCGGACGATTGGGCGCGAGCCTCGCCATGGCCGGCAGGTGCGAGGCGATGTTGGCGCTGGTCTTCACGACAGCGGGTTCGCGGAGAGGAACTGGCGCATCAGCGGCACGATCTCCTCGTGGGCGTCTTCGAGCACGTAGTGCCCCGCGTCCTCGAACACGTGTACCTGCGCCGACGGCAGCCGCCTCCGCCACTCGGCGAGGAAGGCGTCGTCGAACACGAAGTCCTTCCGGCCCCAGCAGATGAGCATCGGCGTCGAGGCCAGCGACTCCAGGCGGTCCGACGTCTGCTGAACCAGAGGCCAGCTGCGATCGCCCGGCGCGAGCGGAATGTCCTCCACGAAGCGCTGCACGGCGATGCGGTGCTCCCACGAGTCGTAGGGCGCGAGGTAGGCCTGCTGCACCAGCGGCGTGAGCCGGCCCTTCTTGGTCGAGCACAGCAGGTTCGCCCCGCGCGAGAACGCGTTGAAGCCGCGCACCGGCACCGGGAAGAACGGCGCGTACCGCACCATGGCGATCTGCCACGGCAGCTTCCGGCCCTGAGGCAGCCCGAAGCCGGCGGTGTTGAGCACCACCAGGCGCTTCACCCGCCCGGGGTTCCGCGTCGCGTAGGACAGGCCGATCATCCCGCCCCAGTCATGCACGACCAGGGTGATGTTCTTCGTGAGGCCCAGCGAGTCGAGCAGCGCCTCGAGATCGGCGACCCGTCGCTCCAGGACGTACTCGTACTCGGAGTCGCCCGGCTTGTCGGAGAGCCCGCAGCCCACGTGGTCCGGCACGATGACCCGGTTCGTGCCCGAGAAGGCCGAGACCAGGTGCCGCCAGTAGAAGCTCCAGGTCGGGTTGCCGTGCAGCATCACCATCGGCTCGCCCTGGCCGACGTCGAGGTAGTGCAGCTTCACGCCGCGCCCCACGTCGAAGAAGCGCCCCTCCCAGGGGTAGAGCTCGCGGTAGGGACTCACGTCGAAGGTCATCACGTCACCACACCATTCCCAGCATGAGGCAGTTGAGCCCGCTGCCGATGCCCAACAGGCCCATGCGATCGCCGCTCTTCACGAAGCCCTGCTCGATGGCGGTGGCGGCAGTGAGCGGCACCGAGACCGTGCCGATGTTCCCGAGCTTCTCGAAGGTGGAGAAGTCGCGCGCCGCGTCGACGCCCAAGGCCTTCAGCACCTCGCGCCGGTGGCCCGCGCCGACCTGGTGGCCGATGACGCGATCGACGTCTTCCCGCCGCCACTCGGTCGCGGCGAGGAAGCGCTCCCAGGTCTTCGCGCCCAGCTCGACGCCGTGCTCGAGCACCTGCGACGCGTCGGTGTCCATCACGTTCGGCGTCTCGCCCAGCAGGCCCTTGGTGGGACCCCAGCGGCAGAGGCGGTTCCACTGCGGCGCCGCGCACGACGCGCCCGCGACCAGCCGGTGCTCGGTGCCCGAGTAGTCCTTGGCGGTGAGCAGCACCGCCGTCGCGCCCGAGCCGCCGGTCAGCGTGGCGACGCCCAGGCGGTAGCGCTCCAGGGTGGGCTCGGCGTTCAAGCGCGCGATGCTGGTGTCGACGATCTCGCGCGAGCTCTCCGCCGACACCACGAGCCCGGCGCGGATCTGCCCGAGCTCGATGCGGTTCGCGATCTCCACCATGCCGTTGAGCACGCCCAGGCACGCGTTGGAGAGATCGAAGACCTGCGCGTCAGCCCCGGCGCCGAGGCTCTCCGCCACCGCGCACGCCGTCGCCGGCTCGAGATCGTCGCGGCAGACGCCGGCGTAGATCACCGCGCCCAGGTCCGAGGCCGGCACGCCCGTGGCATCGAGGGCCTTCTGCGCCGCCTTCGCCGCCGCCTGCGCCATGCGCTGGCCCTTCGGCCAGAAGCGCCGCTCGCGAATGCCGGTGAGCATTTCGACCTGCCCGCCTTGGAGGTGCAGCGCCTGGTACATCGGCGAGAGGCGCGCCTCGAGCGCCGCGGTGGTGACGCGCTCCTCGGGCAGCTCGGTGGTGATGGCCTCGACGTGGACACGACTCCAACGCATTACCGCTCCTCCGGAACCAGGCGCATCGCGAAGTCCTTCATCGCGTAGATGACGCGTCCGTCCACCGCGAGCTGGCCGTCGGCGACGATGACCGGGCAAGGGCCTTCCTCGACCTTGGTGATCACGGCCTGCACGCGCACCTGGGTGTTGGTGGGAATGACCTGGCCCCGGTACTGCCAGCGGTGCGGCCGGCCGAGCGCCATCGACTCGAAGCGGTGCGTGCCCTCGAGCTGGCCGAAGCGCTCGCGCGCGTAGACCTTGAGGAGCTGCAGGAACGCCTCCAGCCCCAGCGAGCCGGGCATCACCGGGTCCTGGTAGAAGTGCGCCTCGAAGAACCACTCGGTGGGATCGACCTGCTTCGTGCCGGAGATGAAGCCCAGGCCGTGCGGTCCCCCGTCGACGGAGAGCGCCTCGACGCGATCGATCATCGCGAAGGCCTGGGAGGGCAGGGCGAGGCCGGTGCGGGCCAGGGGAGCGCCGCACTCCGAGGGGAGCCGGGGCGTCTCGAGCGGCACGGTGAAGCCGCGTGCGCCGCTGGGCAGCTCCCAGGTCTTCGCCCCGCGCACGCCCACCTGCTGCGCCAGCGCCGCCGAGGGGAAGAAGCCGAAGCCGGTGGTGCCGACGTAGACCGGCTCCAGGCCCTGGCGGATCTCCAGGTCGAACTCCTGGAGGATCATGCCGCCGGCCTGCGACGTCTTGGTCATGCGCGCGCGCAGGGTCAGGGTGCCGCCGTCCGGGGTGAGCTCCTTGAGCTGCGTCGCCGAGCCGTCGAGGTTTCGGAAGTGCAGGTCGTCGGGGCTGAGCAGCGCCGAGCCCGCGTAGGCCGCGAGCCAGCCGCACGGCTGCAACGCCGCCTCGAGGAGCACCGCGAACGGCATCGCCCGCTGGCGGTTCGCGGCGAAGTACCAGGCGTCCTTCGGCACGTCGTACTCGCACTCCACCCAGCCGCCGGGCGCGACCCTCCAGGCCTCGTGATCGCAGGAAATGACGCGGTCGACGAAGAGGTACGGCGGGCGGGGCAGGCGCGCGAGCCGGCGCTCGTCATCGAAGACCCGGTAGGGCGCGCCGAAGCACTCCGACGGGTTGCCCTGGGCGTAGGCGAGGATCTGCTCGCGGGTGAACAGCTCGGCGCTCTTCGCGAGCGGGGCGGCCGGCGTGCGCGCCCACAGGGCCTCGACGCCTTCGCGGGTCAGCCCGCGCACCCGCACCGACATGTTCTCCATCTCCACCACGTGCTTGCCGTCGGCGTACATCGAGGCAGTGGCGATGACGTAGGGCTCGGGATCGTACCCGGCCTCGGCGATCTCCACGCGGTACTGCACCTTCTGGGTGCCGGGGATGACCTGGCCGCGGCAGCGGAGCTGGCTGGCGACGCCCTCCACCGGCGCGTAGTGCACGTCGGCGCCGGCGTCCTCGGAGATCCACCCCATGCGGAGCAAGAGCACCCGCAGCGTGTGCAGGCAGCACTCGTACATCAGCGTGCCCGGCATCACCGGATCGTCGGTGAAGTGACAGGTGAGGTACCAGGCGTCGGGAGCGACGTCGTGCTCACCGAGCACCGTGCCCAGGCCCGCGCGGCCGCCTGTCGTGTCGAGCTCGAGGATGCGGTCGACGAGGCTCATGCGGCCCTTGGGCAGGCGCAGCGCTTCGGTCAGCGTGCGGCGCTCGAAGGCCCTTCCGAACGCGCGCCCCAGCTCGCCGGTGCGCAGCGAGGCGAGGGCCGCGTCGTCGAGCGTGAGCCGGGCCGCCGGGAGCAGCGGGACGTAGGGCGCGGTGGGGCGGCCCTGGGCGTCGGTGCGGCGCGGCCTCGACGCGGGATCGGCGGTGCGCACGATGCCCTTGCCCTGCGCGAGCTGCTCGGCGCTGAAGAAGCCCGCGCAGCCGTCGTACATGGTGATGAAGGGCTTCCCCGCGATGGTCCCGTCGAAGCGGAAGAAGAACAGCCACGTGTCGCCCTGGCAGATGAAGCGATCGATGGCGATGTCGTAGTGGATCGTCTCTCCAGCCACGGGGAGATCGCGGTGGAAGACGATCTTCGCGTCGAGGAGCCGGTACACCGAGCGGCCCTTCGTGCGCAGGTCGATGCCGAGATAGCCGGAGAGGAACAGGTCGGCCTGACCCGCCTCGACGCTGATGCACACCGGCGCGCGGCCTCCGTCCAGGTACCAGGCGCCCGGGAGCACGTCGTGCTCGGTGCTGACCTTGCCCTTGCCCAGGCCGCCCGGCTCGCCCTCCACCTCGACGATGCGATCGACCAGCATCAGCGGCTCGTCGGGCAGGCGCACGCGCGTCGGGTAGCCGTCGACCTCGGCGAATCGGGGGCCGAGCATCGTGGAGAGCTTGCCGATCGCGAACTCCATGCACATCGCGCGATCGAAGCGGGGTGGCGGGGGGAGGCTGGTGGGGGTGGGGAGCGCGGCGACGCGCTGGCCGGAGAGGAGCTGGGCCTGCAGCGCGAGCGAGGCGTTGGCGAGGGCGAGGAAGGCCTCGTGCGCCTTGGCGGTCGCGAGCTGGGTGGCGGCCATGGCCTGGACGAGCGAGGACGGATCACCGTTCAGCCCGAGGGGAGTCGAGGGCCCGGGTGCCCGCCGTGGGTCCACGTGCAGACCTTCCCGTTCGCCCTGAGCGGAGTCGAAGGGTGCCGAGCTCCGCTTCGGCGCCGGTTGAGCCTTCGGTCGCACTCCACCCACGATCACCTCCATCGTCTTGGCCTCCAGGCGCGCCGGCGCGTCGAACCCCGCGCCCTCGCCGTACAGCGGATCGAGATCGATCGGCATGCCCGCCTCCGCGATCCTCGCCACGGCCGACAGCAGGGCGCGGTAGCCGTCCTGCTCCTTCACGCAGGCGCTCACCGCGAGGTGCGGGCGATCGCCGAGGATGCGGCCGATCATCCGTGTGCACGAGCCCTGTGGCCCCGCCTCCACGAACAACCGCACGCCGTCGGCCCAGGCCCGCTCGATGAGCTTCGGGAAATCGAACCCGCGCAGCGCGTTGTCGACGATGGAGTCCGCCGCGCGCTCCGTGGTGGGCACGTACCGATCGGCCCACGCGCCGCTGTAGAACGAGACGTCCGGCGGCGGCGTCGAGGGCAACAGGTGCAGCGCGCGGTAGGCGTCGCGAACGGGCTCGACGATGCCGAGGTGCACGGTGGGCACGCCGTCGAGAGGCAGCGCCACGCACTGGAGCGCCGCGACGGTCGACTGCACGTCGCCGTGCCGACCGCCGATGACGCACTCCTGCGGCGCGTTGACGATCAGGAGCGACGCGGTGCCGACCAGCGCGGCGCGCACGTCCTCCGCGCGACGGTTCACCACCACCACTCGCCACCCGGGCGGATCGCCCCACGCGCGCTTCGCCACCGTGGCTTCGCCGGCCAGCTCGGTGCGGAAGAGCGGCGACTCCAGGGTGCGGCGGAACATCGTGTCGCGATCGCGCCAGGTGCGGGAGGCGAAGAGGCCCGCCGACTCGCCGAGGCTGTAGCCGATGAAGGCCTTGGGCTCGAGGCCGAGCAGGCGCAAGGCGTCGCTCACCACCGTGCCGTGCGAGACCTGCTGGAGGATCGTCGTCGACAGTCCACCGTCGCCGGGATCCGCGGGCGAGAGCTGACTCGCGAGGTGACCGACCTCGGCGTCGAGGCGACGCACGACCTCTGGCAGCGCCAGGAGCAGCGTGCGGCCCATGCCCTCGTAGTGGTTGCCGGACCCGGGGAAGACGAACGCCAGGTCGCCGTCGAGGCGGGTGAAGGAGGAAGCGGTGCCGAGCTGGCGCAGGAGGTCGCCGGCGTCCATGGCGCAGCTCGCCCGGGTCACCTGACGGTGCTCGCTCGCGCCGTCCCGCCGTTCACTCTGAGCGGAGTCGAAGGGTGCCGAACTCAGGTCCACACCGAGGGATCTTGCAGTCGGCAGGGTTCGACTTCGCTCACCCTGAACGGCAGCTCCGCTCGACCGATCCACGCGGCCACCGCCGCGAGACAACCGGTGCCACTTGGCCGCCAGCGCATCGATCGAGAGCGGCTCACTCTGGGCCAGCTCGCGAAGGCTCAGGCGCTCCTCTTCGCCACGCACCAGGAAGAGCCCCGCGGACCGGCGCCCGGCGAGCGCGGAGCGCCGCAGCTCGGGACCCGCCTCGGCACGCTTCCCGGAGTCGTCGAGCACCACGTGGAGCGCGGTCCCGTCGAGGCCGAGGGCGCTCACGCCGGCGCGCCGCGGACCCTGCAGGCGATCGCGCAGCCACACCCGGGGCGTCGTCAGGCGCTCGAGGCCGGACACCGCGACGGGCCGCTCTGCCGACGGGAGCGCGGGCAACACCTCGTGGTGCAGGCACAGCGCGGCCTTCACCACCGACAACAGGGCGCCGGCCGCGCCGGCTTGACCCACCAGGGACGCGGTCGACCCGAGCGCGGTGCTCGTGAGGCCGAGGCGGGAGAGGGCCTCCGCTTCGACGCGATCGTCCTCGCGATCACCGCTGGCCTGCGCCTCGAAGAGCCCCATTGAGGCGACCGGGCTGCCCGCCTCGTTCCACGCGCGCGTCACCGCCGCTTCGTAGGCCGCGGCGCGCGACGCGCCGGAGCCCAGCGCCGTGCCGCCGGCCGCGCCGAAGCCGCGAACCACCGCGTAGATCCGATCGCCGTGAGCCTGGGCGTCCGACAGGCGCTTGAGGACCACCGCCGCGGCACCTTCGCCCACCGCAGCGCCGGGTGAGGCCTCGTCGAAGGGCAGGGGAACGCCGTCGCGCGCGAAGCGACGCAGGCCGTCGGTGCCGAGCACCTTCCGCAGATCGCCCGCGAGATCGACCGCGCCGGCGAGCATCACGTCGGCCTCGCCGCGCTGGAGCGTCCGCGCCGCGACCTCGAGCGCCCTCAGGCCCGAGCCCTCTTCGCCCTGCACGCCGAAGCTCGGTCCGCCGAGCTGGAACTCCCGGGCAATGCGGCTGGCGACGATGCCGCCGAGCGCGCCGAGCGTGCGCTGCGCGTCGAGCGCTGGGCTGAGCGAGTCGGCGAGCGACCGCGCCCACTCGGCCAGCTCCGCCTGGGTCGCGTCGAGGCCGAGCTCCTTCGCCCAGGCGCGGACCTTCTCCTCCAGGCCCCAGCGGAGCTGGAAGTCGGTCGTCTCCAGATCGAGCCCGAGGCCGATCACCGCGCCCGAGCGGTGGTGCGGGCCCTTCGGCAGCGAGCCGGCGTCGGCGAACGCCTCGTCGGCCACCTTGAGCATGAGCAGCTGCTGCGCCAGCACCGAGGGCACCTCGCGCGGCGGCAGCTTGAAGCGCATCAGCGGCAGGGCGAACGCGTCGAGCCACCCGCCGGGGAGCGATTCCGCCAGTGAGCCGAGCAGGGCGCGCCCCGGGCCCGACTCGACCCCGCTCCACCGCGACGTGGGGCGAGGCGTGAGCACCGGCACTCCGTCGACGACGGCCTGGAGGAAGGCGTCGAGGCTCCCCAGCGGCCCGGCGTGCGCGGCCATGCCGACGATGGCGATGGGCTCCGCGGGGGCCGATGAGGAAGCGATGCTCGGCACCCTTCGACTCCGCTCAGAGGAGTGGCGAGAACTCGAATCAGGGAACCGTTCAGTCCGAGCGAAGTCGAGGACCCGCTCCGAACGGCTCTGAATGACAGGATCGACCGGCCCTCGACTCCGCTCGGGGTGAACCGCGGGCCGGTATTCCTCGAGCAGCAGGTGCGCGTTGATGCCGCCGAACCCGAAGCCCGACACGGCGGCGCGGCGCGGATGCCCCGGCTCCCGCTCGCTCCAGGGCTCGGCCGCGGTCAACACCTCGAACGGCTCGCCGCGTGCGCCAGGCATCAGCGTCTCGGTCGCGACGTTCGCCGACGGTGGCAGCACCTTCGCCCGCAGCGCCGCGAGCACCTTGGAGAGCCCCGCCATGCCGGCGGCGGTGAGCAGGTGCCCGACGTTGCTCTTCACCGAGCCGATGACGCAGCGGCCCGGCGCACTGCCTCGGAGCGCGGCGAGGCTCGACAGCTCGACCTGATCGCCGCGCGGCGTCCCGGTGCCGTGGCACTCGATCAGCTCGACGTCCTCGGGTCGCCAGCCTGCCTGCGCGTACGCCGAGCGCATCGCGCGCAGCTGTCCCTCGGCCTCGGGCGACAGGAGGCTGCCGCCGACGTCGTTCGACAGGCCCACGGCGCGGATCACCGCGAGGATGCGATCGCCGTCGCGCTCCGCGTCCTCGAGCCGCTTGAGCACCGCGACCCCGGCGCCCTCGCCGACCACCAGGCCGTCCGCGCGGGCGTCGAAGGGCGCGCACACTCCGCTCGGCGACAAGGCCTGGAGCTGGGTGAACCCGACCTGGGTGTAGAGCGCCTGCGGCAGCGACACGCCGCCGGCGAGCATCGCGTCCGCCCGATGCGCCTCCAGCTCCGCGCAGGCGAGGTGCAGGGCGTAGAGCGACGAGGCGCACGCCGCGTCGAGCGTGTACGAGCCTCCCTGGAGGCCGAGGGCCCGCGCCAGGAGCCCCGCCGGCAGCGCGCTGGGGTGACCGTCCAGCGGCTCGATGGACGCCGTGGGCGAGCGGCCCAGCACCCCGGCCTCGAGCGCGCCGAGCAGCACCGCCTGCGACAGCCGCGAGGCCTCCTCGGTGGGCAAGGCGATGTTCGCGAGGATCACGCCGGTACGCGCGCGATCGAGGGGGCGCCCCAAGAGGCTCCGCACCGCGTCGGCGCCCACCTGCACCGTGAGCCTCGCCAACGGCCCGAGCCGAGCCACGAGCTCCTTCGGCAGCGCAAGACCCTCGGCGTCGAGCTCGAACGGATCGAGCAGGCACGCCTTCTTGGAGCGCGCGCGATCGACGCCGCCCTTGGGGTCCACCACTTCCGCCGCGTCGACTGGCCAGCGCTCGCGCGGCACCTCCTTCGCGGCCGAGCGGCGCGCGACGACGGCCTCCCACAGCGCCTCGACGCTCGGGGCACCAGGGAAGCGGCCGGCGAGGCCGACGATGGCGATGGCACGGCCTTGGTTCATGCGCTCGGCGCCGCGCTGGACGTGGCCGCGGACTCAGGCTGGAACGCGCGATCGAGCGATCGACTGACGGTGCAGACGTAGCTCTCGAACCGCGCCACGAGCTGACCCTTCTCGTCGAGAAGATCGACGTCCGAGGTCACCGACGCGCTCTCGGCCTCGCGCACGCGCACCACCGCGCTCACCGGCCCGCGGGGCATCGGCCGGTAGACGCGCAAGGCGCCGAGCCGCGACGGCAGGGACGGCGCGCCCGCGTGCGCCCGGCACCAGACGATCAGCGCCTGGAACACGCCGTCGACGGTGAGCGGGCCGGTGGCCCACGCGGTGCGCGGACCCGGCACGAGGAGCTCCGACGTCGGGTGCGTCTTGAGCGTGAGCGTCATGCCCGCGTCCGACACTCCGTCGATGGACTGAATGGCCTCGAGGCGCGAGCCGTGGAAGAGCTGCTCGGCGTAGACCTTCTCCAGCGAGGGCGCGAAGGGCCGCAGCGCCTCGGGCGCCTCGAGCGGCGCCGGCGCGACGGCCGGCGTCCCCATGCGCGCCACCGCGCGCACGTGCACCTGATCGCGCGCGCCGCGCAGCTCGAGCGGGAGCTTCAGGCCCACTCCGTTCTTCTCCGGCGCGCCGACCCACACCGAGACGTCCTCGTGCGGTGAGGAGAGCGTCACGCCCTTGAGCACGCGCACGTCCTCGAGCGCCAGCATGGTCAGCTCGGGCAGCGCCTTCGCGGCCACCTGCGCGAACCACTCCAACGTCATCGCCAGGGGCAGCACGGGCTTCCCGGCCAGGCGGTGATCGGCGAGCACGCCCCACTCGGCGGAGAGGCGGTGCGCGACGGCCAGGGAGAGCCCCGCGGGCGTCTCCTCGCCGAAGCCGGAGCCGATCATCACCTCGCACCAGGCGCCGGGAGCGCTCTGCACCTCGGCCACCAGCGCCTGCGCGCCGGCCGCGAGGGGAATCAGGGGCACGCCCTCGCGCTCGAACTCCGCCTCGAGCGCGCGGGTCACCATGCCGCCGGCCCAGGGACCCCAGTCGAGCGCGACCACCCGGCAGTGGGGGCGCCGCGCGGCCTCGGCCTGCGCGACGGAGACGAGGGCCTGGTTCGCGACCGCGTAGTCCGACTGACCCTTGCGGCCGAAGCGGCCCGTCACCGACGCGAAGAACGCCAGGAAGGTGAGCTCGTCGCCGCTGGTGGCCTCGAGCAGCGTACGCAGGCCGGTGAGCTTGGTGTCGAGCACCTGGTCGAAGTCGTCGTCGCGCTTGTCCTCGATGCGCTTGTCGCGCAGCACGCCGGCGCCGTGGACGAGGCCCTTCACCGGCCCGAGGGTGGCGCGGACCTCGTCGAGCGTCGCGCGGACCGCGGCGGGATCGCGCACGTCGACGGAGCGGTAGACGGCGGTGACGCCGAGCGCCTCGAGCGCCGAGAGGCTGGCCTTCACCTCGCGGCCGGCGAGCACCGTGCGGCACGCGTCGCCGAGCTGGCGGGGGCTGGGCCGCTCGGAGGCGGGCGCGTGCTCGAGCAGCGCGCGCTTGATCGCTGCTTCGTCCTTGGCGGCGGTGAGCCAGGTGGGCTCCGGCGCCGGGGCCGGGGAGCGGCCGAGGAGGACGAGCGAGATGCCGGTGGCCTGGGCGAGGGCGCGGGCGCACTCCGCGGTGACGCCGCGGGCGCCCCCGGTGACGACGACCACGTCGCGCTTCGAGAGCCGCCCGGGGACGGCGTGGGTCGCCTGCGGCCTTGTGGCGAGGGTCGTGCGCCCGTTGGGGCCGAGGCCGACTTCGCGGGGGCCGTCGCAGGTGAGCTCCTCGACGATGGCGCGGCCCGCGAGGTCGGCGGACCACTCGGCCGAGACGTCGAGCGCGCGGCACCGCACCTCGGGCCACTCGTGGGCGAGCGTCTTGGAGAGACCGGCGAGACCGCCGCCGAGCGGGTTCCACTTCGGCGAGGACGAGGCGTGACCGAAGGCGCCGTCACGGCACGAGAGCGTCACGAAGAAGGCGTTCGGCGTGGAGCGGAGCTTCGGAGCGACGTCGCGCGCGAGGGAGAGGGAGCGCTTGAGCGCCTGCTCCGACGCGGCCGTCCAGGTGGGCGAGTCGTCGGCGAGAATGATCACGCCGCCGAGGCGCGCGGGGAGCGCGGAGACGTCGAGCGTGGAGATCACCTCGAGGCCCGCGGCGCGCAGCGCGGTGGCGATCGCCTGCGCGAGGCCGCTGCGATCCGGTGTCACCAGCACTGGCGCGGCAGGCAGCGCCACGCGGGAGGTGGGGCTTTGGTCGAGGCGCACGGGCACGACGACGCGGCGCTCGAGCGTCACGGCCGGACGAGCCGGCGCGACGTCCCGCTCACCCTGGGCGGAGGGTGCCGACTTCGCTTCCACCCGCGCTCCACCACTGACGAAGTCGACGATCTGCTGCAGCGTCCGCAGGTCCCCGAGCTTCTCCGGGTTGACCGACGGCGCGCCCGGCACCCGACGCGAGAGGAGCGAGAGGATCTCGACGCGCTTGATGGAGTCGATGCCGAGGTCCGCCTCCATCTCCATCGTCAGCGTCAGCGTCTCGGCGGGGTAGCCGGTGAGCTCGGCGACGGTGGAGAGGACGGTGGTCGTCAGATCGACCGCGGGGGTCGTGACCGAATGCCGCTCACCCTGAGCGGAGTCGAAGGGTGCCGACCTCGCATTCACGTTCAGCCCACTGCTCACGAAGTCGATCACCTGCTGCAGCGTGCGCAAGTCCCCGAGCTTCTCCGGGTTCACCGACGGCGCTCCCGGAATGCGTCGCGAGAGCAGCGAGAGGATCTCGACGCGCTTGATGGAGTCGATGCCGAGGTCGGCCTCCATCTCCATGTCGAGAGTGAGCGTCTCGGCCGGGTAGCCGGTGAGCTCGGCGACGGTGGAGAGGACGGTGGCGGTGAGGTCGATCGCACCGGTGGCAGGCCCCTCGACTCCGCTCGGGGCGAGCGGAAGCGTGGCGGAGGAGGCGCTGGACCGTTCAGGCCGAGCGGAGTCGAGGCCCGGAGTCCCCGTCCGCACGAAGTCGATCACCTGCTGCAGCGTGCGCAGGTTCCCGAGCTTCTCCGGGTTCACCGCCGGCGCTCCGGGAATGCGGCGCGAGAGCAGCGAGAGGATCTCGACGCGCTTGATGGAGTCGATGCCGAGGTCGGCCTCCATCTCCATGCCGAGGGTGAGCGTCTCGGCGGGGTAGCCGGTGAGCTCGGCGACGGTGGCGAGGACGGTGGACGCGACGTCGACCGTGGCCGCAGCTGGGTGGTTCCCAGCCCGTTCGCCCTGAGCGGTCACCACCCGCTCACCCTGAGCGGAGTCGAAGGGTGCCGAATGCCCGGCTCCCACTCCCGCCCGCACGAAGTCCGCGACCTGCTGCAGCGTCTTGAGCGCGCCCAGCTTCTCGGGGTTCACCGACGGGGCGCCCGGAACGCGGCGCGAGAGCATCGAGAGGATCTCGACGCGCTTGATGGAGTCGATGCCCAGATCGGCCTCGAGATCCATCTTCAGCTCGAGGGTCTCCTTCGGGTAGCCGGTCGCCTCGGCGACCACCTCGAGCATCAGGGGGACGACGTCGACGGAGGGCTGCGCGGGCGCGGGGGCCGCGACCGGAGCGGGGGTCGCGCGAGGCGCCGGAGCAGCCGGAACAGGCTTGGCCACCACCGGCGCCATCGGAGCGGCCACCACCGGGAGCGCCTGGGCCACGGGCAGAGCCGGAGCGATCGCCGGCGGCGCCACCGCGACCGTTCCTCCGGACAACAGGGCCGCGAAGTTCTGCTGCGCGAGGAGCTGCCCCTCGAGGAAGGTCTGGTGCACCCGCGCGGTCTGCTCTTGCAGCGCCTGCAGCGCGCGCAGGCTGTCGAGGTGCGCGGGGGCCGGCGGGTGGGCCTGAGGTTCGGCACCCTTCGACGGGCTCAGGGTGAACGGGTGGGCCGGCAGGTGAGTCTGGTGTTCGGCACCCTTCGACGGGCTCAGGGTGAACGGGTGGGCCGGCAGGTGAGTCTGGTGTTCGGCACCCTTCGACGAGCTCAGGCTGAGCGGAGGCTTCACCGGCATCGGGGTGTACGGCGCGCGGTAGTTCGCGCCCGTCAGGGGAACCGACATCTTCCGCTTCCGCTCCGGCAACAGCTCCGCGCGTGGAGCGGGCGCGACGGCCTGCCACGGCGCCAGCGTCACCGCGTGCCCCGCGGCCGCGATCCGGCACAAGGCCTGCGCGAAGTCCACGAGGCCGCCGCGCGTGCTCTGGGCGTCGACCGCGAACGCGCCGAAGGAGCGCCCGGCGAGGATCGCCTTGGTGAGCCCCGTCAGCGTCGCGCGAGGCCCGACCTCGACGAACGTGCGCGCGCCGTCGGCGTAGAGTCGATCGATCACCGCGTCGAACTGCACCGGGCGCGCGAGCTGCTCCGCGAGCAACCGCCGCATGCTCTCCGAGTCCGCGGAGTAGGGCGCCGCGGTCGAGTCGGCGATTACCGGCAGGCGGGGCGCGCCGAACGCGATCGAAGAGAGACCAGCGTGGAACGCCTCCGCCGCGCCGGCCACCAGCGGGCTGTGGAAGGCCGCGCCGACGTTGAGCTTCGCGCTCTTCAGGCCCCGCTTCTGGCAGGCCGCTTCGGCGCGAGCGATCTCCTCCCGCGCACCCGAGAGCACGCCCTGGCTGGGCGCGTTGCGGTTGGCGAGGACGAGCTCGAGCTTCTCCTCGGTCAGCATCCGCTCGATGTCGCCGAGCGGCGCGAGCACCGCCAGCATCGTGCCGCGGTCCGAGCCGTCGCCCGCCATCAGCGAGCCGCGGAGCGCCGACACCGCGTGCAGCTCCGCCGCCGAGAGGGCGCCGGCCGCGTGCAGCGCGACGAGCTCACCGTAGCTGTGGCCCGCGACGAGCTCCGGCCGCACGCCGAAGCGCGCCAGCGCCTCGAGCACGCCCTGGCTCACCGCGCCGATGGCCGGCTGCGCCACGTCAGTCTTGGTCAGCCGCTCCTCGCGGCGCCGCTTCTCCTCGGCGTCGAAGGTGGGCAGCGGGTAGACGGCCTCGCCGACGCCCGGCGCGCGCTCCACCGCCGCGAGCAGCTCGGGGAACACGCACGAGAGCTCCCGCAGCATGTCCACGTGCTGCGAGCCCTGGCCGGGGAAGAGGAAGGCCAGCTTGCCCGCCGCCGCGCCGACGCCGTGGTGCACGCCCTCGGGGAGCGAGAACGCCGTCTGAGGCGCCGCCGCCAGCTTCTCCAGCGCGGGCTTCAAGAGCGCCGACAGCTCCACGCCCGCGTCGGCCACCGCGAGCAGCCGGTGCGCGTCGCTCGAGCGGAACTTCTCCCGCGAGCGGGCCGCGAAGGCCTGAAGCTCGGCGCGCTTCACCTGCGCCGCTTCCTTCACCAGCGCCAAGAGGCCCTCGGCGTCCTTCGCCGACAGCGCGACGAGCTCCACCGAGCCGTCCCACGCCGGGGCCGTGCGCGCGCTGCCGTGCTCCTCCAGCACCACGTGGAAGTTGCTGCCGCCGAAGCCGAACGCGCTCACCGCCGCGCGCCGGGGCGCTGGAGAGCGCTTCACCCACGGCCGGGCCACGGTCGCGATCGCGAACGGGCTCTCTTCGATCTTCAGCGCCGGGTTCGGCTTCTCGACCTTGATCGTCGGCGGGATCACCCGGTGGGTGAGGGCGAGCGAGGCCTTGATCAGCCCCGCGGCGCCGGCCGCCGCCTTGGTGTGACCGATCTGCGACTTCACCGAGCCGAGCGCGCACCACGCCGGGTCCGCGGAGTCCTGGCGGTACACCGTGGTCAGCGCCTCGACCTCCGCCATGTCGCCGGCCTTGGTGCCCGTGCCGTGCGCCTCGAGTAGCCCGATGTCGCGCGGCCTGACGCCCGCGTCCCGGTACGCCGCGTCGAGCGCCCGCGCCTGCCCGCGAGGCAGCGGCGCGTAGATGGACTTCGCCCGGCCGTCGCTCGACGTGCCGATGCCGCGAATCGTCGCGTAGATGCGATCGCCGTCGCGCTCCGCGTCCGACAGGCGCTTGAGCACCACCATGCCCAGGCCTTCACCCAGCAAGGTGCCGTCGGCCTTGTCCGAGAACGGCCGTACGTCGCCGCTCGCGGAGAGCGCCGGCGTCTTGCTGAAGCACATGTGCATGAAGATGTCGTTGAGGCAGTCCACGCCGCCAGTGAGCACCAGGTTCGAGCGCTTCGAGCGCAGCTCGGCCACCGCCAGGTGCACCGCCGCGAACGAGCTCGCGCAGGCCGCGTCGATGACGCAGTTGGTGCCGCCGAAGTCGAGGCGGTTCGCGATGCGGCCGGCGACCACGTTGCCGAGCAGGCCGGGGAACGAGTTCTCCTGCCAGCCGACGTAGGACTCGCCGATGCGGCGCACCACGTCCTCGGTGGTGACGTCGTCGAGGCCGGAGTCCTTGAGCGCCTTGCGCCACTTCGGGTGCCCGAGCCGCGCGCCGAGGGAGACGACCAACTCCTGCGTCCCCGTCACGCCGAGGATCACGCTGGCCCGGTTGCGATCCCAGCTCACGCCGTCGCCGTAGCCCGCGTCCTCCATCGCCATGCGCGCGACGACCAGGCCGAGCAGCTGCGAGGTGTCGGTGGCCTCGAGGACCGCCGGCGGGATGCCGAACTCGGTCGGATCGAAGGCCGTGGCGTCGAGGAACGCGCCGCGCCGGGCGTAGGTCTTGTCCGGCGCCTTCGGGTCGGCGTCGTAGTACTCGCCCAGGCCCCAGTGCGTCTGGGGCACGTCGCCCACCGCGTCCTCGCCGCGGCGCAAGAGCCGCCAGAACGCCGCGAGGTTCTCGGCCTTGGGGAACAGCGCGCCCATGCCGACGATGGCGATGGGCTCGTCGGCGTTCGCCGCGGCCGTGGTCGACTCGGTCGCCTGGGACTCGACCGGCGCCCCCACGGCCACCAGCGCCTCGAGCTCGGTCTCGGTCTTTGGAAGGAAGCGCTCGGCCTCGGCCGGCAGCGCCACGCCCTGGGTGCGCAGGGCCGCCGCGCGGGTGAGCACCGCCGCGCCGACCATCAGGTTCTTCGCCACCGTCACCGCGTGGCGCTCCTCCCACCGCTCGAGGAACGAGCCCTTCGTCCACTCGTTGAAGGCGCCCATCGCCGGGCCGCACCACACCTGGAAGTCGAGCGAGCGATCGGCGACGCCGTCGTTCGCCCAGCGCGACGCCTGGCCCAGGTAGGCGCGGAAGAGCAGGGCGAGCTGGTGCTTCGGCTCCTTGGCGGCGCGCTCGAGCTGCGCGGGGTCTCGGCGCTGGAAGTACTCCACGCAGCCGGCCCAGGCCTCCTCGAGCGAGCAGCGGAAGTACTTCGACTCCAGCTCCTCGCGCACGCCCGCGGGCAGCGCGGCCAACCCGTCGTGGGCGCGGTACAGCTCGTAGAGCCGCTGCGCGCGCACCGCGAACATCGTGCCGCGGGTGAGCACCTGCACCTTCACGCCGAGCTCGAACATGTCGGCGGCAGGCGCCATCGCCACGTCCGTCGGGCCGGCCTGGGCCAGGAGCTTGCGCACCACGTCGCTGGTGCCCGCCTCGCGGGTCGCCTGGTTCACCGAGCCGGTGACGACGTAGGCCGCGCCCATCGCGAACGCGGAGGCGACCGAGCTCGGCGTCGCCAAGCCCCCCGCCGCGCCGACGCGCGGGCGCACCGCGTAGCGCCGGGCCTGGGCGAGCTCGTCGCGCAGCGCCTGTATCGCGGGCAACAGCAGCACCAGCGGCCGGTTGTCGGTGTGGCCGCCCGAGTCCGCCTCGGCGGTGACGTCGTCGGCGAGCGGCACCTGCCGCGCCAGCTCGGCCTGCTCGGCGGTGATCGCGCCCTCGGCGACGAGCATCGCGAGGAAGCGCTCCGGCGCCGGCTCGAGGAACTTCTTCGCCACCTCGACTCGCGAGACCTTCGCCATCAGCCGCCGGGGGACGATCGCGCCGCTCGCGTCCTGGTGGATGCCCGTCACGCGCCAGCGCACCACCGGCAGCGTGAGGTCCAAGTACGCCGACGCGCTCACGAAGGGCACGTTGCGCGCGAGGAAGAGCTCCACCAGCGCCGCCTCGAGCTTCTGATCGTCGGGCGAGTGAATGAGGTTCACGCCGAAGGTGTGGCCGGCGAGGTTCTTCTCCAGGCGAACGAGGGCCTGCTCCACGCGCGAGAGCGTCAGACCCGCCGCGCCGAAGACGCCCAGAAAGCCCGCACGGGTGACCGCCTCGACCAGCGCCTCGCTGGCGATGCCGTTCGCCATCTCGCCCGCGACGTAGGCCGCCGAGACGCCGTAGTGCGCGCGGAAGCCCGCGTCGCCGAGCTGCGAGGGCAACAGCGCCGGGACGTGCCCGATCAGCGGCAACGACGAGCCCTTCGCCGTCACGCCGAGCCGCGCCACGCCGCCCTCCGCCACCGCCGCGACGCCGCCCTGCGAGACCACCGTCACCGGCCGACCGACGTTCGCCAGGGCGCCCCGAAAGGCCTCCGCGGAGGCGCGGGGGAGATCGGCTCCCGACTCCCATGCTCCCAGGGCCAGGCGGTCGGTCGACTTCGGGCGAATCATCTTGGAACTCCTCTCGCGGGAACCGCGGCCCTTAGCGGAAAGGGCGCGCGGGGGCCAGCCCGCTTGGCGGAGCGCAAGTCGTTGCTCTTATGGTCAGCGGGGGCGATAAGCCGGGCGGTGTGAAGTCATGGGTTCGCTCGTCGTCGGAGCGCGCGTTTCACAGGAGCTCCACATGATTCGCCGAGCCGTCGCAGTCGCCGCCGCGGTCGCCTCGTTCGCGCACGCCTCGCAGCCGATGCCGCCGCCTCCGCCGCCTCCGCCGCCCCCGCAAGGCGTCCACGGCGCGGTGGCCGTCCCTGGTGGCGCTCCGTCTCCCGGGGTCCGCCTGACGCCGGCGCCGCCACGCCCCGTGCCTCCGCCGCCGGTCTACGCCGCGCCTCCGCCGCCGGTGGCGATGCTGACGCCCGGCGTGCGGGTGAACGTGGCGCCGCCGCCGCCGATGGTCGAGGTGCAGCCGGTGGCGCCATCCGCGCGGCACGTCTGGGTCAGCGGGCAGTGGAGCTGGCGAGGAGGCCGGCAGTTGTGGATGCCCGGGAGCTGGGTGCTCCCGCCCGCCTACGGCTACGTCTGGGAGCCGGCGCGCTGGGTGAACGTCGGCGGCGGGTGGATGTTCTACGAGGGCCACTGGCGGCTCGCCGAGGTCGCGCAGCCGGCGGTGGCGTACGAGCCCGCGCCGCCGCCCGTGGAGCCGATCTACGCCGAGGTGCAGCCACCGGCGCCCATCGTCGAGGTCCGCCCCGCGGTGCCGTTCTCGGGCGCGGTGTGGATTCCCGGCTACTGGAGCTGGCACGGCCGCCACCACGTGTGGGTCGGCGGGCGCTGGTCGGCGCCGGTGCAGGGCCGGGTGTGGGTCGAGCCGCGCTGGGAGCGCGAAGGGCGTCACTATCGCTGGGCCCCGGGGCACTGGCGCTGACGTTTCGACTACGCTCGCTCGATGCTTCCCGTCCGTGAGCTGTCGGAGCTGGCGCGCCGCCTCGACGCCGCGATGTTCGAGCAGCAGATGGGGCCGTTCGCGCTGGTGCAGCGGCCGCCGCCGGACTCGCGCGTCGAGGAGTCCAAGGCGCTCGGCCAGGGTGCCACCAGCGTGCAGCCGGCCTTGAAGCTCCGCGGAGGCGCCCCGCTGGCGATGGACTTCGGCGATCTGATGGTGGCGACCCTGCCGCCGCCCGACGAGGACGGCTTCATGGAGCTCGTCATCGGCCGCTCTCCCGACTGCGATCTGGTCGTCGAGGACGTGGCGGTCTCGAAGAAGCACGCGGTGGTGAGCTGGGCCGAGGGGAAGGGCGTCTTGCGCGAGCTCGGCAGCATCAACGGCGTCTTCGTGAACGATCACCGCATCAAGGACACGTGGACGTTGCGCGACAACGACGCCTTACGGTTCGGACAGTCGCACTTCATCTTCCTGCTCGCCGCGACGTTCCACCGGCGGATGAGGACCACCCGCGGCGGCTGAGCTCGTGTACCATCGGCCGCGATGCGCCTCGCGCCCGCTCTCGCCCTCGTCGTCGCCTCCGCGTGCCACCCGCCGGTCCCGGCCGGCGTCCAGCCCGACTTCCACCTCGTCGACGTCAACCCGTCGTCGGAGCGCAGCCAGCAGCGCGTCTCGCCGCGCGACTACGAGGGGAAGGTGAGCGCCTGGTACTTCGGGCACTCGAGCTGAGGGTACTGCCGGGGCCAGTTTGGCCTCCTCGATCAGCTGCAGACCGACCTCGAGAAGGAGGCGCCGGGCGCTATTCGCATCGTCGGCGTCAACGCCGTCGGGCTCGAGGCGACGAACGCGGACGTGGTGGCCGGGCGCGCGCTGCCCTGGCTCCAGGACGTGCCCGAGGTCGACGCGTGGGGCCTGTGGCAAGCGACCTGGCGCGACGTGCGCGTCCTCGACGCGAAGAACGTGGTGCGCGACGTCTACAATCTCACCGAGCACGATCTGAACGATCCTGCCGCCTACGCCGAGCTGAAGGCCCTTCTCCTGCGCGCGCGGAAATGAAGAGCCCGCGGGAGTGCCGGTGCTACGGTCCGCGCCCCCGATGCTCCGCGCGCTCTTCCAGATCAAGACCCTCGAGCAGCTCAGAAGCGGCGCCGAGCTCAGCGGTCACTCGCTGAAGAAGAACCTCACCACCTTCGATCTCACGATGTTCGGGATCGGCGCGATCATCGGCGCCGGCATCTTCTCCACCATCGGCACGGCGGCGGCGGGGAACCTGGCCGACGGACGGCCCGGCGCGGGGCCGGCCCTGGTGCTGAGCTTCGTGCTCACCGCGCTGGCCTGCGCCTTCACCGCCTTCTGCTACGCCGAGCTCGCCTCGATGATCCCGGTCTCGGGCTCCGCGTACACCTACGCCTACGCCACGCTGGGCGAGCTGATGGCGTGGATCATCGGGTGGGATCTGGTGCTCGAGTACGCGGTCAGCAACGTCGCGGTGGCGATCTCCTGGGGCGACTACGCGCGGGCCCTGCTCGATGGCGTCGGCGTGCACGTGCCGGCGTGGCTGGCCATCGATCCCCGCAGCGCGCTCACGCTCTCCGAGGGCTGGCTTGCCTCGCACCACCTCGACGGCCAGCCGGCCTTCGCCGAGCGCCTGGCGACGTTCGCGCAGGCTCGCGCCGGGGCCATCGACGGCAAGGCCGCCTTCGCCGCGTGGGAGGCGCTCTCGTCCGCGCCGCGCCTGGGCGACTTCCCCCTCTGCATCAACCTGCTCGCCGCGCTCATCACCGCCGTGGTGACCTGGCTCTGCTACGTCGGCATCAAGGAGAGCGCCCGCGCCAACTCCGTGATGGTGGTGGTGAAGCTCGTCGTGCTCGCGGTGGTCATCGCGGTGGGGGCGGCCTACGTCGCGCCGGCGAACTGGCACCCCTTCATGCCCAACGGCATGGCGGGCGTTCAGGCGGGCGCGGCGATCATCTTCTTCGCCTTCATCGGCTTCGACGCCGTCTCCACCACCGCGCAGGAGTGCCAGCGGCCCGAGCACAGCGTGCCGCGCGGCATCCTCTGGTCGCT
The DNA here is from genome assembly GCA_037443525.1 of Archangiaceae bacterium. Lineage (GTDB taxonomy): Bacteria > Myxococcota > Myxococcia > Myxococcales > Myxococcaceae > JBBIOE01. Next base: position 32,554 of record JBBIOE010000006.1, on the reverse strand, counting down.
CGCCATCTGCACCGTCGTCTACATCGCGGTGACGGTGGTGGTGACGGGCATGGTGCCCTCGGCGGCGCTCGCCGGTCGGGCTGATCCGCTCGCGTGGGTCTTCGAGCAGCACCAGCTGCCGTGGCTGGCGATGGCGGTCTCGGTGGGCGCGGTGATCGCCACCACCGCGAGCCTCCTCGTCTACCAGCTCGGTCAGCCGCGCATCATGATGGCCATGAGCCACGACGGGCTGCTCGGCTCCTGGTTCGGGAAGGTGCACCCGAAGCACGGCACGCCCGGCAACGCGACCCTCCTCACCGGGGTCATCGTCGCCGTGCCCGCGGCGCTGATGAACATCGGCGAGGTGGTGGAGCTGTCGAACATCGGCACGCTCTTCGCCTTCGCCGTGGTGTGCATGGGCGTGATGGTGCTGCGCCTGCGGAGGCCCGAGGCGGAGCGCCGCTTCCGCGTGCCCGGGGTGTGGGGGGTGGCGCCGCTCGGAGTGGCGAGCTGCGTGTGGCTGTCCCGCGGCCTGCCCGACATCACCTACCTGCGCTTCGTGCTCTGGCTGGTGCTCGGGCTGGGCATCTACGCCGCCTACGGCTACCGCAACAGCCGCGTCCGGGCGGCGAGCCCGTCGCCCGCGCCCTGAACCGTCACTTCGGGGACGTCGATCCCTCCGTGTTTCGGCCGAGGCCTTTCACCAGTACGCACCCTCTCGGGCCGATCCGCAGGAGGTCCGCCCGGTGCGCGAGCATCCCGGGGTCTCCCTCCGTGGAGCAGACGACCTTCAGTTGCCCCTTCTCGGGCTGGAGCAGGTACAGGTCCTCGATCGGGTCGGCGCCGCCCATGGGCTGCCAGGTCACGGCCACCGCGATCGCGCCGGGGGCCTCCGCCACCGCCGCCGCTTCCACCTTCTCCACGAGGCAACCGATCCCGAAGGACTTCGCGTCGCGCGCCACCAGCTTGCCCACCCTGCCTCGCTCGTTCTCCTCGTACACCGCCAGCGCGCAGTCCATGTAGAACGACGAGTGGGTGGTGCTCGTCACCACGTAGACCTTGGTGCCGCCGAAGCGGCCGACGGGCTTCGTCGTGGAGTCCGGCCAGTCGGGGAGCGCAAACCCCTCGCGGAATTGGACGATCCCGTAGGCCCGCAAGGCCGGGCCACGCACCGCCGCCGGGAGCCGAGAGTCGTCGTCCTCCAGGGGGAGGCGGTCCCAATCCGTGCCACCCTGGTAGGTGGTGAGTCCGAACAGCGCCATGCGGGCAGGGCAGTCCGGCTCGCAGTCCGCAGGCTCCTTTCGCGCGATGGCCGAGAGCACGCCGAGCACGTGGTAGGTCGCCTCGTTGATCCGGGCGCAGTCCGCGCCCTCCACTGCGCCGTCGCGCAAGGTACCCTCGCCGCAGCCCCAGCTCCACGGCAGGAGCGCGGGCACGACGTCGCTCGACTGCCGGGACAAGCGCTTCGCCGCGTCGATCCGCTCCGCGGGCTTGGCCGAGCGCAACGCGCGAATGGCCTTGGCCACCCCGGGGGAGACCGGCACGCCGCCGTCCTGCGCCGCCGCCACCGCGCTCATCAGCATCGCCCCCACCATCGCTATCGGAAGTCGCATGTCTCGGTTCACCCCTGGGTCGCGTCGCCTAGCACGAGACGGGAGGGACCCCAGGGCATTCAATCGCGATGGCTCCGTGTAGCGCGGCTTGTCGGCGGCCCGCGCGCGCCCTGACGCTTTGGGACCTTCGAGCGCTACCTTCCGCGCACCACCAGACGCGGGAGGAACACATGAAGGACGACCTGGGCCCCGGAGTGCTCGCCACCGACGCCGTCCCCGTGCGCACGCTGAAGGAGGGTGATCTCGCCCGCATCATCGCCATCGACAAGGCCATCGTCGGCCGCGCCCGCGAGGAGTACTACAAGGCCAAGGTCCGCCGCGCGCTCACCGAGCAGAAGATGACGGTCAGCCTGGTCGCGGAGCTCGACGGCGCGGTGGTCGGCTTCGTGCTCGCGAGCCTCTACTACGGCGAGTTCGGCCGCTCCGACACCGTGGCGGTGATGGACTCCATCGGCGTCGACCCTGAAGTCCGGCACCGGCACGTGGGCGAGGCCCTGATGCGCCAGCTCGAGATGAACCTGAAGGCCCTGCGCGTCGAGCGCGTGGAGACCGACGTCGAGTGGAACCAGTTCGAGCTGCTCTCGTTCCTGGCCCACCGCGGGTTCGCGCCCGCGCCGCGGGTGTGCCTGAGGCTCGACCTGGGCTGACACAGCCCGAAAGTCCTGCACCAGAACCGCGCGCTTTGAACCTATGCTCGCGCGCGGCGTGCTGGGCACCATCGCGACATCGCTGGGAGTGAAGCCGGGCGAGGGCCGACGCACCGTCCGGCTCTTCTCGTTCATCTTCCTCTTCACCCTCGCCGCCGTCTTCGCCCGCTCGGCCCAGCGCGAGATCTTCCTCGCCGCCTTCCCGCGCTCGGCCATCTCCGACGCCTTCCTCTACTCGGCGGGCGTGTTGTGCCTCGCCTCCATCGGCATCTCGGTGATCGCCGCGCGCCTGTCCCTGGTGCGGCTGATGAACGTGCTGCTCGGGGCGGCCAGCGTGGCGCTCATCGGCTTCTCGCTGGCCCTGGGCGTCTGGCCCCAGGGCGCGGCGATGGGCCTCTACGTCGCGGTCGAGGTCTTCGTCTCGCTGCTCATGGCGCAGGGCTGGGCGGTGGCGAGCGAGGCGGTGGACATCCGCTCGGCGAAGCGCCTCCTGCCCGTCATCGGGCTCGGCGCGGGGCTCGCGTGGACGCTGGGCGGCCTGGCCATCGGCGCGGTGGCGCGGCTCACCGGCCCGACGGTCCTCTTGTGGCTCACGCCGCTGTCGCTGCTCGGGGCCTTCTTCGTCCTGCGCCAGGTGGCGGCGAAGCACGTGCGCGAGGAGCCGAAGAAGCGCGAGCCGGCGCAGGGCGGCGTCTTCGCGGGCCTGGTCGACGGGCTCCAGTACATCGCCAGCGAGCCGCTCACGCGCGTGCTCGCCGCCGCCATCACCATCGAGCTGGTGGTGGAGAAGGTGACCGACCTGCAGCTGCTCGCCACCGCGCAGGCGCGCTTCCTCGGCCAGAGCGGCGGCATCTCGGCCTTCATGGGCCTCTTCTACGGCGTCACCGGGGCCATCACCCTCGCCGCGCCCTTCATCTCCGGCCGCGTCCTCTCGAGGTGGGGCAGCACCCGGGCGATGCTGGTGATGCAGGGCTTCATCCTCGTCGGCTCGGGGCTCTTCCTGGCGGTGCCGGAGTTCTTCGTCGTCGTCGCCCTCTGCGGCGGCGATCGCGTCTTGAAGCAGGCGCTGGGCAGCCCGGCGCGCTCGCAGGTGTTGGGAGCGCTGCCGACGGTGCGGCGCATTCAGGCCGGCGCGCTGCTCCGCGGCGTGCTGGCGGCGGCCTTCTCGGCGCTGGCCGCGGCGGGCCTGAAGGCCATGCCGGCCGACCTGCCGGTGCACCTGCTCTCGGTGGGCTCGGTGGTGCTGATGCTGGGCCTGGTGGTGGTGACGAGGCAGTGGCTGCACCAGAGCTACCTCATCGCCTTGCAGCGCTCGGTCGATCGCACGCGAATCGATCTCGACTCCGTGCGCGAGGAGCAGAGCCTCGATCGCGAGCAGCTCCTCACCCTGACCGAGGAGCTGGCCAGCCCCGACCCGAACCGCGCCTCGATGGCCGTCGCGCTGCTGGGCTCCACCGACATCGCCACCGCGCGGCCGCTGTTGGCGAAGGCCCTCGCGCACCCGGTGATCGAGGTGCGCGCGCAGGCGGCGGGCACCCTCGGCAAGAAGGGCGGCGCCGCCGACGTGCCGGTGCTCCTCGGGGCGCTCACCACCGCCACCGAGGAGGCGGAGCTGTGCGCCGAGCTCAAGGCGCTCATCGATCTCAAGGCGGCCGCGGCGGGCCCGGCCCTCTTGCCCCTCGCCGAGTCTCCCATTCCCCGGGTGCGCGCCCTGGCCTGCGTGTGCCGCCTGCGCCTGAGGGAGCTGACCGGCGCCGCCCAGGAGGGCGTGGAGACCGAGCTGGCGGCGGTCGAGCGCCTGCTCTCCTCCCAGGCCGCCGAGGAGCGCACCGCCGCCGCCTGGGCCATGGGCCAGGTGCCGCTCCACGACCCGCGCATCCGCGAGCGCTTCTCGCCGCTGCTCGCCGACGCGGAGGCCGAGGTGCGCAAGGCCGCCATCGGCGCCTCGGGCCACTTCACCGACGGGCCCATCGTGCGGGCGCTGGTCTTCGCCCTGGAGGAGCCGGGCACCTCGCAGGCCGCCTACGACGCCTTCGTGCAGCTGGGCGACGAGGGCGTCAGCCGCGTCGAGGAGGTCTTGAAGGAGGCCCCGGTGGCGATCGTCTCGCGCACGGCCTCGGCGCTCTCCCGCGGCGGGGGAGGGAAGGCCACCGAGGTGCTGGGCAGCCTCCTCACCCACAGCGACGCGCAGGTGCGCTACCGCGCCAGCCGCGCCCTCGTCACCCGCCGCCGCACCACCGACTGGCGCCCGCCCGCCGAGGCGCTGCTCCTGCGCGCGGTGGAGGAGGAGCTCAAGCAGGGCTACCGCTACCACGCAGCGCTGGCGGCCCTGTCGCGCGAGCTCAAGGACGGCGACCTCGAGAGCCGCTTCGTGGCCGGGGAGATCGACTCGCGCATCCAGGAGACGGAGCGGCGCCTGCTCGCGCTGGTGGCGGTGGTCGCCGACCCGCGCATCGCGCGGCTCTCCCATCAGCTGCGCGACGCGAGCCCCCAGGTCACGGCGAAGGTGCTCGAGCTGGTCGAGGAGTCGCTCGATCAGCGCCTCAGCGCCGAGGTGATGCCCTTCCTCGAGCGGCAGAACCCCGAGCAGAAGGCCGCCATCGGCACCCAGAAGTTCCGGGTGCCCGAGGCCTACGCCAGCGATCCGCTGCTGGCGCTGGTGGAGAGCGGCGACGATCACTTGCGGCGCGTAGCGCGGCTGGCCTTCAAGGCGCGCATCGCCGAACGTTTCCCCGAGCTCGCGAACGAGGAGGACCCCTTGCTCCAGATGGTCGAACGCCTGCGCTTCCTGCGCAGCGTCCCGGTCTTCAAGGACCTGAACCCCGAAGATCTGATGAAGCTCGCGGAGATCGCCTCGCCGGTCGAGTACCCGGCCGGCACGGTGATCTTCAAGAAGGGCGACCCCGGCGACGTGATGTGCGTGGTGGTGCGGGGGAAGGTGGAGAACCGCGATCGCGGGCAGGTGGTCGCCACCCAGAAGGCCAACGACTTCTTCGGCGAGCTGGCGCTCTTCGATCAGGAGCCGCGCTCGGCCGACGCGGTGTGCGTCGAGGACACCGAGGTGCTGGAGATCGGCGGGGCGGACCTGGAGTCCCTGATGGAGCGGCGCCCGGAGATCGCCCGGGAGATCATCCGCGTCCTGGCCAAGCGCCTGAGAGCCACCACCGCCAAGATGGTGGCGAGCTCCTTGGGAGGGGCGAAGTCCTGAGGGACTTCGGATCCACCGTTCACCCTGAGCGGCGTCGAAGGGTGCCGAACATCACCTCGTCGGTTCGTACACCGCGTGTTTGGCGCTCACGCCCTTGAGCTCGAACTCGCCCACGCTCGAGAGCGTCACCGTCATCTGCTTCGCGAGCTGCTCGCTCACCAGCACCTGCTTGCCGAGCTTCCCGGTCAGCCCCTCGATGCGCGAGGCCACGTTCACCGCCGGCCCGATGGCCGTGAAGTCGAGCCGGTTGGCGCCGCCGATGTTCCCGTAGGCCACCTCGCCCTCGTGGAGCGCGACCCCGAACGCCAGCTTCCCGTCGCCGCGAGCGGCCCGCGTGCCGTTGAGCGCGTCGAGCGCGGTGAAGGCCTCCTGGGCCGCGAGGAGCGCCTGCTTGCCCTGCTCGGCGGCATCTCGCTTCCCGTCGATGGGGAAGATCGCCAGGAGCCCGTCGCCGATGAACTTCAAGACCTCGCCGCCGTGCTTCTCGATCGCCGGCACCTGGCAGTCGAAGAACTCGTTCAGCACTCCGATGATCTGCGTCGGCGTGCGCTCGCCCGAGAGCACGGTGAAGCCGCGCAGGTCCGAGAACCAGATCACCGCGTGAATGGACTCGGTGTCGCCGCGCTGAATCTGCCCCTTGAGGATGCGCTCTCCGGCGTCGCGGCCGACGTAGGCCCCGAGCACGTTGGCGGCGGTGCGAATCATCGCCAGAATCTCCCCCACCCGCGCGAGCGGCCGGCTGACGTACCGGAGCGCCTCGAGGTGCTCGTCGGTGAAGCCGCCCGGCCGCCTGGTCGCCGCGCTGATGACGTGCGTGGTGCCCGACATGAAGAGCATCGGCATCGCGACGTAGTCGGTGAAGCCCTTGGCCTCGAGCTCCTTCAAGTCGTCGAAGCCGCCGGCGTCGGTGCCCTCGAGCCGAACGCGCAGCTCCTGGCGGGTCTGGGTGACCTTGTTGAAGGGGCTGTTCACGAACATCGGAGAGGTCACCATCGCCCAGGTGGCCTCGGCGACCTTGGTCTTCTCCCCCGGCTCCCAGGTGAAGCGCCGCCCGACGACGTGCGGGTGCAGCGTGCGCACCAGCGCCACCACGCGATCCACCGGAATGCCCGCCTCCAGGAGGCTCGGGTTCATCCGGTCGAGCACCGCCATCGGAGTCGACGCGCCGGGCGCGCCATCGACGAGCCAATCGAAGAGCTCCTGCACCCTGGGTGAGATGGCCATGAGGGCGAAGTGAAGCACGCTTCGCAGGCGCCCGCTTGACTCCATATCGGCTGATAGGGTTTGTCGGGACCCGCGCTTCGGGCCTGCGAGGCGTTGGAGGTCTTCCCCGTGCGCCGCTCCCTCGTGCTGTTCGCCGCCCTGGCTCTGGGCACGTCTGCCTGCGACTGCGGCAAGAAGCTCTCCGGCATCGCGCCCGACCTCTTCGTCTCGGAGCCCAAGGCGAAGGACGGCGAGGCGTGGCTGCTCGACTTCGGCGCGGTGGAGAAGGGCACCGCGGTCTCGCTGCCCATCGTCATCGAGAACCACGGCAGCGGCGACGCGACGCTCACCTCCATCTCCCTGCGGCAGGGCTCGGACCCGGCGTTCTCGCTCTCGGGCGACGAGGCGCCGAAGGGCCTCGGGCCGGGCAGCAGCGACACCATCACCGTCACCTTCGCGCCGAGCCTCGCCGGGGCCGCGCTGGGCTGGGTCGACGTCGTCACCACCGACGCGAAGCTGCCCAAGGTCGCGGTGAAGCTCACCGCGCAGGGCCAGGCGCCCGCGGCACAGGTGTGCGTCGAGGGCGCCGACGGCGGGGCCTGGGACTGCGCCGCGGTGGAGGGCTCGTCGCTCTCCATCGACTTCGGCTCGATGCTGGTCGGCACCCCGGCGGGGGCCCGCGCGGTGCGGGTGCGCAACGTCGGCTCGGCGGGGATGCACTACTTCGGCACGGCCCTGATCGATCCCTCGTCGCCGCTCTTCACGCTCGACCCCTCGCAGGACGTCCCCGCCGGCGGCACCCTGATGGCCCCTGCCGGAGAGCTGCAGTTCAACGTCGTCTACAACCCGGCGGTGGAGGGCACGGTCACCGGCATCGCCGAGGTCACCACCAACGACGGCACCCAACCGGTCGTCGACATCACCCTCAAGGGCACGGCCGCCGCGGCCTTGGTGTGCAAGCTGAAGGCGTTTCCGTCGCGCGCCGACTTCGGGAACATCATCGTGGGGAACACGGCGGAGCTGACGGTGACCGTCACCAACTCCGGCACGCAGCCGTGCACCATCACCGGCCTGCCAGTCTCGGGCAGCACGGCCTTCTCGCTCCTCGGCGCGCCGACGCCCCCCACCGCGCTCGGGCCGGGCCAGAACGCGACCTTCAAGGTGCGCTACCACCCGGGCAGCGCGTCGAGCGACACCGGCACGCTCACCGTCGACTCCGACGATCCCGCGACGCCCCACCTCGCCATCCCCCTCACCGGCGCCGGCGTGGCCCAGCCCGCCTGCCTCCTGGTGGCCACGCCCGCGGCGCTCGACTTCGGCGGCGTGACGCCGGGCGATCGCAGCATCATGGCGGTGCAGCTGTCGGCCACGGGCTCGGAGCCGTGCTCGGTCACCGGCGCGCGCATCCGCAACGGAAACCCGAACTTCAAGGCCTCCGTCTCCACGCCGCTCTTCATCTTCCCCGCGGGGAGCGGCGGTGGCTTCGGCGGCGGCTCGGTGGGCGTGACCTACGCGCCGGTCGCGGCGGGCACCGACTCCGACACGCTCGTCATCTCGTACTCGGCGGGGTTCTTCGGTGGGCAGCCGCTCACGCTCAACGTGCCGCTGTCGGGGAAGTCGGGCACGCGGCGCCTGTGCGTCACGCCGCTGCACCTGCACTTCGGGCTGGTGACGCCGCCGGCGACGAAGAGCCTGCCCTTCACCCTGAGCGCGTGCGGCAACGCGGCGGTCAACGTCACCGCGATGACCATCGAGCAGGGCGGGCCGCCGTTCACGCTCTCGCCGTCGCCGGCCCTGCCCATCGCGCTGCCCAAGGGCTCGAGCGCGACCCAGAACGTGCTCGCGTCGCCGGCGTCGCTGTCCTCGGCGTCGGCGGTGGTGCACATCGTGAGCGACGACCCGGTGTTCAGGGATCAGTACGTCACCCTCGACATCGGCCAGGAGCTCGTGCCGCCCGACGCCGGAGAGATCATGTACTCGTGGACCGCGGGGGCCTTCAGCGCCGGCGGCTCGATGGACGGCACCATCTACCGCGCCTACCTCCAGGGCCCGCCACGCCGCGGCGCGTACTACGGCTCGCAGGCGGGGCAGCAGTGCTCCGGGTGTCACGCGGTGAGCCCCGACGGCCGCTACGTCGCGCTGATCGAGTACGGCACCAGCGCCACCATGCGCATCATCGACGCGCGCACCGGCGGCTCCATCCCCGTCCCCGGCACCTCGAACGGCCAGTTCCCCTCGTGGCGGCCGGACGTGAACACCACCCCGCCGTACCAGTTCGTCTACAACGACGGGAACGTGCTCAAGGTCGCCTCGCTCACCGCGGGGGTGATGCGCGAGGTGCAGGGCGCGAACGATCCCGCCTTCGTGCAGACGCAGCCGTCGTGGGGGCCGAACGGGAAGATCGCCTTCGTGAAGGGCAGCCCGGAGGACGCGGGCCAGTTCGCCATCTCCGGGCCGGCGGATCTCGTCATCGTGCCTGAGTCGGGCGGCGTGGCCACGCCGGTGGCGGGCGCGAGCGGAAACGGCGGCAGCAACTACTACCCGGAGTATTCGCCGAACGGGAAGTTCCTCGCCTACACCTACAGCCCCTCGGGGAAGACCACGCGCGCGGCCAGCGACTCGGTGATCAAGCTGGTCGAGGTGGCGAACGGATCGCTCAAGAGCCTGCCGCAGCTCAACGCCGCGATCCCCAACTCGTGGCCGACCTGGTCGCGCGACGGCATGTACCTGTCGTTCTCCTCGACCCGCTCGGGAGGCCTGGGCTCGGCCGACGTGTACATCGCGCCGGTGAACCAGACGACCGGCGTCGACGGACCGGCCTCGGCCCTGAACATCGTGAACACCGCGAACTACGATCACATCGCGCGGTGGGCGTTCTTGCCGCCGTAGCCGGCTCAGAACCGCCCGGCGAGCACCAGGCTCGCGCCCTTGCCGTCCCGTGTCGGGGCGATGGCGGGGGCGGCGCTCGCCTCCTCGAGCCCCTCGTCCAGCCCGAGGAAGGCACCGGCCAGCGCGCCGACGGCCATCGGAGACAGCCGCAGCCACACGTCGGCTGGCACGGCGCTGGACGACCAGGGCACCGTGAGCAGCCACATCGCGGAGACCACCGCGCCGATCAGGCTCCCCAGGCACCCGCCCACGACGGCGGAGTCCCGACTCATCGGCGCACCCTGGAGGAGCTCCTGCGCCACGGTCACGCCGAACCCGGCCCCGATGCCGGCGCCTCCGATGGCGCCTCCGACGAAGCCCAGCAGCGATCCGCCCGTGCCCGCGAGGAGGCCCACCACCGCACCCCCGATCGCGAAGAGCGGCGTGCCGATCGCGATGCCGATGGGTCCCAGCAGAAGCCCGAGCCCGAACCGCGCGGCGGGATCCACCGGGCGAGCCGTGACCCGCTCGACCAGGCTCGCCCCGGGGCTCGCCGCGCCCTTGGTGCGCACCGGCTCGGCCGTCACCAGCGGAGGCGCGATCGGCGCGTCCTCGACCACCGGCTCGGGGACGGTCACCAGCGGCGGAGCGGACAGCTCGTCGGCCCAGGCTGGCGCCGCGAAGAGCACCGCGCCCAGACACACCACACACCATCGTCGAGCTCGAACCCCCATGGCCGGACACAGTTAATCGGCCCGGATTCCGGCGATGGGGCGACGCCCACTTACAGCGGTACGGAGAGCAGCAGCGCGCTCGCCGCGGCGCCCGCTCCGACACTCAGCGGGATCGTGAGGTTGTCGTCGAGGCGCTGCGTCACCAGCTCGGCGATCGCGCCGGCCAGCGCCGTGATGCTCGCGATCAACACCGCCGCGCCCACGCCGATGCTCGCGCCGTGGAACACGCGCAGCAGCCCGAAGACCACCAGCGCCGCGCTGACCACGAAGGCCAACGAGCCCTCGAGGCTGCGCCCGTTCAAGAGCCGCACCCTCCCGAACCGCTTGCCGATGAGCGCCGCCATCGGGTCGCCCACGCCGAGCACCGCCACCGCCGTCATGCAGAGCAGGGGAGAGTGGGTGAACGACAGCACCAGCAGGGCCGACGCGTACCAGGTCGCCGAGTTCACCCGATGCGCCTCGTGGGGGTGCGCCACGCGATCGAACAGTCGCATCAAGAGCGCGTTCATCTTCGGCGACACGCGCCGCGAGATCTCGCAGCTCCACGCGAACGCCGCCCAGGTGATCGCGATGCCCGTCACCACGCTCCAGGGCAACAGCTCGATGGAGAGCACCGCCGCCGTCGCCGACGTCATGTGGAAGAGGTTCCGCGCGTAGTTCGTGGGCCGCAGCGACGGCACGTGAATCGACGACTCGCGGAGCTCCTGCGCCAACGCCTGGTAGGCCGGCTGCATGCGCTTCTTGAACGCGAGCCACTTCGAGCGCAGGTCGCTCGCGGGAGCGTCCAGGGCCGGCAGCTCCGCGTCGAGGGCGGCGATGAGCGCCTTGGGCTGCACCGGTTCCTCGAGGGCCTGAACCCGCGCGCGCACTTCGGTCAGCTTGGGTTTGAGCGCCTCCGCCTTCTCGTCCCTCCATCGGGCCGGATCGATTTCGCTCAAGACTTCGTGCAGCGTCAGCGCGATGGCCCTTCGTTCGGAAAGCTCGGTCACGGGTTCAAATGAACGCCCACCCGGGGGCCTTCGCAACGCCACTCGGCCGGGCGCTGACACGAGGATGACATTCGAGTGGGTCGGCCCCGCTTCTTCGGGGTGATCGCGACGCCCTGTCTCTGTATGGTGCGCCCCTCTTTGCAGGAGTCCCGCAATGGCCGCACGCGACAACCACGGGCCGAACCCTCCGAACGGTGGGGCGTTTTCGGTCATCGGAACGCCCCTTCGTAAGGTCGACGGGCTCGCCAAGGCCACCGGGGAGGCGGTCTACACCGACGACCTTCAGCTCCCGGGCATGCTCCACGCCAAGACGTTGCGGAGCACCGTGCCCCACGGCCGCATCAAGCGCCTCGACGTCTCCAAGGCGCTGGCCCTCCCCGGCGTCCACGCGGTCATCACCGGGAAAGATCTGCCCGAGAAGTACGGCGTCATCCCCTGGACGCAGGACGAGACCGCCCTCGCCGTCGACAAGGTGCGCTTCATCGGAGACCCGGTCGCCGCCGTCGCCGCGGTGGACGAGGACACGGCCAACGAGGCCCTCGAGCTCATCGAGGTCGAGTACGAGAAGCTGCACGCCTTCCTCGATCCCGCCGAGGCGGCGGTGCGCGCCGAGCCGCGCATTCACGACGAGGAGAAGAGCAACGTCTCCAAGCACGTGCGCCTCGACTTCGGCGACGTCGATCAGGGCTTCGCCACGGCCGAGGCCGTCGTCGAGGGCGACTACGTCTTCCACGGCACCACCCACGCCGCCATCGAGCCGCACTGCGCGCTGGCCCGCGCCTCCGCCGACGGCGTGCTCACGGTGTGGAGCTCGACGCAAGTGACCCACTACGTCCAGCGCGCGCTCGCCAAGGTGCTCGGCCTGCCCGAGTCGAAGGTGCGCGTCATTCAGCCGGCGCTCGGCGGCGCCTTCGGCGGCAAGTCCGACCCCTTCAGCCTCGAGTTCTGCGTCGCCAAGCTGGCGCTCATCACCGGCCGCCCGGTGAAGATGCTCTACACCCGCGAGGAGGTCTTCTTCGCGCACCGCGGCCGCCACCCGATGCGCATGCACTACAAGACCGGCGCGTCGAAGGACGGGAAGATCCTCTCGGTCGACGCCAAGATCCTCATCGACGGCGGCGCCTACAGCTCCTTCGGGCTGGTGACGACGTACTACTCGGGGCAGCTCCTCACCGGGCCGTACCGCTTCCCCGCCTACCGCTTCGACTCCACCCGCGTCTTCACCAACAAGCCGCCCTGCGGCCCCAAGCGCGGCCACGGCTCGGTGCAGCCCCGCTTCGCCTTCGAGGTGCAGCTCGACGAGATCGCCGAGAAGCTGGGCCTCGATCCCCTCGAGCTCCGCCGGCGTAACGATCAGGGTGGCAACACCACCACCATCAACGGCCAGCGCATCACCTCCTGCGGCTTCGCCCAGTGCCTCGACGCGGTGGAGAAGGCCAGCGGGTGGAAGGAGCGCCGGGGCAAGCTGCCCTTCGGCCGCGGCCTCGGCGTGGCGGGCTCGATGTACATCTCGGGCACCAACTACCCGGTGTACCCGAACGCCATGCCGCAGGCGGGCATCCAGGTGAAGCTCGATCGCTCCGGCCTCGTCACCGTCTTCACCGGCGGCAACGACATCGGCCAGGGCTCGAGCTCGGTGGTGCGCGCCATCGCCGCCGAGGAGCTGGGCGTCGCGCCCGACGACGTGCGCGTGGTGGCCGCGGACACCGATCTCTCCCCCGTCGATCTCGGCGCCTACTCCAGCCGCGTCACCTTCATGGTCGGTAACGCCTGCATCGACGCCTGCCGAAAGCTCAAGCGCCTCATCGCCCTGGCCATGGCCGAGAAGTGGGGCGTCGACCCGTCGCGCGTGGCGCTCTTGCACGGCGAGGCCATCGACACCCAGGACGCCACCCGACACGTCGCCATCCGCGAGGCCTTCCACGTCGCCGAGGCGAAGTTCGACACCCTGGGCTCCACCGGCTCGTACAACACGCCCAAGCTCGGCGGCGAGTACCGCGGCGGCACCATCGGCGCCTCGCCCGCCTACTCCTTCACCGCGCACGTGGCGGAGGTCGCCGTCGACGTCGAGACCGGCCGCATCACCTGCGAGAAGATCTGGATCGCCCACGACTGCGGCCGCGCGCTGAACCCCCTGCTCGTCGCCGGGCAGATGGAGGGCTCGGCCTACATGGGCGCCGCCGAGGTGGTGCTCGAGGAGCACGCCGTCGATCACCGCGGCCTCCACCAGGGCCCGTCGCTGCTCGACTACCCTTTGCCCACCTCCCTCGACGTGCCCGAGCTCGAGAGCCTCATCGTCGAGAGCATCGATCCCGAGGGGCCGTACGGCGCCAAGGAGGCCGGCGAAGGGCCGCTGCACCCCGCCATCCCCGCCATCGCCAACGCGGTGTTCGACGCGGTGGGGGTCCGCCTGCGCGAGCTTCCGCTGACGCCGATGAAGGTGCTGGCCGCGCTCGAGAAGAAGAAGGCCCAGGGCCAGCTCGCTCACGCCGCGGGGGTCCGCTGATGCTGCGCCTCCCCAAGCTCCAGGTCGTCTCGCCCGCGACCCTCGACGAGGCCGTGGCCGTGCTCACCGCGCACGGAGACAAGGCCTCGGTCATCGCTGGCGGCACCGATCTCCTCCCGAACTTGAAGCACCGCATCGTCCAGAAGGAGCTGCTCGTCAGCCTCGATCGCCTCCACGAGCTGCGCGGCGTCACGGTGGAGGCCGACGGCGCGCTGGTCATCGGCGCCATGACGACCCTCGACGCCGTCTCCTGCGACGAGGCGGTCCGCGCGCGGGCGCCGGCCCTGGCCATCGCCGCCGGGCTGGTCTCCGGGCCGCAGCTGCGCCGCATGGGCACCCTGGGCGGCAACGTGCTGCTCGACACCCGCTGCCGCTACATCAACCAGACGCACTTCTGGCGGAAGTCCCTGGGCTTCTGCCTCAAGAAGGACGGCTCGGTGTGCCACGTCGTCTCCGGCGGGAGCCGCTGCGTCGCCGCCGCGAGCAACGACACCGCGCCCGCGCTCATCACCCTGGGCGCGACCATCGAGCTCCAGGGCCCGCGCGGCCGCCGCACCGTGCCCATCGACGAGCTCTTCCACGCCGACGGCACCGCCAACACCCGGCTCCAGGAGGGCGAGGTGCTCGTCTCGGTGCGCGTGCCCGCCCAGCGCGAAGGCCACCGCGGCGCCTACGTGAAGCTCCGCTCCCGCGAGGCCATCGACTTCCCGCAGCTCGGCGTGGCGGCGCGCGTCGATCTCACCGGGGGCCTGGTGGACGACGCCGACGTGGCGGTGGTGGCGCTGCAGGCCCGGCCGGTGAGGCTCAAGGGCATCGCCGAGCTGGTGAAGGGCAAGCGCGAGGGCTCGGAGGCGTTGGCCGCGGCCATCGAAGAGGTGGCGCAGAGGGCCGCCAAGCAGTGCCGGCCGATGCCCAACGTGCCCGGCGATCACGAGTACCGGCGCCTGATGGTGCCGGTCTTCGTCCGGCGGGCGCTGGTGGCGGCGCTGGCGAGCGCGGACCTGGACAGCAAGGAGCCTTCCCGTGCGAACGATTGAGCTCACCGTCAACGGAGACAAGGTCGCGCTCGCGATCGAGCCGCACTGGACCTTGCTCGAGGCCTTGCGCTACCGGCTGGGCCTCACCGGCACCAAGCAGGGCTGCGACAAGGGCGACTGCGGCGCGTGCACCGTGCTGCTCGACGGCGAGGCGGTGCTCTCGTGCCTCACCCTCGCGGCGAGCTGCGACGGCCGCAAGGTGCTCACCATCGAGGGCCTGGCCACGGCGCACAAGGCGATGGGCGGGAAGGGCGTCGACCCGGTGCAGGAGGCCTTCGATCGCTCGGGCGCGCTGCAGTGCGGCTTCTGCCAGCCGGGGATGATGCTGTCCGCCAAGGCGCTCTTGAACCGGAACCCGAACCCCAACCGCGAACAGATCCGCCAGGCGCTCTCGGGGAACCTCTGCCGCTGCACCGGCTACAACCAGGTCGTCGAGGCCGTGGTGGCCGCCGCCGACATCGCCCAGGGCAGGGAGCCCACCCTGCCGGCCTACGAGCGCGTCTCGCCGCCGCCCGAGGTGAAGAAGCCGTGAAGGCCGCGCTCTTTTGCCTCGCCGCGCTGGGCGTCGCCGGCTGCGCCACCCTCGACACCTCCAAGATGTCGGAGCGCTGCCGCGACATCTACAACGCCTGCCTGGATGGGTGCCCGAAGCCAATGCGCAGCGCGACTCCGGAGCAGTCGAGGTTCGACCTCGACATGGTCACGCCGGACTGCGTCGACCGGTGCAACAAGGACGTAAAACTCTGCCGGTAGTCCTGGGGGATTGAGCGAAAGGCCGGGCTCGGTTAGGGAGGCCCCATCAGCCAGCTCTGCTCGGAGGTTCCCCGTGAAGAAGCCCAACGGTCCCCGCATCGACATCCCTCGCAGCGAGTGGGTGTACGACTGGAATACGTCGGAGGGGGCTGACCCGCTCGCCAAGGGCGCGGCGCGGCTGAACGACGAGACCCTCCGCGACGGCCTGCAGTCGCCCTCGGTGGTCGACCCGTCGCAGGAGCAGAAGATCGAGCTGCTCCTCTTGATGGAGTCGATCGGCATCGGCGCCGCCGACATCGGCCTCCCGGGCGCCGGCCCCCGCGCCCGCTCCGACGTGACCGCGCTGGCCAAGACCATTCGAGACCGGAAGCTCTCCATCGTCCCCAACTGCGCCGCGCGCACCGTGGAGGCCGACATCGCCGCCGTCGCCGACGTGGTGCAGGCCACCGGGCAGCCCATCGAGGTCTACACCTTCATCGGCAGCTCCCCGATTCGGCAGTACGCCGAGAACTGGTCCGTCGAGCACATCCTCGAGACCTCGGCCAAGGCCATCGACTTCGCGGTCAAGCAGGGGTTGACCCTCTGCTACGTCACCGAGGACACCACCCGCACCCCGCCGGTGAACCTCGACCGCATGCTGCGCAACGCGATCGATCACGGCGCCAAGCGGCTCGCCCTGTGTGACACCTGCGGTCACGCCACGCCGCAGGGCGTGCACAACCTCATCCGCTGGGCCGACGCGCTCGTGCGCGGCATGGGCGCCGACGTGAAGCTCGACTTCCACGGCCACAACGATCGCGGCCTCGCGGTGGTGAACGCCCTCGCGGCGGTGGCGGCGGGCGCCGATCGCGTCCACGGCACGGCGCTGGGCATCGGCGAGCGCGTGGGCAACGCGGCGCTCGATCAGGTGATCCTGAACCTCTACCTGATGGGGAACTACCCGTACCCCGTGGAGAACCTGGTGGAGTACGTGCGCGTGGCGTCGAAGTCCGTGGGCATCGAGGTGCCGCGCAACTACCCGCTCACCGGCATGGACGCCTTCCGCACCGCCACCGGCGTGCACGCGGCGGCGATCATCAAGGCCCGCGGCCTCGGCGACGAGTGGCTGGAGGACCGCGTGTACTCCGCGGTGCCGGCGCGCGTGTTCGGCAAGCGCCAGGAAATCGAGATCGGCCCCATGAGCGGCATGAGCAACGTGCGCTTCTGGCTGTCCCAGCACGGCTTCGCCGAGAACGACGTCGTCGCCCAGGCCGTGCTCGCCGAGGCGAAGACCAGCGACCACACGCTCTCCCAGGCGGAGATCGAGAAGGTCATTCAGCGCGCTCACGCCTGAAGTCCGCACCCTGAGGGGAGTCGAAGGTGCCGACCACCGGCCCCCTCATTCGCTAGCCCTCGACCGCTCTATCCGTTATAACGGATGAACCTCCGTAGTCGCCCCGGAAGGATCTCCGCATGCCGACTCCCGTCCTCTCGTTCACGTTCCCCGGGCAGATCAACGAGTACGCCGCTCGGGTGGTCGCCACCGTCGTCACGAGCACGCTGGTGGTCGCCTACGCGTTCGGCGTCTGGTGGGCGGTGCCGGTGTTGGCGTCCGGCTTCCTCCTCCGCGCCGGCTGGGGACCGCGCTTCTCGGTGCTGGCGCGCTTCGCCATGGCGGTGGCCAAGCGGCTGTGGAGGCCCAAGCCGGTCACCGGCGCGCCCAAGCGCTTCGCCCAGGGCATCGGCGCCGCCTGCACGGTGACCTCGACGGTCCTGTTCGTGTCCGGGTACGAGACCTCGGCTTGGGGCGTGGCGATGCTCGTCGCCTGCTTCGCCTTCCTCGAGGCGGCCTTCGCCTTCTGCATGGGCTGCTGGATCTTCGGGCGCCTGCAGGCCCTCGGCGTCATCCCGCGCGAGGTGTGCGTCGCCTGCGCGCCGGGGCAGGACGGCGACGGCATCTAGAGCCTGCGCTCGCCGGGAGGGCGGCTCAGGTTCTTCCCGATGATGGTGGCGAGCACGGCCTCGATCGCCTTGGGGTCGAGGCCGAGCTCGTTGGCCCGAGAGAGGAGGCGCTCGCGCATCTGGGCCTCGCGCGCGGGGTCGCTGGCGCCGAGCCCCAGGTCGGCCTTGATGGCCCAGATCTCCTTCACCAGGCGGGTCCGCGCAGAGAGGAGCTGCAGCAGGTGATCGTCGAGCGCGTCGATGCCGGCGCGCAGGGCAGCGAGGCGTGGCTGGTCAGCGTCGCTCATGCTGCGGCCCTCCCAGGCGGCGTGGCGCGTCGAAGGTCTGCATCGTGCCGGCGGTGACGCCGAACTGCTCGTGGCCCTCGATGCGGCGGAGGAGCTCGGCGGGGCTCAGGCTTCCTTCCAACAGGCTCCGCCACGCCGTCAGCACCGAGGCGGTGGTCGCCTGATCTTCCCAGACGAGCTCGGCGCGGAAGCGGCGCACGCCCTTGGCGATGAGCCCCGGCACGGCCCGCGCGGCGCTCTGGGCCTGGGCGTTGAAGACGGTGTTGCGGCAGCCGACGTCGACGACCACCGGGTGGCGGCGGCCCTCGCGATCCTCGAGCGCGAGCTGGTGCTTCTCGCAGGGGCGGCCGCAGGTGCGGAAGTCGCGGCCGTGGCTGAGCGTGTGCGCGTAGACGCAGTGCTCGGTGTGGAAGGTGGCGATGTGGTGGTGCACCGCGACGGTGACCTTGTGGGCCGGCACGTGGGCGAGCATCGCGTGGAGCTGCGCCTCGTCGAGATCGTGCGCCGCCGTGAGGGTGTCGCAGCCGAGGGCCAGAAGGTGCAGCGCGGTGACGGAGTTGGTGACGTTGAGCGAGAAGTCTCCGTGGACCATGGGGCGCGCGGCGCCGGCCCGGGAGAACTGCATCAGGCCGCCCCAGTGCCGCACCAGCACGCCGTCGGGAGAGAGCCGGGCCAGCCGCGAGTCGACGCCTTCCTCTCCGGGCTTCTGCACGCGGGTGGTGGCGATGGTGACGAAGAGGCCGGCCTCCCGCGCGCGCCGCACGGCCTTCTCCAGACCCACGAGCTCCATCCAGTCGAGCTCGACCTCGCGCAAGCCGAGCGCGATGACCGCCTCGAGCTGCGGCGCGGTGCGGACGAGGGGCACGAGGACCGGCGCGGAGTCGAGGGGTGCCGAACGCCGAACCTCCCGCTCGCCCTGAGCGGAGTCGAAGGGTGCCGACTCTCCCAGCGCCCGCGCCTCGGCCCGCACCCGCTCCGTCGCGCTGCCTTCGCTCACCGCGTGCTTCGCGGCCTCGAGCACCTTCTCCTCCAGCGACTCGATCAGCCCGCGGCGCAGCGACTTGAGCGCCGAGACAGGCAGGTGAAGGCCGGGCTCCAAGCCGACGAGCACCACCTCGGCGAGGCGGAAGGGCGTTCCCCCCAGAGCGCCGAGCTTGTCGGAGACCAGCGCCACATCGAGGCCCGCGCCCTTCGAGGGGGCGAGGGCGATGTCGGTGCGCGCGGAGACGGAGAGGAGGGCGAGACGAGGAGCCTTCGGTCGTTCAGTCCGAGGGGGTTGGCCGAGATGAGGAACCTGCCACCGTTCAGGTCGAGCGGCGTCGAGGACCTCGGCCGAGCCGATCGGACTGCGGAGCTCCGCCGGCCCTCGACTCCGCTGCTGACGGTTCATCACGAATGGGTCCATGCCGTTCGTCCCGAGCGGAGTCGAGGGACCGGTCGCGAGAGGTGCACCCAGCGGGCCTTCGACGCAGCCTGTCCTGAGCGGAGCCGAAGGGCTCGGGCTGAGCGGTGACGGGTCGAGAGGTGACGACCCCTCAGGGCTCCGCTCGGGTCGCACGGTGAACGTCGCCTCGAGCGGCTCGCCAGCGCGCCCCCGAACCTCGAGCACCACCGGAATCCGGCCCGGAACGCCGCGCGTGCCTTCCTCCACCGCCGCGTTCGCCTCGGCCGTCAGCCGCGGATCGGACGACAGCCAGACGCGATGTCCCGGCTTCACCCGCGCGAGGTCCGGGCCCGGGCGGCCGAAGCGCAGCCACCACCCGTTCGCCGTGGGCTCCAGGCCGAAGATCGGGCCGCCGGGCTCGTCGTCCTGCGGTCGCCCGGTGTCGAAGCCCACGCCGCACCCCGGCACCGGCTCCGGCACCTGCATCGGCACGCCGCGGGCATCCTCCGGGCTCGCGCCGCCGATCACCGGCAGCGCCACCCGCACCGCGCCCTCGGGGCGATAGCCCTCGCCGGTCCCGACGCCGCCCGACGGCACGCGCTGGGCCCGCCTCACCAGCACCTCTCCGCCGCGCACCTCGACCACCTCGCCGAGCAGCGCCCCGCGGTGCTTGGGAAAGCGCCCCTCGACGAGATCCTGGTGATCGGAGCCCGCGAGGAAGCCGTCGGAGAACCCGCGCGAGTACGACACCGCCATTCGCCCGAGATCGGCCTTCAGCTGCGCCTGCGCTTCCCGGGTGCCCTCGCGCCTCTGTGCGATCGCCTCTCGCCAGCGGCGGTAGCCCTCCACCGCGGTGGTGACGTAGGCGGGCCCCTTCAAGCGCCCCTCGATCTTCAGGCTCGCCACTCCGATGGCCGCGAGCTCCGAGACCGCGCGCGCGCCGGCGAGATCGAGCGGCGACAACAGGTACGCTACGTCGTCGAGCGCGCGCACCTGGCCGTCCACCACCAGCTGGTAGGGCAGCCGGCACGACTGGGCGCACTGCCCCCGGTTCGCCGAGCGCCCACCCCAGGCCTCCGAGGTCAGGCACTGGCCGCTCCAGGACATGCAGAGCGCGCCGTGGATGAAGACCTCCAGCTCGAGCGGCGTGCCCTTCGCGAAGGTCCGAATCTCCTCGACCGACAGCTCCCTGGGCACCACCACCCGCGTGACGCCGAGCCGCTCGGCGAACGCGGCGCCCTCGGGGCTCGAGATCGTCATCTGCGTCGAGGCGTGCACCTCGAGCGTCGGCGCCAGGGCCTTCGCGATCAGCGCCACCGCCGGGTCCTGCACGATGATCGCATCCACGCCCGAGCGCGCGCAGGCCCGCAACAGCTCCTCCAGCGTGGGCAGCTCGTGCTCGAACACCAGCGTGTTCAAGGTCACGTACGCGCGCGCGCCGGCTCGGTGCACCTGGGCGCAGATCTGGGGCAGCCGCTCCACCGAGAAGTTGGTGGCCCGCGCCCGCGCGTTGAGCCCCTCGTCGAGGCCGAAGTACACGGCCTCCGCCCCGGCGGAGAGCGCGGCGGCGAGCGACTCGGCGTCACCGGCGGGGGCCAGAATCTCGGGGAGTCGCGGGGCCTGCGGCATGGGCCGGCGCTTCTACCCGTAGGCGGCCGAGGCGAGAAGCCCACCGGCCGGTTTCCCTTGTCCTCCACCCGCCTCACGGTGTAGCCGCGTGCCCGAAACTCTCACCGGAGACGGAAACCCATGGCGATCGAGCGTACTCTTTCCATCATCAAGCCCGACGGCGTCGAGAAGGGCGTCATCGGCAAGATCATCAGCCGCTTCGAGTCGAACGGCCTCAAGCCGGTCGCGATTCGCATGCAGCACCTGTCGAAGCAGGAGGCCGAGGGCTTCTACGCCGTCCACAAGGACCGCCCCTTCTTCAAGGACCTCTGCTCGTTCATGACCTCGGGCCCGGTGGTGGTGATGATCCTCGAGGGCGAGAACGCCGTCCTCAAGAACCGCGAGCTCATGGGCGCCACCGACCCGAAGAAGGCCGAGAAGGGCACCATCCGCGCCGACTTCGCCAAGTCCATCGACGCCAACACCGTGCACGGCAGCGACTCGCTCGAGAACGCGAAGATCGAGACCGCGTACTTCTTCCGCGCCACCGAGCAGTTCGCGTACACCTGGAAGAAGGACTGAGTCGGACCTGATTTCCGCGGCACGAACGCCCGCCCGGCCCATGCCGCGGCGGGCGTCGTCGTGTCTGGGAGTTGTGCCCGGCCCAGGGGGGAGGTTATGGGCCCCGACGTGTCCACCCCCGTCGATCTCGCCTCGCGCACGCTGGAAGAGCTCACCGCTTTCCTCACCGAGCTCGGTGAGAAGCCCTTCCGCGCCAAGCAGCTCTACCGGTGGATTCACCAGCGCGGCGCCACCCGCTTCGAGGAGATGACCGATCTCTCCAAGGACCTGCGCGCCCGCCTCGAGAAGGCCGCGACCCTGGTTGGCGTGGAGAAGGATCTCGAGCAGCGCTCCCAGGACGGCACCATCAAGTACCGCTTCAAGACGACCGACGGCCGCTTCGTGGAGTCGGTCTACATGCCCTCTCCCGAGCGGCAGACCCTCTGCGTCTCCACCCAGGTCGGCTGCGCGATGGGGTGCCGGTTCTGCGCCACCGCCACGCTGGGCCTGGTTCGGCACCTGGAGGCCTCGGAGATCGTCGCCCAGGTCCACGCCGTCAACCGCGCCCTGCGCGAGGAGCGGAAGCTCACTCAGCTCAGGCCGCTCACCAACCTCGTCTTCATGGGCATGGGCGAGCCCTTGCACAACTTCGAGAACGTGAAGCGCGCGCTGGAGCTGCTCCAGAGCGAGGACGGGCCCAACTTCTCGTCGCGGCACATCACGGTGTCGACGGTGGGGCTGGTGGACATGATCGCCCGCTTCGCCACCGAGACCGACGTGAAGCTGGCCATCTCGCTCAACGCTTCGAGCGACGAGACGCGCGACCGCATCATGCCGGTCAACAAGCGCTGGAAGATCGCGGACCTCGTCGAGGCCATCAAGACCTTCCCCCTCAAGCAGGGCCGGCGCATCACCCTCGAGTACGTCTTGATGGAGGGCGTCAACGACACCGACGAGGACGCCGGGCGGCTGGTGGCCTTGCTCCGCGGCCTGCCGGTGAAGGTGAACCTCATTCAGTACAACGACAACCCGGGCCTGGGCTTCGGGTCGCCGAGGGACAACCGGGCCGAGTCCTTCCGCGCGCTGCTCGACGAGGGCCACCTCGCGGCGTTCATCCGCCAGAACCGGGGGCGGGACATCGCGGCGGCCTGCGGGCAGTTGGCCAACGTCGACGCCCGGGACGGCGCCCCCAAGGTGACCTTCGCCCCCAGGGGAGGGGCCCCACGACCGGCCTCAAACCCCGGTGACCCTTGACACTTTCCTCACGGTACGGCTAGAGGCCTCGGGTCATCACTTTTGAGGAGTCACTGAAATGTCCGTCGTCCTTCGTCTTGCTCGCGCCGGCGCCAAGAAGCGCCCTTTCTACCACGTGGTCGCCGCCGACTCGCGCAAGCCGCGCGATGGCCGCTTCATCGAGACCCTCGGCACCTACGATCCCAACTTCGAGCCCGCCAAGTTCTCGGTGGACGACGAGCGCTGGGCGCACTGGGTGAAGGTCGGCGCGAAGCCGTCGGACACCGTGGGCGAGCTGTACAAGCGCTCGAAGCGCACCGCCGCTCCCGCGAAGGCCTGAGCGTTTCGTGAAGGGCCTGGTCGAGTACATCGCCAAGGCGCTGGTCGACCGGCCCGAGGCAGTCGAGCTGAAGGTGACGCCCCAAGAGGGCGTCATGCTGTACGAGCTCAAGGTCGCTCCCGAAGACATCGGGAAGATCATTGGGCGTGAAGGGCGCACCGTGAACGCGTTCCGCACGGTGCTGACGCACGCCGCCCAGAAGGCTGGCGTGAAGGTTCGCCTCGAGATCATGGACGACCGCCGCAACGCGACCCATGCGGCGCAGCCTCAGGTGCCCGCGGCGTCGCCGCCGGCCGCTCCGTGAACGACCTGTTGGTGTTCGGCTACGTCGCCCGCGCCCACGGGCTCAAGGGCGAGGTCGCGGTGCACACGCACGATCCCGCCTCGGAGGTGCTCTTCGACGTCGAGCGCGTCGTGTGTCGGCTGCGCGGCGGCGGAGAGAAGGAGCTCGAGGTCGACGAGGTCCGCGAGGGGCCGCAGGGTGACCTCCTGGTGTTCTTCGGCGGCGTGACGACGCGCGAAGGCGCGGAGGCGCTGATCGGCTCGACGCTGCTCGCCCACCGCGAGGATCTCGACGAGCCCGAGCCGGGGGAGTTCTTCCAGGGCGATCTGGTGGGGCTCGAGGCCAAGACGCCGGAGGGCGAGGCGCTGGGCACGGTGGTGGAGATCTACGCCGCGGGCCCGGTGCCGAACCTGGTGATTCGCGGCGGCGCGCGCGGCGAGCTGATGGTGCCCTTCGCCGAGGACTTCGTGGTCGAGGTGAAGCTCGCCGAGAAGTCGATCGTGGTGAAGCCGCTCGAGCTGGAATGATCTCCGCAGGACCCTCCGTTCACCCTGAGCGAAGTCGAAGGGTGCCGAACACCGAGAACCGACCGTCCTGCCCGCCGTGATCTCCACCTTCCGCGCCGAAGTCCTGACCCTCTTCCCGCCGATGATCCACGGCTACGCGAAGGAGAGCGTGCTGGGGAAGGCGCTGGAGAAGAAGCTGGTCGAGTTGACGGTCACCGACGTGCGCGACTTCGCGGCGGGCAAGCACCACGTCACCGACGACGCGCCCTACGGCGGCGGCGCGGGCATGGTGATGAAGGCCGAGCCGCTGGTGCTGGCCATCGAGGCGGCGAAGGCGCGGCTGCCGGGCGCGAAGGTGCTCTTGATGAGCCCGCGCGGGCCGGCGTTCACCCAGGCGAAGGCGCGGTCGCTGGCGGAAGCCGGCTCGGCGATCCTGGTCTGCGGCCGCTACGAGGGCGTCGACGAGCGGGCGATGACGGCGATCGACGAGGAGCTGTCGCTGGGCGACTTCGTGCTCACCGGCGGTGAGCTCGCGGCGCTGTGCGTCTTCGACGCGGTGGCGAGGCTCGTCCCAGGAGTCCTCGGCAACGCCGAGTCGGCCACCACCGAGAGCTTCGAGGCAGACCTGCTCGAGCACCCGCACTACACGCGGCCGCCGGAGTGGCGGGGCCTGAAGGTGCCCGAGGTCTTACAGAGCGGCGACCACGCGCGCATCGCCCGCTGGCGGCGCTGGCACGCGCTCAAGCTCACCCAGGCGCGCCGGCCAGACCTCTTCGCGAAGCTGACGCTCGACAAGAAGGACCTGAAGCTCCTCGAGACGCCGGAAGAGAAGCTGTAGCGCTCACGAGATCCAGTTCAGGGCGCTGTAGAGCAGGCTCCAGCGTCCATCCGCGGACCTCGCCAGGACATAGGTGTTGCCGCCCCCAGCCAAGGCGCCGGCAGTTCGATCGACGGCGACCATCGCCTGCGTGCCGTCGGAGCTGAAGGCGATCGCCGAGATCTTCAAGAAGCCGCCCGCCTTCGGGAAACGGCGCGAGAACTCGATCCATCCATCGGTGATGGTGCCCGCGTCGCGGAAGATCGCGCTCACCTGGCCACTCCAAGAGAAGGACAGCCCCGGCGGGAGCTGAGGCAGGGCTCCCGACGACAGGCTCTTGGCGAAGGCTTCGAAGAGCGCCGGGTCCACGTCGGGTGCCGAAGCACGGAGCCCGCGGAGGTCCTCGGGCGAAATCGTGAAGCTCGGGCGCAGCGGTGCCCGGTCGACCACGAACGTGTTCCACACCGGGAAGGTGGAGAACAACCACGAGGTGACCTCTCGCTCGCGGCGCGCCCGGACTTCCGCCGACAGCGCCGTGGCGCCGGGCGTCGCGGTGAGCGGGCGTCGCGGGGGCAACGTCGAGAGCTTCCGGAGTACCCGGCTGATTGCGTTGGAGTCCAGATTCATGGCGGCTCGCCGCCATGACGGGGAATTGGGCATCTTGAGCTCCACGCGAGGCGCGCCAGTGTTCGTGACGTCAGCGACGGTCGCCCACAGCGCTCCGTACACGTCGGGATCCGGTGGTCCCTGAACGGTCAGGCCGGGACGGGAGGATTGGATGGGCACCGGGGATGAGCTCGCGGGACTTCCTCGAGCGCCCTCGGGGGCGAGGAGGAGAACCTCAACCCGATCGAGCTCCTCGGTGAGCGTCTTCGAGTCGCACACGAGCGACTCGGTGGCGCTCCAGAGCGTGCTGGAGGCACGGCAGGACTTGCCCGCCCTTCGCAGCTCGGCGGCGATGACGTTCACCGTCTCGGCGAACACGGCCGCGTTCTTCGCGACCACCTCACGCTCACCGGCATTGAGCTCCCGCCCCAGGCGGAGATGCTGCGGCCCGTCGTCCCCCTGGCCGAGCGCCACCGCGCAGAGCATCCCGAGCCAAATCACGAGCGTAAACGCTACCCCGAAACGCCCAGGCCGCGCGCTTGGTCACGTCGGCCCAGAGCTTCGCGACCTGCCTCGGCCCATCTCCGCGGCGTCGGTGCTCACGGCATGTATGCCCATCTTGAACGTCACGCCGGGTCCCACTCGTGGGGGTCGATCCGGGTCCAGGTGAAGAACCCGCGGACGTCGGCGCGGTCCTTGATCGCCCGCTGTGTCTCCCTGAGGTACCGGATGAGCAAGCGCGCCCGGCTCCGTCTCGACGAGCCCGACCGGAGACTCCTCGAGGCGGGGGCAGTGGCTGGAGCGCCGACGCTAGAACGCCACGTCGACGGGCACGGTCCTCGGCTGAGTCGTGCCGTCGCCGAGCTGGCCGGTCGTGTTCAAGCCCCAGCACCGCACTCCCGCGTCGGCCAAGGCGGCGCAGCTGTGGTTGGACCCCGTCGCCAGGCCGATCACGCCTCCGTCCAGCCCGAACGGCGTCGAGAGCGGGCTGTTGACGCCCCAGCAGAGCACCTGCCCGCCGGAGTTCAGGGCACACCCGCTGCCCAGGATGCCGGGGTCGACCGCAGCGACGGTGGGGCCGCTGGCGCTGGTGAGCCCGCTGACGGTGGCCGGGGTGTTCGACGTCGAGTACGAGCTGGACGGGAGGGCGCCCCAGCACTTCGCCGCGCCCGTGCCCACTACCGCGCACGCCGAGCTGGCCCCGACCGACAGCGCGAACACGTCCGATGCGAGCATGGGCTGGGGGGTGGGTCCCTTGGTCCGGTCGGGGCCGCTGCCGCGGCAGCCGCCGACGGGGTTGCTGTAGCTGCCGTCGCAGAGGTTCGTGACCAGCGCCCAGGAGTCGCTTCCCCAACAGGTGACGCCGTTCCCGGTGGTCAGCGCGCAGGTGTTGACGCCGCCCGCGGCGACGGCCGTGAAGGTCTCGGTCGGATCGTCGATCTCCACCGGGACCTTGCTGTCCCGGCTGCCGAACGCCGCGTTCCAGTCGCTGCCAGCCAGGTTGCCCAGCTGGCGGTAGCTGTTCTCGCCCCAGCACATCACCTTCCCCTGGGTCGTCACGGCGCAGGTGTGCCACGCCCCGGCCGATACGCTCTTCGCCGCCAGAAGCCCCTGCACCGGCGTCGCAACGTTGCGATCGGCCAACGTCCCGTCACCGAGCTGGCCATGGTTGTTGCGGCCCCAACAGGCCACGCCCGCGTCGGCGAGCAGCGCGCACGAGTGGTACGCGCCGAGCGTGAGCGTCACCGCTCCGCTGAGGCTCTGCACGTCCACCGGCCGCGAGCGGTTGGCCACGGTGCCGTCGCCGAGCTGAGCGTAGGTGTTGTCGCCCCAGCATTTGGCGCCGCCCTGGCTGGTCAGCATGCAGGAGTGCAGCTCCCCGGCGCCCAGGGAGCCGGTGGCCATGCAGCACCCGCTGCCGCACTTGATGAAGGGGGCCGCGCAGGTGAAGTCGCAGCGCTGGCCGTCGCAGGTGGCGGTCGCGTGCTCGGGCGCGGGGCAGGGCGTGCAGCTCGAGCCGCAGCTCTGGACGCTGGTGTTGCTCGCGCACTGGGCGCCGCAGGCGTGCGTGCCGGACGCGCAGACGCACTGGCCGCTGGTGCAGCTCTCGCCCGTGCGGTGGCAATCGGCGTTCCCGCTGCAGGCCGTCACGCAACGGCCCGAGCCCTGCTCGCAGACGGTGCCCGCGCCGCAGGCGCTCGCCGTGGTCCGGCAGTCGTAGACCTCGCAGACGCCCTTGGCGCAGAGCTCGCTCGAGCCGCAGCTCGCGCACAGCTTGCCCCCCTCGCCGCAGGCCTCCGCCGACGCCCCGCCGTGGCACCGCCCGGCCGCGTCGCAGCACCCGTCACACAGGCTGGCGCAGGTGGGGACCGCCCCTCCGTCGGTTGCAGGTGGCACGCTCGTCGTGCAGCCCAGCGCGCCCAGCAGTCCCAACACCACCCACGCACTCGTCCACACGCTCCGCATCACGGTCCGCTCCCGGCTTTCGCCCCTGATTGAAAAATCCGCGCCGATAGACTCAGGGTCGCGCCCCGAATTCAAGCGCGTTGAGGCGGCGTCACGGCACCGGGTACTTCTTCGCCCAGCTCTCCGGCACGTCCCGCGCGGTCGTCACGTCCTTCCAGGCCTTCGCGATCTGCCTCGGCGTCCTGGTCTTCGCCGCGTCGGCGCTCACGGCGTAGATGCCGAACCTCATCGCCATGCCCTGGTTCCACTCGTAGTTGTCCATCAGCGACCAGGTGAAGAACCCGCGCACGTCGGCGCCGTCCCGAATCGCGCGCTTGGTCTCGGTGAGATACCGGATGAACCAGCTCACCCCGGTGCCGTCGTCGGCGGGGTCGTTCGCGCCGGTCTCGGTGATGATCATCGGCAGGTGGTAGCGGTCCTTCGCCCACATCAGCACGTCGTAGAGCCCCTGCGGCTCGTCGGTGAAGGGCACGAGGGTGAGGGGATCGAAGTGCGTCAGCGGCGAGAGCGTCGGGAAGCTCGGGTCGGCGGTCCCCTTCACCACGATGCGCGAGTAGTAGTTCACGCCCAGGTAGTCCATGCGGCCCTTCAGGTCCGCGCGCGGGTCCGCCGAGTCGGGCTTGCCGTCGAGATCCGCGTCGACCACTCCGTTGATCACCGCGTCGAGGAAGGCCGTGTTGTAGAGGTAGAAGACGTTGTCGGCGGCGCGCTTGTCGGCCTTGCTGTTGGGGTCCACTCCCCGGGCCGCCGGCAGCGCGTACACCAGCCCGACGTTCGCCTTCACGCCGTCGCCGTCCGCGTCGGTGACGTCGTTGGCCTTCACCGCGTCGTACAAGAGCGCGTGGGCCTCGATCATCGCGAGCATCGCCTGCTTCGCCTCGGCGTAGCGGAACGACACGCCGGGCGGGTTCACCCGATCCTTCGACGGGAACAAAAAACCCGGCAGCACCACCGCGAACGGCTCGTTCAACGTCGCCCAGTCGTCGACCTCGCCGCCGAACTCCTTGGCCACGAAGGCGCCGTACTTGGCCAGCTCCTTCTTCAGCCGCACCGGGTCGAGCCAGCCGCGGTTGGTGCAGCCCGCGAGGTCCTTGTGGCAGGCCACCCCGTCGTGGAGCCAGACGGGCAGGGTGTAGTGGTGCAGCGTGACGAGCGGCTTCAGCCCCCGCGCCTTCAGCGCCTTGAACATCGCGTGGTAGGTCGCCAGCGCGTCGGGGTTCGCCGCCGCCGCCAGCGCGTCACCCTCGAGCCCCTCGGTGGAGCTCGGGAACACCCGGCTCCACTCGATCGAGGTCCGGAGCGCGTTCAGCCCCAGCTCCTTCTTCGCGAGGTCGAAGTCCTTCTCGTACAGCTCCCAGTGCCCCGGGCCGTCGGCCACCGGCTCGAAGGTGATCAGGTTCTTCAGATCGTCGAGCTCGGTCTTGGCGTTGACCCACTGGTACCAGTCGCTCCGCCGGTCCTCGCACTTCTCGGGAGAGAGCGTCGGGCAGCCCGGGTCGACCTGAAAGCCGGCGATCGACGCGCCGAAGCGGAAGTCGTTCGGGAACGCCTGAGGCCCGCATGAGCACGCCAGCACTCCGAGCGACAGCACCAGCCCCCTCATGTGCGCTCCTCTCAGACTCAGACGAACAGGCTCGACAGCGACTCGGCCCGGTAGATGCGCGCGATGGCCTCGCCGAACAGCCGCTCGCTGCCCACCGCGCGGATCTTCGAACACCCCTGCGCCGCCTTGGACAGCGGCACCGTGTCGGTCACCACCAGCTCCTCCAGCACCGACTCGGTGATGCGGGTGATCGCCGGCCCGGAGAGGATGGGGTGCACGATGTACGCGAACACCCGGCGCGCGCCCTTGTCCTTCAGGGCCGACGCGGCCAGCGCCAGCGTCCCCGCGGTGTCGCAGATGTCGTCGATGATCACCGCGTCCTTGCCCTTCACGTCGCCGATGAGGTTCATCACCTCCGACGCGTTCGGGCGCGGGCGCCGCTTGTCGATGATCGCCAACGGGCAGTTGAGGCGCTTCGAGTAGGCCCGCGCGCGCTCCACGCCGCCGGCGTCCGGCGACACCAGCACCAGGTCGTCGGTGTTCGGGAACTTGGCCTTCAGGTCGTCGAGGAAGACCGGCGACGCGTAGAGGTGATCGGTGGGGATGTTGAAGAAGCCCTGAATCTGCCCGGCGTGCAGCTCCATCGACACCACCCGCGTGACGCCCGCGGTCACCAGCAGGTCGGCCACCAGCTTCGAGGTGATGGGCGTGCGCGCCGCCACCTTCCGGTCCTGCCGGCCGTAGCCGTAGTAGGGCAGCACCGCGGTGATCGACGTCGTGCTCGCGCGCTTGAGCGCGTCGCACATGATGAGCAGCTCCATCAGGTGATCGTTCACCGGCGGGCAGGTCGACTGGATCACGAAGACGTCGAAGCCGCGCACGTTCTCGCCGATCTCCACCTGCACCTCACCGTCGGAGAAGCGGCTGACGTCGGCCTTCGACAGGGGGCGCTTGAGGTACTCGCAGATGCGCTCCGCGAGCGCTCGGTTCGAGTTCCCGGAGAAGACCTTGAAGTCGTGGCTGACGGGCATGGCCTTGCGTACACCACGGCCACGACCCGTTCAATGGACCGCTGAGGAGGTCAGTCGAGCTCGGAGTAGGCCGCGCCCACCGCCGCGGTCTCCAGGCTCGGCCGCCGCTCGCCTGGCGCGCGCTCCGACTTCTCGAAGGCCGCCAGGACGATGCGCTCGAGCTTCTCGCGGGTCTCCGCGTTCAGCGGGTGCGCGATGTCCTTGTACGTGCCGTCCTTGCGCTTCTTCGCCGGCATCGCCACGAAGAGGCCCCCCGTGCCCGAGATCACCTTCAGGTCTCTCACCACGAAGCAGTGATCGAGCGTGATGGTGACGTAGGCGCGCAGCTTGTCTTCGTCGACCGGAAACACTTTGACGTCGGTGATCTCCATGGGCCCCCCATGCAATGGCCAAAGATCCTCCGCCCAGAATCTCCTCGTCTCACCACCCCGTGCAAGGCCCTGAGGGAAGATTTCGAGGGGCATTTTCCCCCCGGGAAATGAGGTGCCCACCCATCAGGCAGCTGAATCGCGGGCTCGATCACGGCGCGACTTCTGCAACGGCGGGTGTTGACAGTTGGGGGGCGATCGCTATGGTGCCCGCCCTCGAATCACCCTCGTTCATCGAGCAAAACCGGAGGCATCGCCATCGCACTCGCCCGTGACCAAAGAACTGATCGCCGTATCAAAGCCCGCGAAGTCCGCGTCGTCGGACCGAACGGCGAGCAGCTGGGCGTCCTCCCCATCGAGGTGGCGCTCGCGAAGGCCCGCGAAGCCGAGCTGAACCTCGTCGAAGTCAACCCGATGGCCAAGCCCCCGGTCTGCAAGATCATGGACTACGGGCGCTTCAAGTACGAAGAGAAGAAGAAGGCGAACGAGGCCAAGAAGAAGCAGATCGTGGTGAAGATCAAAGAGGTCAAGCTCCGCCCGAAGACGGAGGAGCACGACTACGAGACCAAGGTCCGCCACGCCCGCGAGTTCCTCGAAGAGGGCAACAAGGCGAAGATCACGATCATGTTCCGCGGCCGCGAGATCACGCACCGCGAGCTCGGGAGCGCCATCCTCGACGACGTGGTCAACGACCTGAAGGACGTGGCCGTGGTCGAGCAGCCGCCGCGCATGGAGGGCAAGGCGCTCTTCATGATCATCGGCCCGAACTCCAAGACCGCTCAGAAGGCCCGCGACGCCCAGCGCCTCGCCATCGCGCAGATGGAGAAGGAGAAGGCGGAGAAGAAGTCGGTGAGCCCGTCGGCGCCTCGTCCCTCCGGTCCGGGCGAGAACGACAAGGCCGCCGCCCCCGCGCCGGCTCCCGCCGCGGCTCCTCCGGGCGCTGGCCCCGTGGTGACCCACGCGCCGCACGCTTCGCCTGCCGCCGAGCCGCCGAAGTCGGCGTAGCCTGGGGTCGGGCAGCCGTCGGCTTCCGTTTCCGTCGAAGCGTGCACGTCCGGGGTTGACACAGCGGGTGTCACACGGTACGTGCCTCGCCCTTTCATCCGTTCCAGCAGGGAAGTCATGCCCAAACTCAAGACTCGCAGCAGCGCCAAGAAGCGCCTCCACGTGAAGAAGAGCGGCAAGGTGAAGCACGGCCGCGCCTTCGGCAAGCACATGTTCACCTTCGCCAAGTCGCAGGATCGTCGTCGCCGCAACCGCGGCACCGATCACCTCTCCGGCATGGACGCGAAGAAGGTCGTCAAGGAACTCTTCCCCTACGGGGCTAACTGATTCAGGAGTGGTGACATGCGCGTCAAAAAGGGCGTCAAGGCTCGTCGTCGTCGAAATTCGATTCTCAAGCTCGCGAAGGGTTTTCGCGGGCGTCGCAAGAACTGCTACCGCCGCGCCAACCAGGCGGTGGAGCGGGCGCTCGACTACTCGTCGCGCGACCGCGCGCGCAGGAAGCGCGACTTCCGCTCGCTGTGGATCGTCCGCATCAACGCGGCGGCCCGCGCGCTCGGCATCTCCTACTCCAAGCTGATCGCCGGCCTCACCAAGGCCAAGGTCGCGATCGATCGCAAGATCCTCGCGGACCTCGCGGTGCACGACCCCGCCGGGTTTGGCGCCGTCGCCCAGATTGCCAAGGCGGCCTGACGAGCGAAGCAGTAGAGCTATCTGACGGGGTCGCCTCCACAAGGGGCGGCCCCGTTCGCTTTTCGAAGGGAAGATCACAATGCACGAGCGACTGAAGGCCCTCCTCGAGACCGCGAAGACGGAGCTGGGCGTGGCGTCGACGCCGGAGGCCGTGGAGACGGCGCGGGTGAAGTTTCTGGGCAAGAAGGGCGAGCTCTCGTCGATCCTGGGCGGCATGGGGAAGCTGGCGCCCGACGAGCGGCGCGCCGTCGGCGAGGCCGCCAACGCGGTGAAGGCCGAGCTGGAGAAGGCCATCGCCCAGGCGGTGCAGCGCGCGGAGGAGAGCCGCTTCGAAAAGGAGCTCAAAGG
>JBBIOE010000005.1:0-77657 GCA_037443525.1 Archangiaceae bacterium | reverse complement strand
CTCACCGCGCGAGAAGCCGCCGCGATCGTCGCGGCCGCCGGCGCCACCGAAGCGACCGCCGCCCTTCGCCTCGCCTCGCGAGAAGCCGCCGCGATCGTCCCGGCCGCCGAACTTCCCACCCCCGCGCTCGGAGCCACCGCGGCCCGATCCCGCCCCGGGAGCACCGAAGCGTCCGCCGCCCTTCCCTTCGCCTCGCGCGACGCCGCCGCGATCGTCTCGGCCGCCGAACTTCCCGCCGCCGCGGCCGAACCCGCCGCCACCGGTACCCTCGCCACGAGCTCCACCGCGCTCGTCGCGGCCGCCGAAGCGTCCGCCACCGCCGCGCTCGTCACGACCGCCCCGTGGCGCCGCTCCGAACCGACTGCCGCGCTCGCTCTTCGCGGCGCCCCGGCCACCCTTCTGCTGCCAGAGCCGGTCGATCCGCTCGCGAGGGTTGAACCCCGTCCCCGCGGAACCCTCGCCCGGGGGAATGCCCTCTCCACCCTCGCGCGGCTCGAACGCCGGCGGCTGCTCGCGGCGCGGCCGTTCCCGGCCACCGCTGAACGCCGGCCCCCGGCGCTCGTCGCGCCCGGACTTCCCTCGACCACCACCACCACCGGCCCGCTCCCGGCGCAGCTTCGCCAGCCGGTCGGCGGGATCGAACTTCCCCCGCGGAGCCTCTCGGCCCTCGCGCGGCGCCAGCGGCTCCCGCTCGTCCTTCTCCGTCGAGTGGAACTCCACCACCTCGAAGTCGATCTGCTTGCGCTGCAGGTTCACCGAGGTGAGCACGACCCGCAGCTCGTGCCCCACCCGCACCACGCGCCCGCCGGTGAAGTACATGCGGTAGGTCGTCGGGTCGAACTCGAACCGCGGGCCCACCGTCTCGCCCTTCACCATGCCTTCGACGTACAGCTCGTCGAGCTCGACGAAGAAGCCGTTGTCGGTGAGCGACGAGACCGTGGCCTCGAACTCCTCGCCGACCTTGTCCTTCACCAACAGGCACGAATAGAGCGAGTTCACCTCGCGCTCGACCTGCATCGCGGCGCGCTCACGCTCGCTGCACTGGCCGGCCAGAGCCTCCAGCCGATCGGCCTCGACCTCCAGCCGCGACGCCGACACGCGCCCCTTGGCGGCCCAGTGCTCCTTGAGAAGCCGGTGCACCAGGAGGTCGGGGTAGCGGCGAATCGGAGAGGTGAAGTGCAGGTAGTCCTCGGCGCCGAGGCCGTAGTGGCCCGAGTCCTTCGAGGTGTAGACGGCCTGCATCATCGAGCGCAGCGCGAGCTGGTGGAGCGCCCGCTGCTCCGGGTGCCCGGCCAGCCGCAGCAAGACGTCGTTGAGCTGCGACGAGGTCATGCCGTCCTCCGGCACCTCGACGCCGTAGGCCTTGAGCAGGTTCACGAAGGTCGCCAGGCGCTCCTCGTCGGGCTCGCCGTGGTAGCGGTTGACCGTCGGCAGATCGCGCTCGCGGAAGAAGCGCGCCACCGCCTCGTTGGCGGCGAGCATGCACTCCTCGACGAGCCGGTGGCTCTCCCACCGCTCGCGGCGCACCAGCCGCAGCGGCAGGCCGTCGTCGCCGAGCTCTACCCGCGTCTCCGGCAGATCGAAGTCCACCGAGCCGCGCTGGGTGCGCATCTTCCGTAAGACCTGGGCCAGCTCGTTCGCCCTCTGGAAGAGCGGCTTCAACGGCGTGCGTCCCGGCACGTCCTCCCCGGCGAGCACCTGGTGCACCTCGGTGTAGGTGCAGCGGGCGTGCGAGCGCATCACCGCCGGGTAGATCTCGCTCCCGGTGGTCTTCCCCGCGCTGTCGATCTGCATGTCGGCGACCATGCAGAGCCGGTCCTCGTCGGGCTTGAGCGAGCAGATGCCGTTGGAGAGCCGCTCCGGGAGCATCGGCAAGACGCGCCCCGGCAGGTACACGCTGGTCGCGCGGCGCAGCGCCTCGTCGTCGAGCGCGGTGGTCTCGGTCACGTAGTGCGAGACGTCGGCGATGGCGACCACCAGGCGCCAGCCGCCCTGCTTCTCCTCGACCCAGATGGCGTCGTCGAAGTCGCGCGCGTCCTCGCCGTCGATGGTCACCAGCGGCATGGAGCGCAGGTCCTTGCGGTCCTCTCCTTCAGCCTCCTCGGCGCTCACCGAGAGCTCGATGGAGTCGGCGGCGTCCATCACCTCCGGGGGAAACTCGTCCTGGAAGCCGCGGCTGAACGCGACCGACAAGACCTCGACGGAGTGATCCTCCGGCGAGCCCAGCGAGCCCGCCACCTCACCCGAGAGGCCCTCGTGCGGCTTGAGCACGCTGGCGCCGACGCCCAGGCGCACCTTCACCGCGTCGCCCGGCCGGGCGAGCTGCGTCTTCGGCACCGCGATGACGCCGATCTCCCGCTCGCGCGGCTCGACCCAGGCGTCCTCGCCGTCCTCGACGTAGGTGCCCACCACCAGCTGCCGGGTGCGCGCCTTCACCTTCAGCACGCGGCCCGAGAACCGGCCGTCGCGCTCCCGAATCACCTCCACCACCACCTGGTCGTGATCGAGCGCCTTCCGCGCCTCCTGCGGAGGAATGAAGACGTCCTCCCCGCGCCCGACCAGCGGCTTCACGAAGGCGAAGCCATCGGGGTGGTGGTTGATGACGCCCTCCAGGGTGGTGCCCGACGTCGGCGCCTGGGCCGCTGGGGCCCGCCCGCGCCGCTCCGTGGGGCTCGCGGGCTCCGGCGACCTGAACGACGGCTTCCCCTGCCCCCTGGCTGGTTCGGCAGGAGCTCCCTCGAGCGTTCGGTGGAGCGCCGCGCGCCGGGTTCCCCGCTCCACGGCCGTCTCTTCCGCCTCGGGGTTGATCTTGGTGATCGGCACGGCCTTCTCGGTGCGCCAGGCGGGCCCAGAGACCTGCGTGTACTTCGCCCCCGCGACACCGAAGCGCTTGCCGTCGCGCTCCAACCGGCCCTCTTTCACGAGCTCGCGCAGCGCGCGCTTCAGCTCGGTTTGCTGCCCAGGGTGCCAGCCGCCCGCGCGCAACAGCTCCTGCACGCCGACCAAACGCCCAGCGCCCGCGACCAAGGTCACGAGCCGTTCCACATCGATACTCACGTGTACTCCTGTTGAAAATGCGACGGGCCAGCCGCCGGCGCAAAGTCGCGCCGAGACGGGCTGGCCCATCGGGGTGCTCCGACGTCGATCGGAGCCGAATGCTGACCGGGAAGGTTCCTCAGAAGGTCCAGGTCGCCGTCATGATCGTCGCCGTGGAGAGCACGACCGCGCCGGTGGACAGGTTGTAACCGGCCCCCGCCACGACCTTGCCGCCCACCGCGAAGTTCGGGCTGAAGAAGTACTCCGCGCCGCCGCCGAAGTGCCCGGTGATGGACAACAGCACCTGCGGGTCGACGTTGGAGTTGTTGCGCATGAAGGGGATCACGAAGGACATCTCGATGTTGATCAACGGCCGCAGGGCGTCGGTCACCCGGCGGAAGTGGAAGTCGATGCCCAGGTTGAGCTGCGTGCCCCAGTAGTAGTCGCCGCTGGCCAGGCCCAGCGCGCCGCCGATGTCGAAGAGGAAGGCCAGCTCGTTGTCGAGCCAGTAGGAGAAGCCCATCGACGGCACCGACGGGAAGAACACGAAGCCCGTGGTCGACGCCGGCGCCGGCAGGTTCACGTTCATCAGGTTGGCGCGGACGCCGAACATGCCCTTGCCCGCCGAGGCCTGCGGGCCGGTGGCGGTGAGCGCGTCATCTTTCTTCTTCTGGGTGCGCCCGAGGGTGGTGTTGGTGGCGTCGGTGCGCTGGGTGTTGGGGTGCGAGTCCGGCGTGACCGCGTTCAGCTCGCTGCCGATCTCCTGAGCGAAAGCGGGCGTGACGGCGAGGGCCAGAACCGCGACGAGGACGACTCTCATGGTGTGATCTCCGCGGGCTGCTTGACGTTGACCTGCAGCTTGAAGGTCTTCGAGACCTGCATGGGGTTGTGCACTTTGGCGAGAAAGAACTCGACCTCATGACCCCCGGGGTTGCGAGGAGTGAAAAAAAACTCTCGCACCGGAGCGCCGCCGCCGTTGTGGCGGAGGTCGACTTCGCGCAGCGACACCCGCTTGGCCGTCTGCGGCTCGATGGACCAGACGTAGCCCTGCTTCTCGGTGAGCTTCACCACCAGGCCGTGGTTCAGCTTGACCTCGCAGCTCTTCCCGGCGCCCTGGGCCTCGACGGTGGTGACCTCG
Organism: Archangiaceae bacterium; assembly: GCA_037443525.1. Taxonomy (GTDB): domain Bacteria; phylum Myxococcota; class Myxococcia; order Myxococcales; family Myxococcaceae; genus JBBIOE01. The sequence goes on along the minus strand of JBBIOE010000005.1, from coordinate 73,483 downwards.
ATCGCCTCGCGGGAGACCGGCGGGAAGTCGGGCGCGCGCGGCTCGCAGTTCTCGGACTCGATGGTGCCGCCCCAGGCGGTGGACTTCTCCACCACGCCGTTGGAGACGACGATCTCGCCGACGTACTTCTTGAGGCCCCGGTTGTTCTTGCCCTGAATGGTGAAGCCGACCTGCTGGCGCGTGCCGGGGTTCGAGACCACCAGGTAGAACTCTTCGCCGCTCTGCTCCAGCCGGCCGCGCAGGGTCGCGAAGCCGCGCAGGCCCACCGACATGCCCGGCGAGCACAACGTCTCGATCTCGCCTGGCGACAGCAGGCGCAGCTTCTCGGCCTCGACCGCCGGGGTCGTCTCGGGCACCACTTCCTGCTCTGGCTTCTTCGCCGAGTACTTCCGCACGTCGACCATGCCGCCGTAGTTGTGGTTGCGGCGAATGAGACCGCCGATGGACACCTTGTGATCGACGTAGGCCGGGAGCACTTCCTGATCGGGCCCCTGGAGGAGGAACCACAGCTCGCGCTTGTCGCGGCCGATCACCTCCAGGTACGGAAAGCCCTGATACACCACGAGCTTCCCCTTGAGCGACCCCTCGCCGACGACGCCGCGGGTGCCGACGGTCAGCACCTGCTCCATCTCGCGCTTGGTGAGCGGCTCGACCTCAGGTGACAGCTTCGTCGCGCGCGGCAGCGCCTTGTCGGGCAACGGCCCCATCCACCCGTCCGGGCGGCGCACCGAGGCGGAGACCATCGGAGCGCTGATCGGCGCTTTCTCGGCGCCCTTCTTCCCCGCGGCCGCCTTGCCTTTGCCCGAGTCCTTGGCCGCGCTCGGCGCGGAGGGCTTCCCGTTCTTGCCGGAGGCGGAAATCTTCTGCGTCTGTGCGGGCTTGGCGGCCTTGGCCGGCGCTTTTTTTGCGGGCTTCGCGGGGGCCTTCGACTTCGCCTTCGCCTTCTTGCTGGCCAAAACTGGCCTCCTTCGGCAGGGCTTGGAACCGGCCCCGACTAGCCAACTGACGCGGAAGTGTCAATCCAAACCTTTGCAATTCCTATTGGTTTTCAAACCTGAAAGCCGCATCGTGCCGGCATGCCGTTGCTGCCGGTGGACGAGGCGTTGGCGCGAGTGCTCGAGCGGTGCGCGCCGCTGGGGCGAGAGCGCGTACGCATCGACGACGCAGTGGGTCGAGTGACGGCCGAGGACGTGCTCGCGGCGCGGACGCTGCCGCCGTGGGACAACTCGGCCATGGACGGCTACGCGGTGCGCTCGTTGGATCTGGGCGACGTGCCGCGCCGGCTCGAGGTGGTGGAGACCGTCTTCGCGGGGAAGACGCCGAAGCGAGCGCTGAACGCCGGTCAGGCGGCGCGCATCATGACGGGCGCCCCGCTGCCACCGGGCGCGGACGCGGTGGTGATGCAGGAGAAGGCCGAGCGGCTCTCCGAGGCGACGGTGGAGATCAGGGAGGCGGTGAGCCCGGGCACCCACGTCCGCAAGGCGGGCGAAGACGTGCGCGCGGGGGCGCTCCTGCTGGCCTCCGGGACGCCCATCGGGCTCCCCGAGGCGGCGGCGCTGTGGTCGCAGGGGCTCGTCGAGGTGGCGGTACCCCGGAGGCCGACGGTGGCCATCGCCTCGAGCGGCGACGAGCTGTGCACGGTCGGCGAGGACCCCCAAGGCCGCATCGTCGACACCAACTCTCCGGTGATCGCCCAGGGAGTGCGGCGGGCCGGCGGCGTCCCCACCCAGCTCGGCGTGGCCAACGATCGCCTCGACGCGGTGACGGAGCTGTTCCGGCAGGGGCTCTCGCACGACGTGCTGATCGCGGTGTCGGGCGCGTCGGTGGGCGAGAAGGACTTCGCTCAAGGCGCCTTCGAGGCCCTGGGCGTGCCGATGGACTTCTGGAAGGTGGCGATGAAGCCGGGCAAGCCGCTCGCGGTGGGGAGGAAGGGCTCGACGCTGGTCTTCTCGCTGCCGGGGAACCCCACCTCGGCGCTGGTGACCTTCGAGCTCTTCGTGCGGCCGGCGCTCCGCGCGCTGCAGGGGCTCTCGGCGGCCTGGCCCCGAGTGCCCGGGCGAGCGGCGGTGGACGTGCGGCGCGGCGCGGCGCCGGGGCTGACGCACTTCGTCCGCTCCACGGTGACGGTGCGCGACGGCGCCCTCTGGGCCACGCCGCTCACGTCTCAGAGCTCCGGTGCCCACGCCTCGGCGGTGGGCGCCACTCACCTCTTGCGGGTTCCGCCCTCGGCGGACGTCATCGCCGCCGGAGCTCCGGTGGACCTGATTCCGGTGAGTTGGAGCGCGTAGGTGGAATTCCGTGCAATGCCCTGAGGTCCGCGGCATTCGTGGCCCGTCGCCGGCCTTGACCCCGGGCAGACCTGACCGCATGGTGCGCCAGTCCTTTCGTACGCGTCCGCGATGAGCCACGACCCGACCGTTCTTCCGACGCGCAAGCCCACGCACCACCTGGAGCGCTACGCGGAGTCCGACCTGCCGACCGGCCGCGGCCTCTTTCGGGTGGTGGTGTTTCGCGACAAGCGCACGCACGTCGAGCACGTGGCGATGGTGCGGGGCGACGTGAAGGGCCAGGAGGGCGTCTTGGTGCGCCTCCACTCCGAGTGCCTCACCAGCGAGGTCTTCGGCTCCCTGCGGTGTGACTGCCGGGCTCAGCTCGATCGCGCGCTGGACTTCATCGCGCAGGCCGATCGCGGCGTGGTGCTCTACCTCCGCCAGGAAGGCCGGGGCATCGGGTTGGGGAACAAGATCCGCGCCTACGCCCTGCAGCAAACGCAGGGGCTGGACACCGTGGAGGCGAACCTGAAGCTCGGGTTCTCCGACGATCACCGCCGCTACGACATCGCCGCCGAGATGCTGCGGAGCCTCGAGGTGCGCTCGGTGGACCTCATCACCAACAACCCGCTGAAGATCGCCGGTCTGGTCGACGACGGCATCGCGGTGCGCCGCCGAATTCCGTCGCGCACCCTTACGAATCCGCTTAACGTCGGCTATCTCAAAACGAAGCGGGATCGATCAGGTCATCTCATTGAGTTCCTCGACGAGGAAGGGGACACGAAGGCCAGGGCCGGTTGAGGTGGGGTCGAAGAAGGCCGCGCCACGAGCCGCACCCGTCGGGCTGACTGCCAGGTTCTGGGGCGTGCGGGGCTCCATCCCCTCCCCCGGGCCTGAGACGCAGCGCTACGGCGGCAACACGCCCTGCATCGAGGTGACCTGCGGCGAAGAGCGAATCCTCTTCGATCTCGGCACCGGCATTCGCGAGTTCGGCCAGTCGCACAAAGGGCCTCTGACCGCGCATGTCTTCGTCTCGCACTACCACTACGATCACCTGCAGGGGCTGCCCTTCTTCGGGCCGATGTTCGACCCGCGCAGCCGGCTCACCATTCGCGGCCCCACGCGCAACGGCCGCACGGTGAAGGAGGTGCTCTCCGGGCAAATGCAGCAGCCCTTCTTCCCCGTCACCGCGGAGATGGTCTTCCGCGCGCAGCTCGAGTACCACGCGTTCTCCGCGGGCGATCGGGCGAAGCTCGGCGAGGCGACGGTCACCTCGATCGAGGTGAACCACCCGGGCGGGAACCTCGCCTACCGCGTCGACTACCGAGGCCGCTCCTTCGTCTACGCCACGGACACCGAGCACGGCACCGAGCGCGATCAGCAGCTGGTGGAGTTCTCCCGCGACACCGACGTGCTCGTGTACGACGCGATGTACACGGAGGACGAGTACCTGGGGAAGGCCGGCAGCCCGAAGATCGGCTGGGGGCACTCGACCTGGGAAGCCGCGGTGAAGGTCGCGCGCGAGGCGAACGTGAAGACCCTCGTGCTCTTCCACCACGAGCCCACCCGCACCGACGATCAGATGGACGAGATCGTGCGGACCGTGAAGAAGCACTTCAAGTCGACCGTCGCGGCGAAAGAGCGGCTGGCGCTGAAGCTCTGAGCTCGCGGTCGGGCCAGTCAGCCGCGAGAGTCACGAAGATCCGCTCGGGTCGAGCGGAGTCGAGACCGCGGCTCCGCTCACCCCACGGCCCGGCGGATCGCCTCGCGCAGGCCCTCGTAGGGCACCCGCTTCAGCGCCTCGTCTCTGGGCAGCCACTCGTAGGCCACGTGCTCGGCGGAGCGCTTCACGTCCACGGGCCCGCCGAGCCGGGCCACGAAGGCCGTCTCGCGGGCGAGGCGCGGAGGCGAGAGCGGCACGGCGTCGTCGCCCGCGGTGCCGGGAGCCACCGGCGGCGTGCCCCAGGCGAACGAGTGCGCGTAGCCGAGCGGCGCGACGGCGAGGTCGAGCCCCGTCTCCTCGACGAGCTCGCGGTGGGCGGCGTCGTCGACCTCCTCCCCCGGCTCGACGCGGCCGGTGACGAGCTGCCAGAAGCCGCCACGCTCCGGCGTGCGCTGAAGCACCAGCACGCGCGCGTCGGGCGCCACCACGGCCACCGAGACGGTGCGCGCGGGCTCCGCCACGGCCGCCGGCTCCTTCTCGAACACGGCGAGGAAGTGCTTCGTCACCACGTCCTCCACCTCGGCGAGCGGGAGGGCGCGACCGAGCTCGGCCTCCATCGAGGTGACGCCGTTCTCGCGAATGCCGCAGGGCACGATGAGTGAGAAGTGCTCGAGCCGGGTGGTGACGTTGAGCGCGAAGCCGTGGCGCGTGTACCAGCGAGACAGGTGGACGCCGAGCGCCGCGATCTTCCGGGGGCCGCCGGCCTTCGAGCGCTCGATCCACACGCCGGGGTACTTCTCGATGCGGGTCGCGGTGAGGCCGTACTCGGCGAGGGTGCGAATGAGCACCTCCTCGAGGCGGCGCACGTAGCGGCGGACGTCCTGATCGCCGGGCTCGAGGTACAAGAGCGGGTAGCCGACGATCTGCCCGGGCCCGTGGTAGGTGACGTCGCCGCCGCGATCGGTCTCGAAGATGGTGACGCCCTCGCGGGCGAGCACGTCCGGCGGAGCGATGATGTTGGCGGCGTGCGCGCCCCGGCCCAGCGTCAGCACCGGCGGGTGCTCGAGCAGCAGCAGGGCGTCGGGGGTGAGGTTCGCGCGGCGGGACTGAATGAGCTGGCGCTGCAGCTCGAGGCCGTCGGCGTACTCGACGCGACCCAGCCGGTGAATGGCGAGCGGAGTGCTCATGCGCCCGTGTAGCGGCCGGCGGGGATGCGCGCCACCAGCGCGACCAGCTCGTGGGCGCCGCGGCCGGAGCGCACCGCCAGCTCGACGAGCTGTTCCAGGGCCCCGTCCGGGATCGCCGCCCCGCGGGCCTCCAGCGCGCCCTTGGCCAGCGCGAGCAGGGCCGCGCGATCGGGCGCGTCCAGCGCGAGCACGGCGTCGACGCGCGCGACGAGCTCCGCGCCGAGCCGCTCCCCCACCGCCGCGACCAGCGACGCGGTGTCGAAGACCGGCTCGTCGCCCGCCTCCCCCTTGAGCACCATCACCGGGGCCGGCGCCGCGCCGCGCACCGCGATCACCACCGTCCGCGAGCCGTGCTCGTCGAGCCAGCGCACCAGGCGGCGGGAATCGTCGGCGCCGAGCGCGACCTCGAGATCGAGGAGCACCCGATCGCCGGCGAGCCGCTCCAGCGGCAGGCCCTGCGGCTGCCCGAGCTGGCGTAAGAGCGCGCTCTTCCCCGCGCCCTCGGGGCCCACCACCAGCGCCACCCGGGGCTTTCGCGCCTCGAGCCGCTTCAGCGCCGAGTCCTGCCCTGGCAAGAGCACCGTCGAGCTGGCCGAGACCGGAAGGAGCTCCTCCTCGGTGCTCCTGCGATCGGCGGCCAGGCCGCCGCCGAGGAGGTGGTGCGACACCTGAGCGCAGGCGGCGCAGATGTAGGCGCCCGCGGGGCCGGCCACCAGGGCGCCGACCTCCTTCTTGGGCCGGCAGCAGAAGGAGCACCAGGCGTCGACGCTGGGATCGGAGAGCTGCGGCCCGCGCTCGAAGTTGGCCAGCGCGCGGAGGCGACCACCGGGCGTAGCGGACGGCATGGGCGTGGCGGCGCGCGCCTGCCACTGGGTCGTGACCGGCAGCTCCAGCTCGGAGGTGCTCGGCGGGGCGAGCGGCGTCTCGGGGCTCACCGCGGCGAGGTGCTGGGGCATGAAGCCCGCGAGGGCCTCGTCGCTCACGTCCTTGCCCTCCAGCCGCCGCGCCTGCCGGAGCACCTGCTTGGCCCGTGCGTCCAGCCCGCGATCGCGGAAGAAGACCGCCGCCTCCTCGAGCAGCGCGATCGCCTTCGGTTTGTCGCCGGCGATCTCGGCCTTCTGGGCTTGGGCGAGGAGGTCGCGAATCTCGGAGGCCATCGTCGAAGACTCTATAGCCGCGTCAGGCCGCTTGTGTGCAGTGCGTCGAGGCGGCATGAGGGCCGCGATCGTGAACCCCGTGACACGGCGTCTTGCCCAACTCGCCGAGGGCCTGTCACCGACCTACTGGTTCCTCTGGTCCGGCATGCTGCTCAACCGGGCCGGGAGCTTCGTCGTCCCGCTGATGACGGTGTACCTGACCACCCAGCGGCAGCTCTCGCTGGTGGAGGCGGGCTCGATCGTCGCGCTGTTCGGCCTCGGCTCGATGGTGGGCACCACCCTCGGCGGGGTGCTCGCCGATCGCCTCGGGCGACGGGCGACCCTGCTGCTCGCGCTCACCGGCGGCGCGGCGATGATGCTCACCCTTTCGCGGGCGGAGTCTCTGCCCGCGCTCGGGGCGAGCGTCTTCCTGCTCGGCTCGGCACTCGACATGTTCCGACCGGCGGCGTTCTCCATCGTGGCCGACGTCGTGGCGGCGGAGCACCGGCTCAAGGCCTTCTCGCTCCTGTACTGGGCGGTGAACCTGGGCTTCGCCTTCGCGACGTCGATCGGCGGGCTCGCCGCCTCGCGGCACTTCGACCTGCTCTTCAAGCTCGACGCGGGCTCGATGCTCGCCTTCGCGGCCATCGTGGCGGCGCGGGTGCCCGAGACGCGGCCGGCGCAAACGAAGGAGAGCCAGGCGGGCTCGGTGTTCTCCCCGTTCCTCGACAGGAGGTACGTGCCCTTCCTGGTGCTGAACCTGCTCACCGCGATGATCTTCTTCCAGTTCCTCACCACCCTGCCCGACGACGTTCGGCAGAAGGGGCTCTCGCCGTCGGACTACGGCTTCGCCGTCGCGGCGAACGGGGTGCTCATCGTCCTCCTGCAACCGTTCGTGACCGCGTGGACCTCCCGCCAGCCCCGGGCCTTCGTGCTCGCCCTCGGCACGGCGTTCACCGGCGTGGGCTTCGGGCTCACGGCCTTCGCCACCACCCTGCCCGCCTACGTCCTGACGGTGTGTGTCTGGACGGTCGGGGAGGTGCTGATGTCGCCGGTGAACTCCAGCCTGGTCGCCGACCTCTCGCCGAACGGCATGCGAGGCCGGTACCAGGGCGCGTTCGGGCTCACCTGGAGCGTGGCGATGATGCTCTCCTCGAGCCTGTCGCCTCGCTACGCGCTGCACGTCGGCTCGTCCGGCTTGTGGGCGACGTGCGCTCTGCTGGGTCTGGCTCTGGCGGCGGCGCACCTGCTGGTCACCGCGCGGCTGACGCGAGCCGAGCCGTCGTAGGGCTCTCTCGGAGCGGAGGGTTGCGCGGTGCTCTTGCTGGCCAACTGCGGGCTCTCCGGTGGAAGCGCCTGTACCTCGAATGATCAGTGCGCGTCGGGCAACTGCGTCACCCGCGGAAGCCCACACGCCGGCTTCTGCTGCGAGCAACGCTTCGGCTGCCCCTGAAGAGGTGTCGGGGGCTTCGACGCAACACGAATCGTGCGGTCGAGGTCGCTCGGTCCAGGAGGGCTGCCGACTCCTCTCCAGGCCAGGCAGCCAAACGCTGCGCTCCGGCGCAGGATGCCCTAACCTCCGCGCCCGATGACGTTCCTCCTCGTCGCCCTCGTACTCGCGCAGGACCCGGCGGCGGAGCCTCCCGCCGAGCCGGCCGCAGCCCCCGCCGCCGAGGCCCCTGCCGCGGCCGCCCCAGCCCCGGGCGTCGAAGCGACCCCCAAGCCCGCGGGATCAGCGCCGGCGCCGGCCCAGCCAGCTCTCTGGAACCCGGGGCCGAGCCGCGCCGCCGAGGAGGCCGCGGGGCTGATGAAGAAGTACCAGGCCGCCGACCCGGCCGACCGCATGAAGATCGTCGAGGACTTCAAGAAGAAGTTCCCCGAGCCGAACATCGTCAACCCGGTGCTCCCGCCCAACGACTTCGAGTGGTCGAAGTACTCGGAGCTGCCGAACGAGTCGCAGGTGCTGGTCACCGCGAGGCACTTCTTCCTCGATCTGCTCAACGGCGACGCCGCGGGCGTGGTCGCGCACGCCGGCCTGCCCTTCCTCCTCGAGGACAAGCGGTACGATCGCGCCGACGAGCTCAGGAACGAGTGGGCCCGCGCGCTTCGCCGCAAGCGCACCGACCTCCTGACGCTCTACGACGTCGAGGTGCTCACGCCCGCCGACATGGAGAAGAAGTACGGCAAGGCCCCGCAGCGCCTGTCGGGGTGGCCGCTCCGCTCACCGAACACCTTCGTCGCGGTCGGGAACCTCTCGGGGCACGCCACCGTGCTCTTGATGCGGCAGTCCGGCGCGGCGTGGCAGGTCGTGGCCTACCACGACTGAACGAGAGGCTCGGCTCAGCTCACCTTCGACGCGAAGTCCGCGAGGCGCGCGAGGCCCTTCTCGATCACCGCCGTCGAGGTCGCGTAGGAGAAGCGAATGAAGCCCTCGGCGCCGAACGGCTCGCCCGGCACCGCCGCGAGGAGGAAGTCCTCGAGCAGGATCTCGGACAGGCGCATCGAGCCGGTGATCGGCTTGCCCTTGTAGGACTTGCCCATGAACGAGGAGACGTCGGGGAAGGCGTAGAAGGCGCCGTCGGGCCGCGGGCACTTCACGCCCGGAATGCGGTTGAGCCCCGCCACCATCAGATCGCGGCGCTTCTTGTACTCCGTCACCATCGCGGCCACCGGCTCCTGCGGCCCGGTGAGCGCGGCCACGCCGGCCCGCTGGATGATCGAGGTGGCGTTGGAGGTCGACTGGTCCTGCACCATCTGCATGCCGGCGATGAGCTCCTTGGGGCCGGCCGCGTAGCCCAGGCGCAGGCCGGTCATCGCGTAGGCCTTGGAGAAGCCGTTCACCACCACCGTGCGCGGCAAGAGGTCGGGCGCCACGTTGGCGATGTTCTGGAAGCCGCCGTCGACGAAGAGCAGCCGCTCGTAGATGTCGTCGGTGATGAGGAGGCAGTCGTGGCCGCGGACCACGTCGGCGATGGCCAGGAGCGCCTTGGGCGAGAGCACCGCGCCCGAGGGGTTCGACGGGCTGTTGATCACCACCGCGCGCGTCTTCGGCGTGAGCGCCTTCTTCAGCGCGGCGGGGTCCGGCGCCCAGCCGTCTTCCACCCGGGTCTGCACCACCACCGGCACGCCGTCGGCCAGGTACGCCATGTCGGCGTAGCTCACCCAGTACGGAGCAAAGAGGATCACCTCGTCGCCGGGCGAGAGGAGCGCCTGGAACAGGTTGTAGAGCGCCTGCTTGCCGCCCACCGTCACCACCACCTGCTCGGGGGTGAAGGTCAGCCTGTTCTCGGTGGCGAGCTTCTGAACGACGGCGGTCTTCAGCTCGGGGATGCCGCCGGTGGCGGTGTACTTGGTGAAGCCCGAGTCGAGCGCGGTCTTGATCGCGTCCTTGATGTGCGCGGGCGTGTCGAAGTCGGGCTCGCCGGCAGCGAACGAGACGATGTCGGCGCCCTTGGCCGCCAGGGCCCGGGCCTTCGCGTTGAGGGACAGGGTGGGCGAAGGCTTCACGGCCTTCAGACGGTTCGCGAGCGTGATGGTCATCGATGAACTCCCCGACTCAGTGGTGAGCGAACTTGGTCTTCAGCTTCTCCAGCACGTTGGGGGGCACCAGCCCCTCGACGTTTCCGCCGAACGAAGCGACCTCTCGCACCAGGTTCGACGAGATGTAGAAGTAGTCGGCGCCGGTCATCATGAACACCGTCTCGAGCTGGGGATCGAGCTTGCGGTTCATGTTGGCGAGCTGGAACTCGAACTCGAAGTCGCTCACCGCGCGCAGGCCGCGCAGCATGACGTGCACGTTGCGCTTCTTCGCGTAGTCGACGAGCAGCCCCTGGAAGTCGTCGACGTCGACGCGCGGGTCGTTCCCGATGGCGCCCAGGATGAGCCCCTTGCGCTCGTCGACGCTGAAGAGCGGCGTCTTCTTCGGGTTCACCGCGATGGCGACGATCAGCTTGTCGAACATCGTGAGCCCGCGCCGGATCAGCGAGAGGTGTCCGTTGGTCAACGGATCGAAGGACCCGGGGTAGATCGCGGCGCGCATCGTTCGGGCGCACCTTCGACGGTTCCCCCGGGCGGGTCAACCGGAAGATTCACCTGCGCGGAACACCTCGACGACGGTACTTCCGAAGCGGCGCTCGTCGACCCGCACCAGGGCCCCCACCCGCTCCGGGACCTGCTCGTCCTTGGCGTGCTCGACCACCACCGTGGCGCCCGGGTGCAGCAGGCAAAGCGCGCCGAGCTGCTCGAGCACCTTCAGGCTCACCTCCAGCCGATAGGGAGGATCGGAGAAGACCAGGTGGAAGCGCCGCCCCTGACTGGCCAGGGTGGCGAGGGCGCGCTCGGTCGGCTGCGCCAAGAGCTCCACCCGATCGGAGAAGCCCAGCGCCTGGGCGTTCGCGGTGATGAGCCCCTGGGCCTCCCGGCCGCTGTCCACGCACACCGCCTTCGTCGCGCCCCGGGACAGAGCCTCCAGGGCCAGGGCCCCGGTGCCGGAGAAGAGGTCCAGCACCTCCAGCCCGTCGCACCACTGCCCGAGCACGTTGAAGAGCGTCTGACGCACCCGATCTGCCGTGGGACGGATCACGTCGTCTCGCTTCGGTCCGGCGATCGTCCGTCCTCTGGCCGCTCCTGCCACGATGCGCATGGGTTTCCCTGCGACCGCCCCTTACCTTCTCCGACCCTGGCGCGCATCCACGCATCCGCCGGGGCGCAACAGGTGACGCGATCGGCGACAGGTTCGTGAGTAGAGTGTCCTCTTCGCGGACGAGAGGGCTTGCCCCGACCATGGACTTCGAGCGCTACCAGAACCTGCACACCATCGTGATGCTGCGGGACATCCTGCGGAAGTGGTGGCGGGCCGAGCTCACCTTCGCGGACAAGAGCGGCGCGGTGCTGGAGTGGGACAAGGGCAAGATCGTGCCACCGCCCAACGACTTCTGCCGGCTCTCGCTCTTCTCCAAGGAGGGCTTCCGCCGCTGCAACGCCTCGGTGCGGGTGCTGCACGAGAAGTTCAAGGCCTCGAGGAAGCTGCGCCGCTCGCAGTTCCACGAGTGCCACTTCGGCTTCGCGGTGGTGGGCGCGCCGCTGTACATCAACGGCGAGTACGAGGGCATGCTCTTCGTCGAGGGCTTCGCGCGGCAGGAGATCAGCCCCCGCGAGGCCGAGCAGCTCAAGTCGAAGATCGCCGAGATGAACCCCGGCGCCACGGATCTCGAGCGCGCGCTGGAGCGGGTGCCGCAGATGGAGGACCGCGAGGTCGACCGCGTCTGCGATCTGCTCGAGTTCGGCGCCAACGAGATCGCGAACTACGAGGCCGAGCTGGGCAAGCGCGACGAGACGATACAGACGCTCTCCAGCGAGCTCTCCGAGCGCTACCGCTTCGAGAACATCATCGGCAAGTCGGGGCCGATGCTGGAGGTCTTCCGCATCCTCGAGCGGGTCTGCAACTCGGACTCGACGGTGCTGGTGAACGGCGAGTCGGGCACCGGCAAGGAGCTGGTCGCGCGCGCCATTCACTACAATGGCCTCAGGAAGGACAAGCCGTTCGTGGTGCAGAACTGCTCGGCCTTCAACGACAACCTGCTGGAGAGCGCGCTCTTCGGGCACACCAAGGGCTCCTTCACCGGGGCCCTGCGCGACAAGAAGGGGCTCTTCGAGGTGGCCGACGGCGGCACCTTCTTCCTCGACGAGGTGGGCGACATGTCGCCCTCGCTGCAGGTGAAGCTGTTGCGCGTGCTGCAGGAGGGCACCTTCACCCCGGTCGGCGGCACCGCGCCCAAGCAGGTCGACGTGCGCGTGATCGCCGCCACGCACAAGGACCTGGGCGAGATGGTGAAGAAGGGCGAGTTCCGCGAAGACCTCTACTACCGCATCAACGTGATTCGCATTCAGGTGCCGGCCCTACGCCAGCGAAAGGACGACCTGCCGGTGTTGATGGATCACTTCATGCGCAAGCACCGCCGCGAGGGGCAGCGGGCGCGGGCCCTGGCGCCGGAGGCGATCTCGCTGCTCACCGCCTACCACTGGCCCGGGAACATTCGCGAGCTGGAGAACGAGATCGAGCGGCTCTTCGTCCTGGGCGGCGATCAGGAGATCATCCCCGCCGAGCTCATCTCCCAGCGCATCAGGGACGCGGTGACGGGCGTGGAGGGCGCGTCGGTGATCGGCCTCAACCGCGTGACGCAGCTGCCGGTGGGCAAGCTCAACGACGCCGTCGAGCACCTCGAGCGCGAGATGATCTCGCAGGGGCTCTTGCGCACCAAGGGCAACAAGAGCCGGCTGGCCCGCGAGCTGGGCATCAGCCGGTCCAACCTGATCCTCAAGATCCAGAAGTACGCCCTCGAGGCGCCCGCCGGCGCGGCCGCCGAGCTCGAGGACGCCGGAGTCGAGTCGTGACCGCGGGCTACTTCCACCAGGGCACCTTCGAGACGTCGGACGGCGCGTCGCTGTGGTTCGAGGTTCGCGGCTCGGGCGACGGCGTGCCGGCGGTGCTCCTCGACGGCTTGGGCTGCGACGGCTTCATCTGGCGCTACCTCTGGGAGCCGCTGGCCTCCAAGCGCCGGGTGCTGCACCTGAACCACCGGGGCCACGGGCGCTCGGGCGTGCCCACCGACGATCGGCGCATCGGCGTCGACCTGTTCTGCGAGGACGTCGATCGGCTGATGGCGCAGCTGGGCATGGAGAAGGCGGTGGTCTTCGGCCACTCCATGGGCGTGCAGGTGGCGCTGGAGTTCCACCGGCGCTTCCGCGATCGCGTCGCGGGGCTGGTGCTGTTGTGCGGCTCCTACGGCACGCCGCTCGACACCTGGCACGATCACAGCTTGATGAGGCTGATCTTCCCGTCGCTGCTCAAGATGGTGGAGACGGCGCCGGAGCTGTCGCGGGAGATCATCAGCCGCTTCGTGAAGACCGAGCTCGCGGTGGATCTGGGCATTCGCACCGAGCTCAACCGTGAGCTGCTCAAGCGCAGCGACTTCTACCCGTACATGGAGCACCTCTCGCGGATGCACCCGCTGTACTTCGTGCGGACGCTCGACTCGCTCAAAGATCACTCTGCGTGGGATCACCTGCCCTGGGTCGACGTGCCCTCGCTGGTGGTGGGCGGAGAGATCGATCGCTTCACGCCGGTGTGGCTCAGCCAGCGCATGGCCGAGGCGATCCCCCAGTGCGAGTACCTCTCGGTGCCCGGCGGCAGCCACACCGCCCCGCTGGAGCGCCCCGGCCTGGTGAACGGCGCCATCGAGCGCTTCCTCAAGGACCGGGTGAAGGCGCCCGCGCTCGCGGCCGTCGCCGCCGGCATCTGAAGGGTCACGACCAGGGGTCGAGCACCACCTTGGTGCAGTGATCCTCCTTCTTGTTGAACAGCTCGTAGGCGTGCGGCGCCTGATCGATGGGCAGCCGGTGGCTGATGATGTCGTCGGGCCGCAGCTTCCCGCTCTCGACCAGCTTCATCAGCTCGTCGATGTACACGTGCGGCAGCGACTGCCCGGTCTGCACGCGCAGGCCCTTGTCGAACCACTGACCCAGGGGGAAGTGGTCGTAGGCGGTGGCGTAGAGCCCCATGATGCTCACCCGGCCGCCGCGGCGGACGGCGCTGAAGCAGCGCTCGATGGCGGTGATGCCACCGCGCTGCAGGAGCATCACGTTGGCGATCTTCTTGAGCAGCTTGCGATCGACCTCCATGCCGATCGCGTCGACGCAGACGTCGGCGCCACGCCCGCGTGTGAGCCGGCGAATCTCGTCGACCTCGTCGGTGACGTCGGCGTTGATCACCTCCGCGCCCGCGGCCCGCTTGGCCACCTCGAGCCGGTACGGCAGCACGTCGACGCCGATGACGCGTGACGCGCCCATGAGCTTCGCCAGCTTGAGCGTCTGGAGGCCCACCGGCCCGCAGCCGAAGACCGCCACCGTCTCGCCCGGCTTGAGCCCCGCCCACCTCAGGGCCGTGTACGCCGTGGGGACGAGGTCGGAGAGGAAGAGCACCTGCTCGTCGGTGAGCGCCTCGGGCACCTGGCGCGGGCCATAGTCCGCGAAGGGCACCCGCACGTACTGCGCCTGGCCGCCGTCGAAGCCGCCATAGAGATCGGTGTAGCCGAAGAGCGCCCCTCCCTTCTGCGTGAGCAGGCCGCCCTCGGGGCCGTAGTGCTTCGGGTTGGAGCCCTCGCACTGGCTGGGCAGGCCGGTCTCGCAGAACCAGCAGTGGCCGCAGGCGATCAGGAACGGCACCACCACCCGATCGCCCTTCTTCAGGTTCTTCACCTGCGGGCCGACCTCCTCGACGATGCCCATGAACTCGTGGCCGAGCACCATCGGGCGGAGCTGCGGAATGGCGCCGTTGTAGATGTGCAGGTCGGAGCCGCAGATCGCGGTGAGGCTCACCCGCAGGATCGCGTCGCGCGGGTGCCGGATCTGCGGGTCGGGGACGTTCTCGACCTTCACGAGCCTCGGCTTGTGGAACACGACGGCTTTCATGGGCGCCTTCCTTGTCGGCTCTCGCGGTGTTCGGTACGGAGCGCGACGCTCGATTGCAACGCGTGCGTGGCGGCGAGCGGCTTCGGGTCCCCCGGTTGCACGTCTGGACGAGCGCCCGATGTGGACGTCGAGACGAAGCTCGCACCTTGCCCTCCGAGATCGCGGGAGCCCGCGGTGGCCGCTGGCGCTCGCCCTTGGGCTTCTGGCGGGTGCGCTCGGCTGTCGCGAGTCACCGAGGAGCGGGTCGCTCTTGCCCGCCAAGGCGCCGGAGATCGACGCGCTGGAGGTGAGGTGCGGGACGCCGCTGCGCCTCTCGGCCCAGCGCGGCCGGGCGGTGCTGGTGACGTTCGGGCTCACCTCGTGCGACGGAGCGTGCCCCAAGACGCTCGCGAAGCTTCACGCCCTGCTCGAGGCGCTGGGCCCCGACGCGGCGCGGGTCCGCGCGTTCTTCGTGTCCGTCGATCCCGAGCGCGACACGCCAGAGCGCTTCAAGGCGTTCCTCGACGGCTACGACCCCCGCATCGAGGGGCTGTACGTCGAGCCGGCGGGGCTGACCCAGGTCCTCGACGCCTACAAGGCCATCGCGATCAAGCGGCCACGAGCGCTGCGACGGCCGGGCGAGCCCGCGCCGAGGGTCGCCTTCGCCCACTCGGCGTCGCTGTGGCTGGTGGACCCGCGCGGGGACCTCCGCGCCCGCTACTCGGTGACGGCGACCGCCGAGGAGCTCGCCGCGGACGTCAAACGCCTGCTGGCAGAACGGTGAGTACGGACTGGCCGGTCGACCCGGGACGATCGGTCGCGGCGAGCCATTTGAGCGCCATCAGACGTCGCTGTTGGCAATCGCGAGTGATTACGCGTAGAAGCCGCCGGCCCCATGTTCCCCCGAGAGAAAATCCGTAACGTTGCCATCGTTGCCCACGTCGACCACGGGAAGACCACGCTCGTCGATCACATGCTCCGCCAAGGAGGAGCCTTCCGCTCGAACGAGGTCGTCGCCGAGCGCGTGATGGACTCCAACGACCTCGAGCGCGAGAAGGGCATCACCATCATGGCCAAGAACACGGCCATCAACTGGCAAGGGCACTTCGTCAACATCGTCGACACCCCCGGCCACGCCGACTTCGGTGGCGAGGTGGAGCGCGGCCTGGTGATGGTCGACGGCGTGCTGCTGCTGGTCGACGCGGCCGAGGGCCCCCTGCCGCAGACCCGCTTCGTGCTGTCCAAGGCGCTGGCGCTGGGCCTCAAGACCGTGCTGGTGATCAACAAGATCGACCGCAAGGACGCCCGGGCGCGGGACGTGCTCGACGCGGTCTACTCGCTCTACATCGACCTCGGCGCGAGCGACAAAGACCTCGAGATGCCGGTCATCTACGCCATCGCCCGCGAAGGCAAGGCGTCGCTCAAGCTCGACGAGCCGGGTCCGAACCTCCACCCGCTCTTCGACTCGATCGTCTCGCACATCCCCTGCCCGCCCGTCCCTCCGCAGGACAAGACGCAGCTGCTCATCGCCAACCTCGACTACGACGACTACGTCGGCCGCATCGGCGTGGGCCGCGTGACGGGCGGCCGGCTGGTCAGCGGCGGCAACGTGTCGATCAGCCGCGAAGGTGGCGTCGTCGAGAAGGGCCGCATCGTGAAGCTGTACGGCTTCTCCGGCCTCAAGCGCGTCGAGATTCAGGACGCAGGGCCGGGCGAGATCGTCAGCGTCGCCGGCATCGAGCGCCTGTCGATCGGCGACACCATCGGCGACCCGGAGTTCCCGGTGCCGCTGCCGCGCATCAAGGTGGACGAGCCCACCATGATGATGATCTTCCGCGTGAACGACAGTCCGTACGCGGGCAAGGAAGGCAAGTACGTCACGTCGCGCAACCTGCGCGAGCGCCTGACGCGCGAGGCCTACAAGAACGTCTCGATTCGCATCGAAGACACCGAGACCCCCGACGCCTTCCGGGTGGTGGCCCGCGGCGAGCTCCAGCTGGCCGTCATCATCGAGACCATGCGTCGCGAAGGCTACGAGCTGACCGCCTCGAACCCCGAGCCGATCATCAAGGAGATCGACGGCGTCAAGCACGAGCCCATGGAGCTGCTCGTCGCGGACCTGCCCGAGACCTCCGTCGGCATCGTCACCGAGCGCCTGGGGCCCCGCAAAGGCCGCATGGTCGACATGAACAACCTCGGCAGCGGCCGGGTGCGGCTCAGCTTCCGCATCCCCGCGCGCGGGCTGGTCGGCTTCCGCAGCGAGTTCCTCACCATCACCAAGGGTGAGGGCATCATGTCGAGCCAGTTCGACGGGTGGGAGCCGTGGATGGGCTACATCCCCCGCCGCTCCAACGGCGCGATCATCTCGGACCGCCTGGGCGACACCGTCCCCTACGCGCTGTTCTCGATTCAGGAGCGCGGCAAGCTCTTCGTCGGGCCCGGCGTGCAGACGTACGAGGGCATGATCATCGGCGAGAACGCGCACCCCAGCGATCTCGACGTCAACGCCTGCCGCGCGAAGAAGCTCACCAACATTCGCGCCGCCGGCCGTGACGAGAACGTCATCCTCACGCCGCCGGTCGACATGAGCCTCGAGAAGGCGCTGGAGTGGATCGGCACCGACGAGCTGGTCGAGGTCACGCCGAAGTCGGTCCGCATGCGCAAGCGCAAGCTGGCGTTCAACGAGCGCTACCGCGAGGGGCGCCAGCTCAAGCGCGAGAAGGAAGACGACTGATGTCGCCGCGGCCACCGCTCCTCCATGCGCGCGTGGCTTGAGCGGCTGGCACCGCGGGGCGAGCCCATCGAGCTGCCGGAAGGCTCGGGCTCGCTCGTCTTCGGTCGCTCGAACAAGGCGACCATCGTCGTCGACGACAGCCTCGTCTCCGCGCGGCACTGCGAGCTGTACTGGGATCGCGCGTTCTGGCGGGTGAAGGATCTCGGCACTCCCCGAGGCACCACGGTGAACGGCGCGCCCCTGCGGTACCCGCGCGCCCTCTCTCGCGGCGACGTGATCGGCTTCGGGCTCACCAGGCTGCGCTTCATGTGCGAGGCGCCGTTGGAGAACGAGGCCCTGCGCGACGCCGCGCTCGCCTCCACCGACGACCCGGCGCCGCTGGCGGTGTGGGCCGACTGGCTTCAGGAGCACGGCGACCCGCTCGGCGAGCGTCTGACCCGCGCGCTCCGCGGCGCCACCCTCGATCACCAGCCGTGGCTGGGGCCTCTGTGGGACGTCTTCCTCTCGGGGCAGCTGGAGATCGAGTGGCGCCACGGGCTGATCCGCCGCGCGAGCCTTCGCGCCGTGGCCGGCAAGGGCTCGCCCGACCTCGCCGCCGCGCTGGGCTCACTCACCGGGCTTCGGGTGGCGGCCGGCCTGGAGAGCCTCTTCGTCGACCTCCTCCGCCTCTCGCCGAGCCTTCACGGCGCCATCGAGCGCGCCCCGACGGACGCGGAGCTCACCAGCGCGGCGACGGTGCTGCAGCACGAGCTGGCGCAGCGGGACGCGCTCCCTCTGTTGCGCACGGTCTGCCTCGGCATCGCCGTGGACCCGTCCGGCCTCGACGTCCCCCTCCTGCCCGAGCTGCTCGAGCGCTACCCCGCCCTGCGTGGCCAGGCGCTCCTGCCGCTGGCGAAGGAGGTGCGGCTGCGCGTCGTCGAGGTCGCCCGGGGCTACACGATCACGGGCGTCAGCGACGGCGTGCGGGAGCTGCTCGACGTGACCCGCCTGCGCGCGACGCCCGACCGCCACGTGCACCTCGAGACGCCGCCACGCCTGGCGGGCGCCACGTACAACCCCTGCTACTTCTCCCGCATCGGGCAGGGGTGGACGCTCCACGCCGGCGACCTCAAGGGCACCCTCAAGGTGAACGGGCGCGCCGACGCCACCTGGCCATTGGTGGCACAGGACGTGATTGAGCTTCCGGGCGCGGTACGCTTGCGACTCGAGATGCTCACGTGAAGGCCCGGCTCAAGCGCATCAACTTCGACACCTGTACGGTGGAGACCGTCGGCCTGCCCTCGCGCGCCGCGAACCTGACCATCGGGCGGGACCCGGCGAACTTCCTCTCGGTGCCTTCGCGGCGGGTGGGCAAGGTCCACTGCCGGTTGGTCGGCGAGGGCGGCCGCTGGCACCTGGAGGACGGCGGCAACTCCCGCGGCACGCTGGTGAACGGCGAGTTCGTCGAGCGCCGCGTGCTTCGCCACGGGGACTCGATCGATCTCCACTCCGAGGAGATGGTCTTCCTCGATCGCCTCGTCGCCCAGAGCCCGCTGTTGGAGGGGGCCATCGACGCCGACCCCACCGATCGCCAGCGCGTGCTGGTGTGGGCCGACTGGCTGCAAGAGCACGGCGACCCGCTGGGTGACGAGCTGGCCCGGGGCGTGCCCGGCCCGGCCTCGCTCGAGGGCCTCGACGCCTCCCTCGACCTGCGCCGCCTCGATCTCGAGTGGACGAACGGCCTCGTCACCCGCGCCACGGTCCGCAAGGTTCGCGGCGACACCTACGCGCCGGTGGCGGTGCTGCTGAGGCTCTTGTCGCTGCGTGTGGCCCGGTGGATTCGGGTGCTGACGGTCGACACGGTGGCCGACGTCTTGCCCGGCACCGAGTCCTTCAACGGCGGTACGGTGGCGCTGGTCCTGCGCGCGCTCCTCGCCCAGCCGCGCTTCCCCCGGCTCGCGAAGCTGGGCCTCGGCATCCTCCCCGAGCAGCACGCGCTCTCGCCCTTCGTCGTCGAGCTCTTCACCCGCCTGTCGAAGAAGTACCCCGACGTCGACCTCGCCCCGGCGACGGTGCTGCCGGTGGTGGGTCACGCCCGGCTCGAGGTGCTCCACGTGCCCGCGGGCTTCGACTTTCGCGCCGCCACCCCCCTGGACCCGCGCGGGCTCTCGCTCGACGTGGGCCTGTGGATCGGCTCGTCGCAGGCGGGCTCGCTCCGGGCGCTGACGCCGGGCGTGGTGCGCACGGGCGTCACCGAGAGCTTCCTCATCGAGCACGAAGACGGCCACTGGTGGCTGAGGCCGCGCGAGGCGGGCTTGAGGCTCAACGGCGCGCCGGCGGTGGCGTGCGCCCTGCTCCCCGGCGACGAGATCGAGGAGCCGCGCGGGTGCCGGTTCCGCTTCGTGATCGACTGAGGCCTGGACTCAGGCCTTCTCGAGCCGAGGGACGAGGTACGAGAGCGAGCGCTCGAAGCGGTAGTTGACGCCCATGTGGCCGTCCTCGAACTCCTCGGAGAGGTGCTCGACCTTGGCGTTCTTGAGCTCCTCGGCCACCATGCGCGCGCCCCAGCGCAGGTTGAACTCGTCGCGGGTGCCGCAGTCCATGAAGATGGTCTTGAGCTTCTTGTACACGTCGGCGTGCTTGGGCACGAAGCGCACCGGGTCGTGCACCAGCCAGCGGTTCCACACGTCGACGCGCAGGCGGCCGGTGTTGAGATCGATCGGCAACTCGATGCCCATCGGCTCGCCCTTCTTCGGCGAGTACGCCGCGGACATGCAGAGCATGTTGATGACCCCGTGGTCTTCGCCCTTCATCTTGGTGGCGGCGGAGCGGGCGACGAAGTCCTTGTACCAGGCCTCCACGCCCCCGGCCTTGAGCAAGGGCCCCGCGGCCTGCGGCAGCTCGTGGAGGTAGCTGTACTCGAAGGCCGAGTCGCCGGAGTGCACGCCGATGTGCTGGAAGACCTCGGGGTGGAAGCGGGAGATCACCCACGCGCCGTAGCCGCCGGAGCTCTTGCCGACGAGCGCCCGCGCCGCGCCCTTGGGGATGGTGCGGAAGGTCTTGTCGGTCCACGTCACGATGTCGCGGGCCACGTAGTCGCGGTAGCGGCCGACGCCTTCGCTGTTGATCCACTGGCTGCCGCCGAGCGAGGTCCAGCCGTCGACGAAGACGCCGATCACCGGAGGGATGGTGCCGGCAGCGACGAGCGCGTCGAGGCGCTCCGGGACGTTGGGCGAGAAGGCCGAGACGTTGAGCCACTGCAGGCCCGAGCCCGAGAAGCCGTGCAGGAAGTAGACGACCGGGAAGCGCTGCTCCGGCTTCTCGTTGTAGCCGGGCGGCAGGTAGACCGGGGTGGTGCGGGTGGAGGTGTCGCCGAGCGGGTTCCCCTCGAGCGAGCCACCGAAGACCTGGAACTGCTGAATCGAGCCTTTCATCACGGTGCCTTCCCGAACTTCTTCATGACTTCCTGCAAGTCCATCCACGCGAGCTTCTTCTGCGACGGATCTCTCAGGAGGAACGCGGGGTGGAACGTCGGCATCAGCTCGATGCCCTCGTAGTGGCGCCACTGGCCGCGCAGCCGGGTGATCGACGTCGAGTCGCGCAAGAGGGTCTGCGCCGCGAACTTGCCCAACGCCACGATCACCTTCGGCTTCAGCACCGCAAGCTGGGCCTTCAAGAACGGCTCGCAGGCCGCGATCTCGTCGGGCTCTGGGTTCCGGTTGTTGGGCGGCCGGCACTTCACGACGTTGCAGATGTAGACGTCGTCGCGGCTGAACTTCATCGCCTCGATCATCTTGGTGAGGAGCTGGCCGGCCTTCCCCACGAAGGGAATGCCCTGCTGATCCTCATCGGCGCCCGGGCCTTCGCCCACGAAGACCAGCTCGGCGCGCGGGTTGCCGACGCCGAAGACGATGTTGGAGCGGCCCTGGCAGAGCTTGCAGCGCTGGCAGTTGCCGAGCTCGGTGCGCAGCTCGTCGAGGGTCTGGCCGGTGACGGCGCTCGCGGCGGGGGCGGGAGGCGGCGCCTTCACCGCCGGGCGCGCGACGGGCTCGGCCCGCCGTGGCTCCGGGGCGAGGGCCCTCGCCGGGGGCAGGGCCGGAGCGGGCTTCGCCGTCGGAGGTGGCGTCGAGGCCGGATCGCGCCAGAGCAGCTTGTGCCCCTGGTCTGCCTGCCACGCGAGGTGCCGACCCAGCTCAACCGCGACGTCGTGAAGCTCCGAAGACATGCTCGAAACACCTTACCCGCTCGACCCGGGCCTTTCACTGATGCTGGTGGCCCAACACGGTGCCCAGGAGCGAGTCCCACAGGCGCGCCGCCACCTCGCGCTTCGAGCCTTGGAGCTCGAGCTTCCCGCCGGCCGCCGAGAGCACGGTCACCGCGTTGGTGTCGGCGCCGAACCCGGCGTCCTTCCGGCTCACGTCGTTGGCCACGATGTAGTCGAGCTGCTTCTTCTCGAGCTTCCCCTGGGCGTAGGCGAGCACGTCGTCGGTCTCGGCGGCGAAGCCGATCAGCACCGGCCGCTTCGGGTTGGCGTGCACCCGCTGCGAAGCCGCGAGCAGCACGTCGGGGGTGCGCACGAAGGTCAGCGCCAGGGGCCCTTCGCCCTTCTTCACCTTCCTCGGCGAGACGGACTCGGCCTTCCAGTCGCTCACCGCGGCGCTGGCCACGAAGTAGTCGGCGGCGTCGACGCGAGCGAGCACGGCCTCGGCCATCTGATCGGCGGTGGTGACGTCGACGATCTCGTAGCGATCGCGCGGCGCCTCGGCGACCGGGCCGAGCACCACCGTGACGTCGGCGCCACGCGCGCGCGCGGCGTCGGCGATGGCGAGCCCCATCTTCCCCGTCGAGGGGTTGGAGAGGAACCGCACCGGATCGATGGCCTCGCGGGTGGGCCCGGCGGTGATCAGCACCTTCTTCCCCGCCAGCGGCCCGATGGACTGCAGGGCCTCGGTGGCGGCGACCAGATCGGGAAGATCGGCCAGGCGCCCGGCGCCCACGTCACCGTCGGCGAGCAGCCCCACGCCCGGCCCCACCGAGCGGTAGCGCTTGCCCGCGAGCAGCGCGTTCAGGTTCCCTTGCGTCTCGGCGTTGTCCCACATCGCGGTGTTCATCGCCGGCGCGAGCAGCACCGGGCCCCGAAACGCGAGCATCGCCGTCGTCACCGCGTCGTTGGCCATGCCGGCCGCGAGCCGCGCGATGAGATCGGCCGTCGCCGGCGCCACCACGAAGACGTCGGCCCAGCGGGCCAGGTGCAGGTGGCCGAAGTTCTCGTCCTGCTTCGGGTCGAAGGGGTCAGTGAAGACCGGGTTCCCCGAGAGGCTCTGCATCGTGAGTGGGGTCACGAACTCGCAGGCGGCCCGGGTCATGGCCACGCGCACCGTCGCGCCGCGGCGCCGATACTCGCGCACCAGATCGCACGCCTTGTAGGCCGCGATGCCCCCGCCGACCGCCACCGCCACGTGCCGCCCTCTGAGGTACTCGGAGCTCACGGACTGCGACCTACCGTTGAGCCCTGGGGAAGTCGAGGGCCCGCTGGATGCGCGCCCCGAGGCGACCACGAGCGGGAGGGCACACCGTTCACCCTGAGCTCGTCGAAGGGTGCCGAATTCCTCGCGGCTCAGTGCACCGTCAGTTCGTCGAACGCCACGCTCACCGGCTGGCTGGCGCCGGGCCTGAGGGTGACCGGGCGCGAGGTCTCCTCACCGGAGCCCCGCACGAAGAGCAGGTAGTCGCCGCAGACAACGCCTTCGAGTCGCGCGGTCGAGGTGCGCTGGTTCGGCGTCATCACCATCGAGCCCTCCGGGAGCGAGGAGGAGTCGAAGAGGCCCACCTCGGCGGCGCCCGAGGTGCCGGCAGAAGCGCGCTCCAGGGGGCCTCGTGGCACCAACGCCACCACCTGCAGGACCCGATTGGTCTCCACCACGAGCTGGCACGCGCCGCCCATCTGGCCGAGCACGATGGACTGCTCGTCGCCCGACAGCTCGAAGACCTGCGCCGCGGGCAGCGCGCGGGTGGAGAGCGTGTAGCGCCCCTGGGGAACGCCGAGCTCGAAGCGGCCGTCCGGGCCCGACTCCACCCGCCCCTGATCGGCGTCGTCGACGTTCGAGTACTGCACCAGGACGCCGGCGGCGGGGCGCCCATCGCCCCCGTACACCACGCCGTGCACGCGGATCGGGGCGTGGAGCCGAATCACCACCGGCCCACCCGAGGGGCCGACGTCGGCGGCTCCGGTGGAGGCGCCGCGGCGGGCCACGAAGCGCGTGGTGCCCTCGAGGGGGCTGCTCAACGTCGCCCGGAAGCTGCCGTCGCCCGAGGTCACCACCGGCTCGGCGAGGCCGGAGCTCACCAGGGCGCCCGCGACCGGCTGCCCGGCCGCATCGAGCACCACGCCGGCCACCTCGGGCGAGCTCTCCAGCACGATCTCCCCCACCTCGTCCGAGCCGCCGACCCGGACGCTCTTCTCCAAGTAGCCCCCGGCGAAGATGGTCAGGGTCGACCCGAGCACCGCCACCTGGAAGCGCCCGTCGGCGGCGTCGACCTCGACGTCGTTGGCGGAGAAGTGCGTCACCGGCCGGCCCTTCGCGTCCACCACGTGCCCGCGCACCTGCCGCGAATCGGGCACGGTGAAGATCACGCCCCGGGCGGGCGCCTTCAGCTTCTGGTGCGGTGCCTCCACGTCCGGCCCGAGCTCCACGTCGAGCGAGACCTCGTAGCTCGAGCCCGCGCGCAGGCCCTCCAGCACGAAGCGCCCGTCCTCCTCGGTGCGCGCGCCGCTGGGCTCCTCGGCGACCGACAGGAGCATGCCCGGCACCGGCCGGCCGGAGGCGTCGACCACCTTGCCCTCGATGGTGACGCCGCGCGCGAGGGCGAGCCGAACGGTGGCGGACCGGTGATCCGCCACCGACACCTCCTGCTCGGCGCGCACGAAGCCGTCGGCGGTGGCGGAGACCGAGTAGCGCCCCGGATCCAGGCCGGCGGCGATGACGTGGCCCAGGCCGTCGTCGGTGGTGGACATCACGCCGCCCGACGACTGCTCGATGATCACCACCGAGGCCTGCTCCAGCTTCCGCCCGGCCTCGTCCACCACCGTGACGTCGAGCGTCCCTAGGGCGTCGAGCTGCACCGTGACGTCGCGGGCGGGCGCCTGCACGTCCAGGTGCCCACGGCCCCGCGGGCTCGTCACGTCGATGGTCCACGCTCCGCCCTCCTCGACGCCGAGCTCGAAGTGGCCCGTCTCGTCGGTGAAGTCCGACGCCTCGGCGGACGAGCTCGACGTGGAGGAGCGCGTGGAGACCTGCGCCCTCACCGCCGGTTTCCCGTCGGGGTCGATCACGGCGCCCGAGATCGTCAAGAGCGGCCGCATCACGATCTCCAGCGGCTGATCGCCGGGCGCGAGCACCAGGTGCCGCTCCTCGTGGCGGTATTCGGGGGTATCGATGGTGAGCATCGCGTCGCCTTCGGGCAGCGGGCCCAGGCTCAAGAGCTCACCCAGCTCGGTCGACGTGGCGCTGGCCGACTCGAAGCCGTTCTGGCTCAGCAGCACCGTCACGTTGGGCACCGGGTTCCCCGCCTCGTCGACGAGCGAGACCAGCAGCCGTGCGCTCCTCTTCAGCACGAGCTCGAGGGTGGCGTCGGTCCCCTGCCCGTTCCAGGGATCGGTGACCCGGGCGATCAGGCCCTCCACCTCGGCCCTCACCGCGATCTCGGTGCCCGAGAGCTGGGTGAAGCGCACCACGCCACCTTGGGCCCGCTGGCTCTCCGGGTGCGACCCCTCCACCGTGACCTGGGCGTCGACGGGCCTGCCCGCCGAGGTCACGCGCACCGTGAGGACGCGCGCCTTGGTGACGAAGACGGTGGTGTCCTCCGACCAGAAGCGGCCCTCGGTCACCGCGCCGGGTCCCTCCGTCTCCAGCCAGATGTTCCCGGGCACCAGCGCGACGTGCGCGCGCCCCGCCGCGTCGGCCTGCGCCTCCACCACGTCGAAGGTATCCAGGTTCCAGAACAGCAGCCGCGCACCCGGCACCGGCGCATTCGCGCTCGTCTCGTCCCCGTGCTCGGTCACCACCTCGAGATCGAAGGTCCGCGCCGACTCGAGGGGGACGGTGAGCGCTCCCGGCTCCGCCCCGTCCTCGGGCGGCAGGAAGTCCCACTCCGCCGTGCCGGTTCCGGTGGGCGCCCGGGCGACGACCGTCACCAGCGAGGCCGCCAAGCCCTCCACGACGAAGTGCCCCTCGGCGTCGGTCGTCGTCTCGGCGATGGGCTTCGGCCGCCCGCCACCGCTCCGCGCGCGCTCGGCCAGGGCCTGCGCCGTGCTCCAGTGCAGGCACTGAAAGGCGCTCACGTCGCAGACGTTGCAGCGCGCGGTCTGATCCAGCGAGGGCCGGCCGCGGTAGACCTCGACGCGCGCACCGCCGATCGGCGTCTCACTCTCGACCGCGCTCACCCAGCCCTCGAGGCGCTGCACCCCGCCGTCCGCCCACCCAGAGGGCTCCTCGTCGGGCGGCGTGAAGGTGAGGCCCTCCCTCGTCGCGGATGCGCCGGGGGCGCCACCGTCGACGACGATCACCTCGGGCTCGAGCCACCACCACAGCGCGAGGCCGCTCCCAAGTAGGAGCGCCACCGCGGCGACGCCGGCGAAGAGGTGTCGCACCGAGGTCTCACCTCACGATCGACACGTCGGCCTGCGCGGGGACGTCGACGGGGATCAGCACCGGCCCGCCCTCCGTCGCGGCGTGGAAGCTCGCCCACACCAGCGTGTAGTGACCCGGCGAGAGACCGCTGAACGTCACGCGGTCCTGGCGCGGCTGGTAGACGAGCTGCGCCCAGGCGGCGTGCAACAGCTCGAGCGGCGGGTTGCCCACCGCCCGCACGTCGCCCTTCACCAGCCACATCGCGTAGCCCTGCGCGGGCGCGAGGTGCACGCCGAGCTGCGAGGTGCCGGGCACCGGCCCGAAGTCGATGCGCTGCGAGTCGCCGCGGACCTCGACGATGGTCGCGGGCGGGTCGACGGCCAGCTGCGCGTACTCGGGCAGGCCGAGCATGAAGCTGTAGCTGCCCGGCGGCAGCTCCGTCGCCCAGGTGCCGTCTTCGTTGGTGACGACCGTGGTGGTGTCGGCGCGATCCGACGAGACGGCGGCGATCTCCACGCCCGCCGCGGGCCTGCCGGTGGGCAGGAAGGCGAGGCCGCTCACCTGCACGCCCGGCCGCAGCACCAGCTCGATGCCGGTGGTGGCGTCGCTGGTCACAGTGCGCTGCGCGGTGCGGCGCCCCTTGCGCCCGAGGACATTGAACTCCCGCTGGTAGGGCGGCTTGGAGAGCTGGAAGCGCCCGTCGGGCCCGGAGAGCACCGACTGCTCGCAGGTGTCGCAGCCCACCACCGCGTCGGCCACCACGCCGCCGGTGCCGTCCTTCACCACGCCGCTGATCTGCGGCGCCCGGCGCAGATCGAAGTCGCCCAGGTCCGGGTTGCGCGGCCGGTCGCCGACGAAGGGCTCGTAGCCCGGCGACTCGATGGCCACGATGACCCGGTCCTCGGTGGCCGGAAGCGGCAGCTCGAAGCGGCCGTCGGCGCTGGTCACCTCGTGCTCGTCGACGCGGAAGTGCTTGAGCGGCTGCCCGTCTCCCAGCACCCGGCCCTTGAAGACCGGCATGCGCCGCACGGTGACCTTCACCGGGTCGCCGCCGGCGATGGCCACCACCCGGTCGACCTGCTCGATGCCCTTCTGGGTGACGCGAATCGCGTACTGGCCCTTGGGCCTCAGGGGAGAGATGGAGAAGCTCCCGTTGGCGTCGGTGGTGTCCGGCTCGGCGCCGCGCGGCACCACGCCGACCTGCGCGCCCGCCACCGGCAGGCCCAGGTTGTCCACCACCTGGCCTTTCACCGCGCCGCCGGGCTTGAGCTCCGCCGTGACCTTGAGGAGCTGCCCGTCCTCCAGCTTCAGGGGCTGGCGCTCCGAGGGCAGGAACTCCGGGTGGGTGGCGACCAGCGTGTACGAGTCGGGCGGCAGCCCTCGCATCATCACCACCCCGTCGGCGCCGGAGGGCCGGTCGCTGCGGAAGTTCCCCATGGAGTGGAAGAGGATCACGCTCGCGCCTTCCACGCGCCGGCCGTCGGCCATCACCGTCACCGCCGCGCCGGCCTTCGCCTCGAGCTGCAGCACCACGTCGCTCTTGGGAGCAGTCACCTTCAGGTCGCCGCCGCCCCAGTCGGAGTGGTGCGCGTGGAGGGTGTAGAGGCCCGGCGAGGGCACCGGCGCGCGGAACTTCCCCTCCGGGTCGGCGATCACGTTGTCCCCGGTGGGGGTGATCAGCACCGACACGCCGGGGGCGGGGCGGCCGTACTCGTCGATCACCTTCCCGGCGATCACGATGCCGCGGGTCAAGGTCACGTCGACGCGGGTCTCGCCGGCCTTCACCGCCGCGGGGACGGTGCCGGTGCCGTAGCCGTCGGCCGTGGCGCGCAACAGGTAGTCGCCCGCGCCCAGGGGCCCGAGCACGCCGAGCTCTCCGGTGCCGAGCTTCCGCTTCGAGATCAGCTCTCCGGTGGCGGTGAGCAGCTCCACCGTCGGGTCCGTCACCGGCTGGTCCGCCTCGTCCACCACCGACACCGCCAGCGTGCCGCCCTTGTCGAGGTTCAAGGTGACGCGCGTGAGCAGGGAGTCGAGCGAGACCGAGACCGGCGGCGACGACAGCTCGCCCGCCACCGCCGAGGCCATCACCCGCCCGGGGTAGAGCCTCTCCAACGTGGTCATGCCCCCCTTGGCCACCTGCTCGCGGCTCAGATGATCGCCGGTGAGGCGCACGGTGCCGTCGATGGGCTTGCCCTGAAAGACGAGCCGCACCTCGAGCGCGCGGGGCGCGAGCAACGTGATCGCCACCGGATCGGGCCCCGCCTCCACCTGCTCCAGCGACGCCGGCAGGAGGCCCGGCGCCGAGGCCAGGACGAAGAACGGCCCCTCGCCGAGGCCGGTGACCTGGAAGCGCCCCTCGGCGTCGGCCTGGGCCTCGACGACGTGCGCGAGCCGGCGCGAGGTGACGAAGAGGTGCCCCGCGACGGGCTTGCCCTCCTCGGTGCGCAGCCTCCCCGCGATGGAGCGCAAGGCCGGCAGGTACAGCTCGACCGGGTCGCCGGGCGCCGCGCGCTCCTTCACGCCTTCGCCGAGCCCCTTGGCCCGCGCCCACACCGTGAAGGAGATGCCGGCCAGCGACTCGAAGCGGAACTTGCCCTCGGCGTCGGTGCGGGTGCTCGCCCCGGGCGTGAGCTCACCCTTGTGCTGCGAGAGGAGCGACTCGAGCAGGGGCGTCGACTCCCGCGCGCGGCAGCCCAAGAGCGGTTCCTGGCAGGTGCCGCAGCGCACGCTGGTCAGGCTCTGCTGCCCCGAGGCCGCGAGGAAGACCTCCGCGCCCGGCACCGCGTTCCCCGCCGAGTCGCGCACCACGCCGGTCAGCGCGAGCCCGCTGGTGGTGCCGCCGCGAACGTCGAGGGTGGGGAACTCGGGGACCTTCACCTCTGCGGCGCCCGTGTCCGGCAGCACCTCGACCGTCGACTCGCCCACCAGCGCGCGCCAGCCGATCACGCCCACGAGGACGATCAGGAGCGTGCTCGTGACTGCGACGACGACCTTCTTCATGGCACCCGCTCTCGCTGGGCGTGAAAGACACGCGAGGCCCCTCGCGTGTTCCCCAAGCCTCTAGAAATCGTAGCGAATCGCGGCCGTGACGCCGATGACCCGAGCCGAATATTGGTAGCTCGGGACCTCATCGGTCGGGTCCTTCACCGCCTCGCGGGGGAACAGGTAGGCTCCCTGGGCGGCCAGGTCGATGGTCACCGGGTGCTGAAAGATCTCCAGCGGATCGGGGAAGTTGAACCCGCAGCCGATCGACGCACCCAGGGTGTCGGCGTCCATCAGGTTGGTGCCGGACACGTTCTGCTTCGGCACGGGGGTCGGCCGCCAGGAGAGCCCGGCGCGCGCCGCGAAGCGCTCGGAGAGGCGGTACTCGATGCCGAGCCGGCCGTTCACGGTGTCGGCGAAGCCCGGCTTCTGCGCCAGCGAGCTCACGTCGAGCGCGCTGTCGAGGCCCAGCGCGGTGAGCGTCGGCCCCGACAGATCGATCTTGAGGTCGGTGTACGGCGACGGCGCCGCGCTCCAGTTCATCCACTGGGCCTCGGCGCTGATGGTGACGTCGTCGGTCGGGTCCCACGCCATGCCGACCGACAGGTTGTGGGGCATGAAGTGGGTGACGCCACTCACGGTGAAGCCCAGCGTGCCCACGCCCGTGAGGTCCACCGACGCGGGGATGATGTAGTCGAGCTCCATCTGCGAGCGGAACGTGGCGCCGAAGCGCAGGTGGTCGGTCGGCGCGACGGAGATGCCGACCACTGGCGCCACCCGCGTCTGCAAGCCCGAGTCGATCTCCCGCGACTTCACCTGCTTGGAGAAGAGATCCACCGCCACCGTCGCGCCGTTGCCGGTGAGGTCGGCGAGCATCTGCACCCCGAGGCCGATGTTGAAGCCCTCCACCACCTTGATGCCCACGCCCGCGTGCAAGATGAGGCGCTCGGGGCTGCCGGTGTAGTGGTACCAGACGGGTCGGTTCGGGTCGGGCGCGAACACCCGCACCAGCCGCTCCACCGGCAGGTACACGCCGACGCCGATCGCCACGCGGTTCTTCACCTTGCCCGCGAGGGGGAAGATGAGCCCGAAGGCCGTGCCCGCCGCGTCCTGCGGGTTGCAGGAGGTGCAGTCGAGGTCCCGCGCCAGGTCTTTGGCGTGCACGTCGGACATGAGCCGGTGCCACGCGACGTGGAACCCGAAGTTGATGTCCTTGCGGTTCACCAACAGCCCCGGGTTGTAGAAGACCGAGGTGTAGTCGTTGGCCTCGGCGGTCATCGCCCCGCCCATGGCGGTGGCGCGGGGGCCGTAGCCGTCGAGGCTGAAGATGTCGGCGCGGGCGGCGAACGAGGCCAGCACCACCGCGAGCGCGGCGGTCCGTCTCCAGATGTGGGGAGTCATCACTCCTCGGCGAACGGCTGAATGGCCTGCGCGGCGGCGAGCTCCTGGCGTGCTTCGGACAGCTCGGAGTTCGTCTCCCTGAGGCGGTCGGACAGCACCTGCACGAAGCTCCACAACAACTTCACCGCGAGGATCGACTCGCGTTTCATCAGCGTCATCAGGTCGGGCCGCGCGATGGCCATCACGCGCGTGGGCTCGACGGCGCGCACGGTCGCGGAGCGCGGCGCGTTGTCGATGAGGCCCATCTCGCCGAAGTGTCCACCGGCGCGCAGCTCGGCGATCTCGACCCCGTTCTTCTCCACCGACACGCGGCCGCGCACCACCACGAAGAGCTCCTCGCCGGGCTGGCCCTCGGTGACGATCTCCCGCCCCGCGGGGAAGGTGCGCGTCGTCGCGACGGAGAGCACCGCCGTCTGCTCCTTGTAGGTGAGGTGCCGGAAGAGCGGGATCTTCTTCAGCGCGTCCATGCGGGACTGCGCGTCGACCAGCTCCTCTTGCGCCGTCGCCGGGTCGCCGGTCACGCCCAGCGCGACCGCGGTGATGTTGTCCTTGCCGCCGCGCTCGTTGGCCAGGGCCACGAAGCGCTCGGGGATCGTCTCCAAGGGGCCCGCCTGGAAGACCGCCGCCACCTCGTCGTCGGCGAGGTAGCCGTGCAGGCCGTCGGAGCAGAGCAGGTACAGATCGCCCGGCAGCATGTCGACCAGCAGCGTGTCGACCTGCACCGACTCCTGAATGCCGACCGCCCGGGTGATGACGTTGCGGTACTGGCTGGTGGCGGCCGCTTCCTTGGTGATGGTGCCGGCCTTGAGCTGGGCGGCGATGAGGGTGTGATCTTCGGTCAGGCGGTGGCACTGGCCGTTGCGCACCAGGTACACGCGGCTGTCGCCCACGTGCCCGACCACGCCCCGGTTGCCGGAGACGACCAGGCACACGAAGGTGGTGCCCATGCCGCGCTTCGAGGCGTCGTTGGTGGCGGTCTTGTAGATGTCGGCGCAGGCCCGCTGCACCGCGACCTCCACCATGGTGGCGGCGGCGACGCGGGCGGCCTGCGAGGCGTCCTTCGCGAGATCCTTGAGGACTTGCTTGTTGGCCGCGACGTGCTGGCGCACCACCTCGACCGCCCGGGCGCTGGCCACCTCACCCGCGGCGTGACCACCCATTCCGTCGGCGACGATGTAGACCCCGAGGGCACCGTCGACCAACATCGAGTCTTCGTTGTGCTGGCGCTTGCGGCCAACGTCGGTCTTTCCGAAGGCTTGGGTCGTGACCAAGACGAATTCCTTGAAGCGAAGAGAGCGGACGAGACTGTAGGGGGCTCCGTCACCCCTCGTCGAGCCGTTTCTTGAGCAGCTTGAGAAACGCGTCGGCGGAAAGGAAGGTGAGCTCCACGGCGCCCACCTTGAGCTTCTGGCCGCTGGACAGCGCCTCGGGGATCTTGGGGGAGAGCCGCTTGCCGCCCAGCTGGGTGCCGTTGCGCGAGCCCGCGTCGCACAAGACCCAACCCTTGCCGGCGTCGTCGGGTTGGAACCAGGCGTGGAAGCGCGAGACCGACGCGTCCTCCAGGACGATGTCGTTGTTGGCGGTGCGGCCGACCGTCACGCGCCGCTGGAAGGCGTTGTCCTTCGACTTCTCGATCACCGCCGCGAGCGGGTCGCCGCCGCCGATGGCCGTCACCTCCTGGCCGGACTGGGTGCGGAACTGGTAGTCGTCGGCGGAGTCTTCGGGGCCGGACGGCGGCGGCGGATCGTAGAGCAGGATGGGCCGCCCCTTGAGGCGCTGCTCCAGGCGTTTTGCGTCGTCGGTGAAGAGGCGGTACCAGGTGAGCAACGACTCAGGCATCGGCCTGATTTGACCCTGAGTCGGGCTCCGGCACCAGTCATTGCCGCAGCTCGGCTTCCTGACAGGCGCGGCTGAGCGCCGGCCGCAGGTCCCGCACCGCCGCCCACTGCGTCACGGCCTGCAGGTAGAACGGCGCCTCGCGGGAGAAGTAGACCGCCCGCGCGAGATCGTCGAGCACCGCGCCCTGGAACCCCAACAGCGCCGAGGCCTTGGCCCGGGCGAAGTAGAGGGCCGGCCGGTCGCCGAAGCGGGCGATGGCCTCGGAGCACCTTCGCTTCGAGGCGAAGACGAGCCACTCCAGCGTCAGGGGGCCGGCGTCGAGGGTGAGGGTCAGGTGCTCGCGCAGATAGGCCTCGGCGGCGGTGGTGGGCGGCGAGGCCTCCAGGCGCTCGAGCACGTCGCGCGGCTTGGGGCGGAGCCAGGCGAGCAGCGTGAGCCACCGCGCGCCGCCCCCGCCGAAGTCCGTCTCCCGGAACCCGTCGGGATCGACGGGTGCGCCGGCGACGAGCGAGCGGAGCAGCGCGGTGGACGCCGCGCCACCCTCGCCGGCGAGCAGGCGTGGGGGCGGTCCGCCTTCGAGGGGAGACGGCCCGGGGGCCTCTCCCCCACTCGGCCTGGACGGCTCGCCACGGCGTTCCCCCGGCAGCGTCCCTTCGAGCAGCGTGTCCCAGTCGATCCAGGCCAGCGTGGGGAAGCCCTGCGCCAGGCGCACGCGCCGGGAGACCGACCAGCGATGAACGCCCACCACGCTCGCCGCGTAGGCCGCCGCGACGCCGCCGGTGAACCAGAAGCTCATGCGTCGTGCTGAGGGCCGTCGTCGCCGATCAGACCGTCCCCATCTTCGTCGTCGTCCTTCGAGCGCACCGCGACCCGGAACTCCTCGCCGAGCCAGCGGCCGAGATCGATCGTCCGGCAGCGGTCACTGCAGAACGGGAAGAACGTGTTGTGGGCGCGCGAGCGCACCTCGCGGTTGCAGGAAGGACATCGTGGCGCGGGCGAAGCCATGCCTCTTGCCATAACGTGCGGCGGAACCGTGCGAAAGCCCCTCCTCGCCTGCCTCTTCGTCGGACTCCTCGCGGCCTGCAAGGGCCCCGGCGTGAAGCACCAGCCGCCGCCCGAGTCGCTGCCCCACTGCGGCGACGGCACCGTCAATCCGGGGGAGGACTGCGACGGGTCGGACCTCGCCGGCGCAAGCTGCCAGTCGCTGGGCTTCGACACCGGCCAGCTCACCTGCGACGAAGCCTGCCACTTCGTGAAGACGGCGTGCGTGAGGCGCTGCGGCAACGGCGCGCTCGAGCTCGGCGAGGCCTGCGACGGCACCCTCGGCCTCCAGGCCTGCGCGACCTTCGGCTACCAGGCCTGCGACGACGCCTGCCAGGTGGACACGCGCCACTGCACCTCGCCCGCGCTCGAGCTCGGCCCGGCGATCGAGCTGGTGAAGGGCGGCCCGGCGGTGATCGGCGACCTGCCGCCCAGGGGCCCGGGCGATCTGCTGGTGGCGGTGCCGTCGTTCTCGCGGGTGGAGCTCTACCCGTGGGTGGTGCCGCAGGGCTTCGACGCCCCCACCAGCCGCAAGCTCGCCGTCGACGCGCCTCCGGTGAGCTCGGCCGTGTGTGACGCCGACGGCGACGGCAACAACGACGTGGTGACGCTCTCCGCCGACGGCTCGGTGCGCCAGGCGCTCTTCAACGGCACCGGCTTCTCCCCCCAGGTGGTGGACGCGGGCCTTTCGTGCGGCCGCGGGCGCTTCGCCGGCGCCGGAGACTTCGGCCGTGGAGGGAAGCTCGTCGACGTGGCGCTGGTCGGCTGCGGCGAGGTGCTGGTGGTGGGCAACGGCTCGGCGCGGCGCCTCCTCTTGCCCGACGCGGGGCCGGTGGCGGTCGGCGATCTCTCCGGCGACGGGAAGCTCGATCTCGCGGTGCTCTCGTCGGACGGCGCCGAGCTGTCCATCCGGGTGGCGCCGTCCTTCGACGCGGGGGTGCCCCTCGACTTCCCCGCGCCCGCCACGGAGCTGGCGCTCGGCGATCTCGACGGCGACGGAGACCTCGACGCGGTGGCGATCATCGGCGGCGCGGTGACGGTGCTCGAGAACCTGGGCACGAGCTACGCGGTGAAGACGAGCTGGGCCGATCCCTCGCCGGGCTTCATCGCCGTGCTGGACGTCGATCTCGACGGGCTCGCCGACGTGGCCTTCGCCACCGGCGACGACGTGGTGGTGCGCCGCAACCGGGGAAGTTGGCTGTTCAGCGAGCACCGCCTCTCGGCCGGCGCGGGGCCCAGGCTCTCGGTGGCCTTTGGCGACGCCGACGGCGATGGCGATCCCGACGTGGCGGTGACCGTCTCCACCGGCGCCGACTCGACCCGCACCACCGTGCTGAGGAACCGCGTTCGCTGAGTCGCTCGCCGTGGGTCAGGGGCCGTACCCCATTGACGTCAGGTGCGACTGTGGTACTTCGCGCCCGCCGTGCCGATGTAGCTCAGTTGGTAGAGCAACTGATTCGTAATCAGTAGGTCTCCGGTTCAAATCCGGACATCGGCTCCACTTCAGAAGGGCCCCGGCTCAGCTCGAGTCGGGGCCCTTCGGTTTTTGGGGGGCGATTTCCCAGCGTGGCCAGGCCTTTTGGCCGGGCGAACATGACGCGCCGTGCCGTCTCTTTTCTGTGCCCGGCTCAGGTTCACGGCCCTACGGTCCGCCCGCGGTTTCACCGTTCCCTGGAGAACCTCACCATGGCCGAAGAAACGTTCATGCGCGCCCCGGCGCCTCAGCCGCGGAAGACCATCTACACCGAGGCGATGGAGATCTTCGAGCGCGCCGCCGAGGCCATGGGGCTCGACAAGCGCGTGCGCCTCGAGCTCGAGGAGCCGGACTACGAGCACATCTTCTACGTCACCACCAAGCTGAAGGACCGCCTGGTGCCGGTGCCCGCGGAGGAGGCGAGGAGGTTCGGCGACCTCGCCGCCACCACGGTGCGCGACGCCAACGGCCTGGAGCGCCTCGCCGACGGCAAGATCATCTTGAACGGGAAGGCGCTGCTCGGCTCCGACGTCTTCATCCGCGGCGGCCACCTCCGCCTCGAGGACGGCAACGTCTACCAGCTCGTCCCCGGCTCGAACGAGCGCCTCAAGGCCTACCGGGTGCAGCACAACCAGGCCCGCGGCCCGTACAAGGGCGGCATTCGCTACCACCGCGAGGTCTCGCTCGATCTCTTCAAGGCCCTCGCGGCCGAGATGACCTGGAAGACCGCCATCGCCGACGTCCCGTTCGGCGGCGGCAAGGGCGGCATTCAGCTCGACCCGCGCCAGTACGGCCGGGAGGAGCTCCAGGCCATCTCCTTGCGCTTCATGTACAAGCTCAAGAGCCTGGTCGGCCCGAACATCGACATCCCCGCGCCGGACGTGGGCACGAACGGGGAGATCATGGCGCTGTACCTCCGCCAGTTCTCCGACGGCGAGCGCGAGCGGCACAACCAGCGCGGCGTCATCACCGGCAAGGACGTGCGCATCGGCGGGTCCGAGGGCCGCACCAAGGCCACCGGCCAGGGCGTCGCCTTCACCATCGAGGACTACTACGCCGACCGCAACGAGACGGTGAAGGGCAAGACCTTCATCGTTCAGGGCTTCGGCAACGTCGGCTCGTGGGCCGCGGTGATCCTCCAGAACATGGGCGCCCGGCTGCTCGCGGTGAACGACGCCGACGGCACCATCTACAACCCGAACGGCATCGATGCGCTCGATCTGATGAAGTACACCAACGAGAACCCGAAGAACCTGAAGCGCTCGGTGCTCGGGTACTCCGCGCCGGGCACGCAGGTCATCTCCAAGGCCGACTTCTGGAAGGTGAGGTGCGACATCGCGGTGCCGGCGGCGCTCGGCGGCGAGATCACGGCCGAGATCGCCGAGGGCATGCAGGTGCGGCTGGTGGCGGAGGGCGCGAACGGCCCGACCACCCCCGAGGCCGACCGCGTGTTCGACAAGCGCAAGATCGACCTCATCCCCGACATCATCTGCAACGCCGGCGGCGTGACGGTCAGCTACTACGAGTGGATTCAGAACAAGCGCATGGAGGCCTGGAGCGAGAAGGAGGTCGACACCAAGCTCGAGCTCGCGCTGAAGAAGAACTACCGCATCATCCGCGACATCGCGCGCAACACCCCGCGCAAGACGGACATGCACGACAGCCGGCCGTACTGCATCGGCAAGACCGTCGACACGCGCTGCGCCGCCATGGTGCTCGCGCTCAAGCGCATCGAGGCTCACTACATGCTCGAGGGCTTCAGCCAATAAGGCGAAGCCCGAAGTCGGCCCCCTTCGACTCCGCCCAGTTCCTTCAGTGCAGCACGCGCTCGCGATCGACGAGCAGCATCGGCGCGTCGTCCTTCGTCTCGTAGGCCACGATGCGCAGGCCCGCGCCGCGAGTCCCCGACGGTTCCTCCTCGCCGCCGTTGTAGTTGAGCGCCACCTGGTAGCGGACCTCCGCCAGCGCCGTCATCTCCGTCCCGTCTTCTGAAGAGAAGGTGACCTTGATGCGTCCACCCAAAGGCAGCGAGTCCCTCGTCTCCACGAAGAGCCCTGAGGTCGAGATGTTCCGCGCGATTCCCCTCGTCATGCCCTCCGGCGTCGTGAGATAGACCGTGAACACCTTGTCGAATCGGAGGCTCTGGCGGCGATCAGTCACGTGGACGTACTCCCTTGGTGCGTTGGTGTACGCAAAAGCCTACATGGTGCGACGATGTAGGCAATTTCTCCACTTCTGTCGGAGCGAAGGAGCGATGCCATGCGCGCTGTGACTCTGTTGCTTGCCCTGTCCCCTGCCCTGGCGATGGCCGACGTGGAGCAGAAGTTCGCGAAGCTGCGCGACGCCGCGGAGCCGTTGGCGTCGATTGGCAGCTTCGTGGACAAGTACGTCGGCGACTGCGGGCCGCTGAACCCGGGCTGCGTGAAGAACGCCGAGAGCTTCCGGCGGGCGGCGGCGGGCAAGAAGTTCTACATGATCGTCACCGAGGACTCGACGTCGGTGCTCCAGATGGGCGACGCCGGTCGCGATGGCTCGGTGACCTTGAACCTGACGCCCTTCTTCGCCGGCTCGAGCTCGGCCGTCACCCACGGCGCGCCCGCGAAGACCGATCCCAACGGCAACCCGGTGCTGCCCTTCATCCGCATCCAGGCGCGCCTGCCCGACGGCTGGAACCCGGGGATGATGGCGCGGCAGGTCGGCGCCCGCGCGATGCGCATTCAGGTGGTCTTCACGCCGGAGGACGTGTGGACGTTGCCGAAGAAGGGCGGCGGCACGATGAAGGGCGTGAGGGCGAAGTTCGACGGCGTGCTGGTGCAGGTCGGGCGCACCGGCGAGGTCGTCGGCACCTGGTACGCGAAGTAGTCAGCGCGGCATCAGCGACACGTAGCGGAACGAGTCGCCGCGCCGGTACTTGATCAGCACGCCCTCGCCGGCGCCGGAGAGGCCCCAGGCCACCGAGAGCTCGGCGATGGTGCCGACGGCCTGCCGGTTCACCTCGGTGAGGACGTCCCCCACCGCGAGGCCGGCGAGCTCGGCGGCGCTGCCGGGCGTGACGACCTCGACGCGCAGGCCGCGATCGACCCCCAGCTTCTTCGCCGCCGCCGGCTCCACCTCGCGCACGGTGAAGCCCGCGGCGTCCACCCGCCCGCCGCTCGCCATGGCCTTGATGGCGGTCTCCGCCGGCCGCGAGGCCAGGGTGACGGTCACCTCGAGCGGCTTGCCGTGGCGGACGAGGCCGAGCTTCAGGGTCGCCCCGGGGCCGCGGAAGGCGATCTTGCGGAGCAGCTGCTGGTAGCGCTCCACCGGCCGCCCGTCGACCGAGACGACGCGATCGCCGGGCATGACGCCCGCCTTCTGCGCGGGGCTGTCGCGGTAGACGTCGGTGACCAGCGGGGTGTGATCGGGCGCGCCTTCCTGCTCCTGGGCGGAGATGCCGACCCACCCGCGCTCCACGCGCCCGTCGTCGCGCAAGTTCGGGAGCAGCTCCTTCACCAGGTTGATCGGCACCGCAAAGCCGATGCCCTGGGCGCGCGAGACGATGGCGGTGGTGACGCCGACCACCTCGCCGCGCATGTCGAAGAGCGGCCCGCCGGAGTTGCCCGGGTTCACCAGCGCGTTGGTCTGGAGGAAGTCGTCGAAGGGCCCCATGCCGATGACCCGCTCGCGGGCGCTGATGAGGCCGTTGGTGACCGAGGTGTCGAGGCCGAAGGGGTTGCCGATGGCCACCACCCAGTCGCCGACCTCCAGCTCGTCGGAGTCGCCGAGGGAGACGAAGGGGAGGTCCTTCGCGCCCTCGAGGCGCAGGAGCGCGAGATCGGTCTCGGGATCGCGCCCCACCAGCGAGGCCTCGAAGTCGCGGCCGTCGGCGAGCTTCACGGTGATGAGCTGCGCGTGGGCGACGACGTGGTTGTTGGTGACGACGAGCCCGTCGGCGCTGATGACGAAGCCCGAGCCGAGCGAGCGCGTGGTGCCCTCGTTCTCGGTGGAGATGTTCACCACCCCCGGCCGCACGGCCTTCACCAGCGGCGCGAGCGAGGTGGGCGGCACGAAGCCGGGGAGCTTGGGGCCCTTCCCTTCCCGCCACGTCGTGTGGGTGACGGGGGCGGGCGAGGCGCCGGCGGCCTCGCGCTGGGCCGCGATGCGGGCGCGGACCCAGTCTTCGAGCTCGCCGGCGAGCGAGGTCGCCGCGAGGAGGATGGCGCAGGCAGCGAAGAGACGTCTCACCCCGCGGAGTGTAGGCCACTGGCGGCGCGGCGCGCGTTCCCGATCAACGCGGGCGCTCATCGCACCGGCGTGTGCACGTGCCCCGACTCGCCGGTCTCGTAGCCGCCAATCGAATTCAACTCGCGGCGGAAGGACGTGCTGCCCAATTCGTCGACCAGGCGCTCGATGCGCGGGTCTCCGACCAGCGATTGAGGGAAGACGAGATCGAACCGCTCCGCCGAGAGCGGCACGAAGTCGAGCTCCCACGCCAGCGCCGCCGCGCGAATGGCCACCCCGGCGTCGGCCACGCCCTGGGCGACGGCCTGCGCCACCTCGAGGTGCCCGCGCGCGACCATCGCCGGCCGGCGCAAGACCGCGGCTCCGGACGAGGAGAGCGACTGCT
This sequence comes from Archangiaceae bacterium, assembly GCA_037443525.1. Taxonomy (GTDB): domain Bacteria; phylum Myxococcota; class Myxococcia; order Myxococcales; family Myxococcaceae; genus JBBIOE01. The sequence continues at coordinate 34,093 of JBBIOE010000005.1, read as the reverse complement.
CGAGCAGCTTGGACGCGCCCGCGCCGGGCTCACGGGCCACGAGTCGCACCCGGGGGCGCAAGAGGTCTTCCACCTTGCGGAGCCGCAGGGGGTTGCCCTTCGCGACCACCAGGCCCTGCTCCCAGGAGGCGAAGTTGACGATCAGCATCTTCCGCCCGCCGAAGCGGCGCTCGACCTGCGGCAGGTTGAAGCGCCCGGAGCGCGCGTCGCGGAGGTGAATGCCCGCCACGTGCACCTCGCCGTGCTCGAGCGCCTCGAGCGCCTGACCGCTCGAGCCATGGACCCAGGCCATCGCCACCGGCCGCGCCCCTCGCGCCAGCCTCGCCGAGAGCAGCCCGAGCGTGGGCGCGCAGCCCATCACCACCAGGCGCTCGGCCGCGGTGCGCTGATCGCCCAAGAGCTCCACGTCGACGCGACCGGCACGGGCGCCCGTCACCACCGCGTCGGCGGCCAGCGGAGCCTCGGGACCTCGCTCCCCGAGAGGCCTCGCGACCCACTGCCCGTCGATTTCCGCCAAGAGCACCCGGGCGTTGGCCGGTGGCGACGAGCCCCGAATGGATCGCGCCTGGACGCGCGGCGCGACCGGCTCGGCGGCGAACAGCGCCTCCACCTGACACCCGAGCGCCCGGGCGAGCCGGAGCGCGACGTCGGTGCCGGGCACGGTGCGTCCCGCCTCCAGCGCCGACAGGGCCTGCCGCGACAGCCCCACCTCCGCCGCGAGCGCCTGCTGGCTGAGGTTCGCCTTCAGCCGCACCTCGCGTACGCGGCACACGATCTCAGGCAGGAATCGGGCCATGGAAAGCACGCTTTACGTCAGTCGTGTTTCGTTGTCAGCGGGCAGGCGCGGCCTCACCCTGCTCGTATGGCGCTCCCCTCCCCTCGACGCCGCGCGCTCCTGGCCATGGCGACCCTCACCCTCGTCGGCTGCGGCGCCTCGAGTGGCACCGACGCAGGAGCGGACATTGAGCCCGGCCCCGGCGGCAGCGACGCCGGCGTCCGGACGTCGTGCTCGACCCTTCCCAACGCCGTCTACCTGCAGATCGGCGACACCCAGGAGCCGGTAATCAAAGCGCTCGGGAAAGCGCTGCGCGACTCGACGGCGAACCCGATGACCCTCGTCTACGTGACGTCGGGCTCCTGCACCAACATCGACGCCCTCTACAACGACACCAAGATCACGGTGAACCCGAAGTACCTCCCTTCGAAGGCCGAGGACCCGGCGTGGACCGGGTCGTCGCCGTCGCCGTCCTGCACCATCGAACCCGGCGGGCACCGCATCGACCTGGCGAACTCCGCCCTCTTCGTATCGAGCTGCAACCCGGCGGCGCCGCCCTCGGGCATCGCGCTCTTCCGGGGGCCGATTCAGGCGTACGCGCTGGTCGTCCCCAAGGCGAGCACCCAGACCGCCGTGACGGCCGAAGAGGCGTACTTCGTCTTCGGCTTCGGCAACACCGGCCAGGTGACGCCGTGGAACGACGAGGCCTTCCTCTTCATTCGCCCCTCGACCAAGAGCACCCTGCTCACCTGGGCGGCGCTGATCGGCGTGCCCGCCCCGAGGTGGAAGGGCGTCCGCCTCGACAAGTCGAGCGAGGTGCTCAACGCCGTCTCGACCTCGACGTCGCCGGAGAAGACCGTCGGGCTGCTCGGCGCGGAGATCTACGACACCGCGCGCGGCAGCGTCAGCGCCCTCGCCTACCGCGCGCGAGGCCAGCGCCTCGCCTACTACCCCGACTCGACCCCGACCTCGTTCGACAAGCAGAACGTGCGAGACGGGCACTACGCGACCTGGTCGCCGACGGTGTGGCTCGCCCGCGTCGACGCGCAGGGCACGCCCACCGACGCGCGGGTGAGGTACGTCATCGACGCCTTGCTCGGAGCGCCCGGACTGACGCCGGCCCCCGACTTCGACCCGCTCGACATCGTCATCTCGAAGGGGCTGGTGCCGGACTGCGCGATGAAGGTGACGCGCCAGTTCGAGGGCGGAGACCTCTCGCCGTACCACCCCGCCTTGCCCTGCGGTTGCGCCTACGAGCGCAAGGTGGGCGGCTCGTCGCCCGAGTGCGCTGACGGCGGCACGATGGGACCGCCCGCCGACGCCGGCACCTGCTTCGCCAACCCGACCACGCACGAGGAGATCATCAATCAGTGCACCACCGCCGTCGGCGTGGCGAAGAGCCCGGTGCTGCCGCTCCTGCTCGCCGACGGCGGGCTGCCGCCGCTGCCATGAGGTGCGTGGGCGCCCTCATCCTCCTGTCGGCGCTGGGCGCGCGCGCCGACGACGGCCTCGCACTCGGTGCGGGAACCGACGACGCGCTCGCCGCGCCCGATGCCGGGGAGCTCGGGGCGGCTGCCGGCAGCCCGCCGGCGGACGAGAGCGACCCAGGCCGAGCGCCGTCGGATGAAGCCGTACGCCGCACGAGCGGCCGCGGGCGAGCGTGCCCGGAGCCCGATGCGGGCGCCGGCCCCTTGGACGGGTTCTCGTTCCGGGTCAGCGGCTACGCGCAGGTGGACGCGACCCCGTACAGCCAGGCCTCACTCGACGAACTGAACCCCTCGACGGGTCAACCCCTGAACGAGCTCGGCGTCAGCCTTCGCCACCTTCACCTCGCGGTGTCCGCGTCGCGGTGGATCTTCTCCGGCGCCGCGGAAGCCGACGCCAACTCCGCCCTCGGCCTCGGCGTGCGGCTGTACTCGGCCGAGCTCTCCGCGCGCTGGCCGACCGAAGGTCCACCCCTGGCGCAGGTGCGGGCGGGGCTGCTCCGGATTCCCTTCGGCGTCGACGCGCAGACCGAAGCGCTGCAGCGCACCTTCTTCGAGCCGTTGACCATGAGCGTGGCGCTCTTCCCCGGCGGCTACGACTTGGGCGTCGAGCTTTCCGGCGAGTGGCGCTTCCTCCGGTACCAATTGGCCGTGATGAACGGAGAGCCCGTCGGTGAGCGCTCGTTCCCCGCGAGAGATCCCAACGCTCCGAAGGACCTCGTCGGGCGGTTGGGCGTCGAGGGCGCACCGATGGAGCGGCTGCGCGTGGCGGCGGGCGTCTCTGGGCTATCGGGCGCCGGCTTCCACCCCGGGCTGCCCGCCACCAAGGACACGCTCGTCTGGCGCGACGCCAACGAGGACGGCCTGGTCCAAAGCACCGAGCTGCAGGTGGTGGGAGGGCTCCCGGCGACGCCGTCGGAGGGGTTCCCCCGCTTCGCCCTCGATGGCGACCTGCGCTTCGCCGTCGACGTGCCCAGGCTCGGAACCCTCGACGTTGCGGGAGAGCTCATCTGGGGGAAGAACCTCGACCGCGGCCTCTTCGTCGCCGACCCCGTGTCGACGGGTCGCGACCTCAGGGAGCTGGGCTGGGCCATCTCCGTGACGCAGCAGCTCCCGTTCGGCTTCACCGTGGGGGCCCGGCGCGACGTCTACACGCCTGACGCCGACGCGGCGGATCAGCAGGGCGCGCGGCGCGTCCCATACGACTCGAGCATCGCCGCCTGGTCCGCGATGGCCACCTGGCGCTGGCGGCGAACGGCGCGGGTGATGGCGCAGTTCGATCACCAGACGAACGCGCTCGGCCGCGGGCTCAACGGCGCACCCACCACCCTGGGGGCCGATCGCCTCTTGCTTCGCGCTGAGGTGTCCTTCTGATGCGCCGGGCCCTCGCCCTCCTCGTGCTGGCGTCGTGCGGCGGTTCGTCCACGGATCCGGGCCTCGAGGCCTGGCTGCGTATTTCGGGCGCCGAATACGAGCCGGGTCCGCCTCCGAGACCGGGGATCGGGCCGGCGGTCATGGCGCTCGACGTCAGCCGCGGCTTCGTCGCGCAGGGCGACACGACCCTCCACCTCGGCGGCACCCTGGCTCAGGACGCCAACGCCGTCGCGCTGTGGCTCGAGGGCGACCGCGGGTTCTGGCTCCTGCCGGCCGGACTTCCGGACGTGACGGTACCCGGTCTGCCGACCTTCGCCGTCACCGCCGGCCTGGCCCGCGACGCGCCTCTCGGCCCGCGCGCGCTCCAGGCGCTGGCCCTGTCTCGCGACGGCTCCGCCGGCCCCAAGAGCGCCGCGACGATCGAGATCGCCCCGCGCTCGCACCCCACCGGGGAGCTGGTCGTCTCCCTCTCGTGGGACACCAACGCCGATCTCGACCTCCACGTCGTCGACGCGAACGGTGTCGAGATCTGGGCGCGCAACCCCAACTCCTGGCAGGCCGTGCCGGGGGCGCCGCCCGATCCGCGCGCGTGGGAGCACGGCGGCATCCTCGACGTCGACTCCAATGCCCAGTGCGTCGTCGACGGGCGCGACCAGGAGAACGTGGTGTGGGTGAGCTCGCCGCCCGGTGGGCACTACGTCGTGCGCGTCGACACCTTCTCGCTGTGCGACCAGAGCGCCGCCCGCTGGACCGCGGAGGCAAGGCTCCGGGGACAGCCCGTCGCCCAGGCCCGAGGCGTCGTCACCCCGGCGTCGACCCGGCCACCGCATGACCTGGGCGCGGGGGTCCTCGCGCTCGAGTTCGACGTGCCGTGATGCGCGCACTGGTGCTCCTGCTCTGGCTTCCGGCCATCGCCTCCGCCGAGGCCGATGCCGGCGTCACCGTCGTGACCGGCGCCCGCACCCGCCTGCCCGGGGGCACCTCCCTCCGAGGCACCGAGGCCCGCGCGACGCCACTCGTCGAGCACGACGCGCTCAAGGCCGTGCAGACCTTCCCCGGCGTCGGCCGCGCTTCGCCAGGAACGGCGGACCTGGTGGTGTTCGGCGCCGCGCCGGGAGAGACACGGGTGGAGATCGACGGCATCGAGGTGCCCTCGCTGTTTCACGCCGGCGGCTACCGCTCGGTGTTGTCCTCGACGCTGGTGAAGCGGGTCGAGCTCGAGCCGGCGCCCATTCGCCCCGACGTCGGGCGCGGGCTGGGCGGCGTCGTGCGCGTCGAGACGACCTCTCCCGCTCAGGGTGCGCACGCCGAGCTGTCCTCGGACGTCAGCGACTCGGCGGCCTCGGTAGGCGTCGCCTCCGACGAGGCCAGCCTCGCCGCGGCGGGCCGTATCGGCACGCTGTCCGCGGCGGTGAGCCCGTTCCTCCGCGGCGCCGCGGCGGACCGCTTCGCCATTCCCCAGTCGTGGGACGCTCAGCTCCGCGGCGCTTGGGCTCCGACGGCCCGCGATGAGCTGGTGCTGCTCTGGCTCTCGAGCGCGGACGCGCTGTCGCTCGAACTGAGCTCGGATGATCCGGCGCTTTCGCGAGGACGCGAGGAGCGCTCCGACTCCCACCGCGTCGGCCTCACCTGGCGGCGGGGCGACTCGAGCGAGGCGACGAGCGTCACCGCCTGGGGCGGGCTGGACCGGCACGCGATCAACCTCTCCACGCCCCTGGCCAGCGCACTGCTGCGCGACGACAGGTGGTTGGGAGGGCTCGAGGCGCGGTGGCGCGGCTCGCCGGCGAAAGGCGTCACGGCGACCTGCGGCTTCGACGGGCTCTTCACTTCGAGCGGGCTCGAGCGCGACGGCCCCCTCACCCTGCCGCCCCGGGAGGGCGACGTCGTCGCGTTCGGCGAGCCGCTGTCCGACGACCGCGCCGTCGACGCCTTTCGGGTGAGCGGCCTCGATGCCGCGGTCTTCGCCGGGCTCGACGTCTCCCTCGGGCGCCTCTCGCTCGCCCCTGGCCTGCGGCTCGCCGCCATCGCGAGCGACGTGAGCCGCCGCACCCCGGTGGTGGCCTCGACGCCGTCCATTGGGCTCTCGATGCTGGACTTCGCGCTCGACCCAAGGCTCACCGTGGCGTGGGCGCCCTCGGACTGGCTGACCGCGAGCGTCGTGGGCGGGCGGAGCCACCAGCTTGCCGAGGCGACCGATCGCTCGGCCGTGTTCGGCACCCCCGAGCTGCACCCGTCGCACGGCGCTCATCTCGTCGCCGGAGTCCTCTCCCGGCCAATGAAGGGCCTCGCCGCCGAGGTGACGGGCTTCTTCCGCGCGGCGAACGGGCTGGCGGTGCGCGACCCCGCGGTCGGCGCCCGCCTCGCGCAGGTCCTCCTCCAATCCGGCGAGGGCCGGGCGATGGGCGTCAACGTGGCCGCGCGCCTGACGTGGCGCGAGCTGGCCGGCTCGGTGACCTACACCCTGGGCCGGAGCGAGCGTCGCCAGGCGCCCGACCAGCCATGGCGCCTCGCCGACTTCGATCAGACGCACGTGCTGTCTGCGGCGGCGAGCCACTCGTGGCGCGGCTGGCACCTCGGGGCGAGAGCACGGTGGGCCTCGGGGCTTCCGCGCACGCCCGTGGAGGCCGGCACCTTCGACGTCCGCCGCGGCGTCTACGAGCCGGTGTTCGGCCCGCGGAGCTCCACGCGGCTCCCCGACTTCTTCCAGCTCGACCTCGAGGCAGGCAGGACGTTCACCTTGGGCCGCTGGTGGCTCGAGCTCTCCCTCGAGGTCTTCAACGTCACCAACCGCGCCAACGTCGAGGAGTGGGTCTACGACAGCGCCTTCTCGCGCCGCGGGGCGCTGACCGGTCTGCCGGCGTTCGGCACCGTGGGTGTTCGGGGAGGGTTCTGACGATGCGCCGCGGCCTGCCTCTCTTGCTCGCCGCGGCGGCCTGCGCGCCGCCCGTCGTCGACGAGCCGTGGCTCATCGATGCGGCGCGCGTCCTCGCGGTCACGGTGGAGCCGCCCGAGGCTCCGCCGGGCGCGCGAATATCGCTGAGGGCCTTCGTCGCCGCGCCCGGGGGACAGCTCGACTCGGCGGAGCTTCACTGGGCACCGTGCGAGCAGCCCCGCCCCTTCTCGCAGAACGAGTCGGTCAACCCAGCGTGCATCGGCAGGCTGGCCGACGCCCCGGGCGCCGGCCTCACCACGGTGGTGGCGCTCGCGATCGACGTCTGCGCGCGCTTCGGTCCCGACGCGCCGAGCGAAGGCGTGCGGCCTCGAGACGCCGACGCCACCGGCGGCTTCTACCAGCCCGTCGGGGTGCGCCTCGACGACGCTGCGTCCTTCGCGTTCGTCCGGCTCTGGTGCCGGCCGGCGGGCATCTCGCTCGACCTTGCCCAGGCCTGGGCACGAGCCGCACGACCCAACACGACCCCGACGTTCACCCTGCTCGCCGCGATCGCCGGTCACCCCGCGCGCTTCGAGGCCCTTCCCGCCGGCGCGGCGATCGATCTCTTCGCCGACTGGAGTAGCTCGCCGGAGGAGCTCTACGTCCTCGTCGCCCCCGGGAGCGGCACCCTCCAGACGGCCACCGAGCGGTACGACGTGTCCTGGTTCGTCACCACCGGAACGATCACCTCGGCGCGCTCGAGCTCCGGCACCGGCCGGTGGCAGCTCCCGGCCGAACCGGGCGAAGGCACCCTCTGGGCAGTGCTGCGCGACGATCGCGGCGGCGTGGCGGTGAGGGCCACCTCGGCGCGCTGGCGGTAGCCGTCACGCGGCCGCGCGATTTGAGCGGACTGGTTCGCACCGAGGCTGCCAGGTTCCGGTCGAGCCGGAGCGCAGGCACGCGAGCTCTCGACCAGGAGCCCCGAAGACGCACGGCGCCGTTCGTCGAGGCGCTTTGACGCCGGCCGGCGAAGCGGGATCGCGCTCCCGATCGCCTCCAGCTCGGTGCAGCCGTCGAAGCTCACGCCTCAGCGGGCTTCACGAACTTCAGCACCTTCACCCGGCCCTCGCGGACGACCTTGCCCTTGAGCCGGTAGCAGGCGCGGAGCATCTCCACCACGCGGCCGTCGTCGTCGGGGTTCCCGGTGACGTCCATGCCCGTGGCTTCAGCGAGGTTCGGGTCGTACTCGGTGCCCACGAGCTCGACGCGCTCGATGCCGGTCGACTCGGCCTTCTTGATCAGGTTGTCGCGCACCAGGCGAACGCCGGTCGCCAGCGGCGAGGTGTCTTGCGCCGAGAGGCAGAGGTCGAGCTCGTCGATGGCCTCGAGCAGCGCCGTCGCGGCCTGACCGCGCTCGATGTCGGCGAGCTGCTCGCGCTCCCGGGTGAGGCGCTGCTTGAAGGCTTCCTTGTCCTTCTCCACAGCCTGATAGGCGCGGGCCAGCTCGTCGACCCGGCGGCGAGCGGCGTCCAGCTCGGCCTGAAGGCGCGTGGTGACCTCAGACTCGGCGGGCTCCTCAGCGGCGTCGACGCCGGGTTTCAGATCACCGTCGTCGGTCACGCGGCGCTTGTCGGTCACCTTGATCGTCTGGGGCTGTTCGGGCTCGGAAGGGGAAGACGCGGTGTCACTCATGGCGGCCGAAAGGTAACCAGAGGTCCTACCCTGTCAATCCGGCGCTCCCCGCACGGACGAGGGGGCGGAGCTGTCCCAGCAGCACCAGCGACCCCGCAACGACGACGACGTCCTTTGCGTCCGCCCGGGCCCGCGCGGCCTCGAGCGCTGTTTTCGCGTCGGCGTGCGCGGTCACCTGGGCGCACCAGCGCGACGCCGTACCCACGTACGCCGCCGGCTGGAGGCTCCGCGGGCTGTCCACGGGCGCGAGGTCGACGCTGGAGCAGCGGGGAAACAAGGTCTGCATCATCGCCGCGGAGTCCTTGTCGCCGAGGACGCCGAACACCAGGTGCACGCGGCGCCCCGGGTAGAGCTCGTCGAGCGCTCGCACCAGCGTCGTCACGCCGTCGGGGTTGTGGGCGCCGTCGAGCACCATCGGCGGCCCGTCACCGACGATCTCGAAGCGGCCCGGCCAGCGCGTGGCGGCGAGGCCGGCGCGAGTCTCCGCCTCGGTCAGGCGCAGGCCCTTCTCACCCAGCACGTCGAGGCACGCCAGCGCCACTGCCGCGTTCTGGAGCTGGTGCCGCCCCTTCAAGGGCAGGCTGAGGCCGTCGAGCCGCCCGCTCAAGCCCGACCAGCGCAGGCCGCCGGCGGCGACAGGCTCGAGCGCGAACTCGCGGCCCTCGACGAAGAGCGGCGCCTCGAGCCTGCGCGCCGCGTCCCAGATCACGCTCTGCGCCTCGGGCGGCTGGCGGCACGTCACCACCGGCACGCCGCGCTTCACGATGCCCGCCTTCTCCTTCGCGATGGCGGCCAGCGAGCCCCCGAGCATGGCCACGTGATCGAAGGAGATCGACGTGATGGCCGTGACCAGCGGGCGGCAAGCGGTGGTCGCGTCGAGGCGGCCGCCGAGCCCCGTCTCCAGCACCGCGACGTCGACCGCCTCGCGCGCGAAGTGCCACAGGGCCACCACGGTGCCGAACTCGAAGTAGCTCAGGTCGTGCTCGGCGGGGAGCCGCTCCAGCACCTCGAGGATGCGCTGGCCGAACGCCGCATCCGAGATGTCCTCGCCATCGATCTTGATGCGCTCGTTGACCCGCTCGAGGTGCGGCGAGGTGTAGAGCCCGGTCTTGAAGCGCTGGCCCAGGCAGCTCGCCGCGAAGGCGCAGGTGCTGCCCTTCCCGTTCGTCCCGGCGACGTGGAGCGCCTTCAGCCCGCCTTCCGGGTGATCGAGCCGCTCCAACGCCGCGTGGACACGATCGAGGCCGAGCCGAATCGACGAGGGAGACAGCGACGCGAGGTAGGCGAGCGCGTCAGGGGTGGACCGCGAGGCGAGCGCCCGCGCGCGTGCTTCCTGCGCCGCGTCCACCGCCGACGTCACGCCGTGAGGCCGATCACCTGGGCGATCTTCGCGCGCAGGTCCTTGCGGTCGACGATGGCGTCGATCATGCCGTGCTCGAGCAGGAACTCGGCGCGCTGGAAGCCCTCCGGCAGCTTCTGCCGAATCGTCTGCTCGATGACGCGGGGGCCCGCGAAGCCGATGAGCGCCTTGGGCTCGGCCAGCGTCACGTCGCCCAGCCACGAGAAGGAGGCCGCCACGCCGCCGGTGGTCGGGTGCAAGAGCACCGAGACGTACGGCTTCTTCACCGCGCGGAAGCGCGAGATCGCCGCGCTCGTCTTCGCCATCTGCATCAGGCTGAAGATGCCCTCCTGCATGCGGGCGCCGCCGGAGGCCGAAAAGATCAGCGCGGGGATCCTCTTCTCGGTGGCGCGCTCGAAGACTCGCGTCACCTTCTCACCCACCACGCTGCCCATCGAGCCGCCCATGAACTCGAACAGGAAGCAGCCGACCGAGACCTCGTGCCCGTCGATGCGCCCCAGGCCGCTCACGAAGGCGTCGTTCTCACCGGTGGCCTTGCGGGTGGACTTGAGGCGGTCCTTGTACTTCTTGCTGTCGGCGAATCCGAGCGGGTCCAACGGCTCGAGACCGGTGTCGAGCTCGACGAAGGTGTCCGGATCGCACGTGTCCGCGATGCGCGAGCGGGCCGGCCACGCCATGTGGTGATTGCAGCTCGGGCAGACGTTGAGGTTCCGCTCGAAGTCCTCGCGCAGCAAGATGCCGTTGCACTCGTCGCACTTGCCCCAGAGGCCCTCCATGCGGCTCGACTGGGCGCGGTCGCCGACTTCCTTGTCGGCGTTCGCCACCGCGATCTTCGGCTTCTTCTGGAACCAGGCTTGGGCGGTCATCGGGCGCGTGAATTATCAGCCTTTAGGCGGTACCGACCAGCCCTTCGACATCAGACAGAAGCTTGGGGATCGCCGCGGTGAGCACGTCCGCCCCGGAGGGGGTGCAGAGCACGTCGTCTTCGATGCGCACCCCGCCGAAGCCCCTGCCCTGATTCATGGCCAAGAACTGCTCGGCGCGGTTGAAGTCGACCTGCCCCTTGAAGCGCTCGCGGAACTGGGCGTTCCGAATGATCTCGGGCACGAAGTAGAGCCCTGGCTCGATGGTGAAGGTCATGCCGGCCTCGAGATCCATGTCCATGCGCAGGAACGACAGGCCGAACTGCGTGCTGCGCGTTCGCCCGTTCGGGTAGTGCACGCGGTCGCCGAAGGCCTCGAGGTCGTGCACGTCGAGCCCGAGCTGGTGCCCAAGGCCGTGGGGGAAGAAGAGCGCGTGGGCGCCCGACTCCACCAGCGAGGACGGGGAGCCCATGAGCAGCTTCATCTGCACCAGCCCCTCCGCCACCACCCGGCTGGCGAGCAGGTGGAGGTCCTTGAAGCGGGCCCCGGGCTTCACCGCGTCGATGGCGGCCAGGTTCGCGCGCAGCACCGTGTCGTAGACGTCGCGCCCCTCCGGCGTGAACGGCCCGCCGACCGACCAGCAGCGCGTCACGTCGGAGCAGAGGCCGGTCTCCACGTCCTCCGCGCCGGCGTCGAGCAGCACCACGTCGCCCTCCCGCAGGGTGTTGCGGTGCGAGTGGGAGTGGAGGACCTCGCCACGCACGCTGAGGATGGTTCCGTACGCCGGCGTGCAGCCCGCCCGCGCGAAGGTGCCCTCGACGTGGCCGGCGAGCAGCTGCTCGGTGACGCCCGGCTTGGAGAACGCCATCGCGCCGAGGTGGGCCTCCTTCGTGACCGCGGCCGTGCGCGCCATGACGCGCAGCTCCTCGGTGCCCTTCACCAGCCTCAGCCGCGCGATGGCCATGAGCAGCTCGTGGCGCCCGGCGTGCGCTGGGTCGTCGAAATCGAGGTCGGACTTCGTCAGCGCCCGCGCCCGGTTCGTGGTCCGCCAGTCGGCGACCGCCACCGTGTCGACGGGCCGGCCCTTCGAGAGGCGCGCGACCTCGGCCTCGAGCTCCTCCATGGCGGCGACGCGGTGAACTCCGTGGCGCTCCTTGGCCTCGTCGAAGGACTCCGAGACGCCGTGCCAGAGGGCGTCCTCCACCGTGCGGCGCGGGAGGAACAGCGTCACCGTGAGGTCGGCGGGATCGAAGAAGGCGGCGCTCCCCTGCTCCGGCCGCTCGAAGAAGTAGAGGAAGCTCGAGTCGGGCCGGTACGGGTAGGTGTTGGCCGGGTAGTTGCGGGAGATCTCCCCGCCCGCGAACAGCACGGCCGGCCGGTCGAGGAGCCGCAAGAGACGCTCGCGACGCTGCACGAAGAAGCTCATGGCGGCGCACCTCATCACGGACGGTGGGCACCCGCCACGCTCGCTGGCGAGATCTGTGCTAGGCGCGCGCCCCATGCGAGTGGTGCGCATGATCGCGAAGGGACCGGACGGCCTCCGCCTCGAGGAGGCGCCGTCGCCGGTGCTCGGCCCCGAGGAGATCCTCGTACGGGTCCGCGCGGCGGCGCTGAACCGGGCGGATCTCTTGCAGACGCTCGGCCTCTACCCGGCGCCGAAGGGCTCGCCGCCCGACATTCCCGGCCTCGAGTACGCGGGCGAGGTCGCGGCGATCGGCGCGCGGGTCACGAAGTGGCAGGTCGGCGATCGCGTGATGGGCCTGCTCGCCGGCGGCACCTGGGCCGAGGAGCTCGCGGTGCACGAGCGCGAGGCCATTCGCGTTCCGAAGGAGCTGTCCTTCGAGCAGGCGGCCGCGGTGCCCGAGGCCTTCATGACCGCCTGGGACGCGATGGTGCTCCAGGCGGGCCTCGCGCGAGGCCAGGTGGCGCTCATTCACGCCATCGCCAGCGGCGTCGGCACGGCGGCGGCTCAGCTCGCCCACGCCTTCGGCGCGAAGGTCGTCGGCACCGGTCGCACCGAGGCGAAGCTCGCGCGGGTGCGCTCGATGGGACCGTTCACCACGGTCCTTTCCGGCGCCGATCGCGAGGCCTTCGCCGCGGAGCTGAAGCGCGCGTGCGGCGGCGGCGCGAACGTGGTGCTCGATCTCGTCGGCGGCAAGGGCGTCGCCGACTCGCTCGCCGCCATGGCCCAGGGCGCCACGCTCATGATCGTCGGGCTCGTCGCCGGCACCTTGGCCGAAGTGAACCTGGCGACGATCCTCGGCAAGCGGCTCACCCTGCGCGGCACCACGCTGCGCGCCCGCCCGCTCGAGGAGAAGATCGCCCTCGCCCAGGGCTTCGAGCGCACCCTCGTGCCGCTCTTCGAGACCGGCGTGCTCGCGCCCGTCGTGGACACGGTCTTCCCCATGCCGGAGATCGCCCAGGCCCTGAAGCGGCTCGGGGCGAACGACTCCTTCGGCAAGCTCGTCGTGAGGTGGTGAACGCAATGGCCTTCGATCCCAACGCCGCGGCCGCGGCCGACTCCGGTGTCTTCGGACTCCCCTTCACGCCCGAAGAGGCCGGCGTGGTGCTGGTGCCCGTGCCCTTCGAGGCCACCACCAGCTACGGCGGCGGCACCGCCGGCGGGCCGATGGCGATCTTCGAGGCGTCGAAGCAGGTCGACCTCTTCGATCTCGACACCGGGCGGCCCTACGAGGCCGGCATCGCGATGCTCGACTCGCCCGCCCAGCTCAACGCCTGGAACCACGAGGCCCGAGCGCTCGCCGCGCCGATCATCGAGGCCGGCGGCGCCGAGCCGAAGGACGCGAACCTCGTTCGGGTCAACGCGCTCTGCGAGCAGATGAACGGCTGGGTCTACGAGACGACCAAGAGGTGGCTCTCCAAGGGGAAGCTGGTCGGCGTGGTGGGCGGCGATCACTCCACGCCGTTCGGCGCCATTCGCGCCGTGGCCGAGAAGCACCCCGGGGTGGGCGTCTTGCACCTCGACGCGCACGCGGACCTGCGCGACGCCTACGAGGGCTTCACCTGGTCGCACGCGTCGATCATGAACAACGTGGTCTCGCGAATTCCCCAGGTCTCGCGGCTGGTGCAGGTGGGCATCCGCGACTTCGGCGAGGCGGAGTTCGACCTCATCCAGGCCTCGAAGGGCCGCATTCACACCTTCTTCGACGCCACCCTCGCGCGGGCGCGGCTCGACGGCATGCCCTGGCGCGAGATGGTCGACTCGATCGTCGCCGAGCTCCCCAAGGAGGTCTACCTCTCCTGGGACATCGACGGGCTCGAGCCCACGCTCTGCCCCCACACGGGGACGCCGGTGCCGGGCGGCCTGAGCTTCCACCAGGCCATCGGGCTGCTCGAGGGGCTCCACCGCGCCGGCAAGCGCATCGTGGGGTTCGATCTCAACGAGGTCGCCCCCGGCCCCGCCGACGAGTGGGACGGCAACGTCGGCGCGCGGCTGCTCTACAAGATGATCGGGTGGGCGCTGAAGACCCGGGCCTGACTACTCCGCGTTCCAGTCGCTCGCCGGCAGGATCTTGTAGCCGGTGTCGATCTTCTCCGACTTGAAGCGCACCACGCGCAGGGGCCACTCGCGCGGCGTCTTGCCGGGGCCTTCCTTGGTCAGCACCGTCCAGCGGTGCACCTCGATCGAGTACTTGCCCTTGGTGCCGGCCTTGGCGAGCACCGCGCGCAGCGGGTTCTTCGGGTGCCAGTACACCTCTTTGCCCACGCGCAGGACGTAGGCGAGCACGTCGTGGGACTTCTTGAGCGCCAGCGCCCGGTCTTTCGTGGGGCCGAGGAGCTTGGTCGCGTCGGCCTGCGAGACCTCGACCACCTTGAGATCGTCACCCACCTGCTCGACGCCCATCAGCTTGGTGATCGCGGAGCGGCCGGCCTTGTCGAGCTCGCTCACCATCTGCATCGCGTGAGCGAGGTCGCCGTCCTCCTTCCGCACCGGGTCTTTCTTGGTGAGCTCCCAGTTCTCGAGCGTGAAGAGCTGCGCGTTCATGGTGACGCCGCCGAGCAACAGGTCCTTGCCCGCCTCGTCGCCGGTGCCCGTGAGCGCGTTCAAGTAGGTCTCGGCCACCTTCTTCGCCTCGGCGTCGTCCGCCAACGCCGGGGCCGCGAGGAGCACGGAGGTCGCCACGAGCAGAAGTCGCATGACCGCCCTTCTTAGTTCCTGCGGTGGACGCATTCCAGCGAACGCGCTACAGCCGCGCCGCCCTTTCGGAGACGGAGTCACCATGTCGCGACAGACGCTTGCGTTCCTCTTGGCATTCACCCTCGGCGCCGGGCTCTCGGCGTGCGGCCCCATCTTCGGGCCCAAGTGCAGCGCGTCGAGCTGCGCAGGCTGCTGCGACCAGAGCGGCGTCTGCCAGGCCGGCGACAAGGCCGACGCCTGCGGCACCAAGGGCACGACCTGCAACGTGTGCTCCGGTGGGCAGGTGTGCGAAGCGACGGTCTGCGCGATGCCCGGAGGCACCGACGCCGGCACGGACGCGGGCACCGGCGCCCTCTGCTCGAAGACGATCCCGGCGTGCGCGGACACCGCGGTGCAGGCGCTCGACACCTCGAGGACGTCGGTCGCGACCGGCCTCATCGACACCGTCAAAGACGGCACCGGGTTCAAGAGCACCGTCGACTCGAGGGCGGGCGGCTTCAACTACAACCAGAGCTACGTCTACGCCCGCTTCACGCCCACCAAACTGGAGAAGCTGCCGATCTCCGACATGCAGGCCAACGACTCGATGGACTGGGACATCGCCTTCCGCCGCTTCGTGATCCGGCTGAACGGTGGCGACTCGGGCCCGAGCTGCGTCGCCGCGGCGCCGATGGACGTGGGCACCGTCTATGACTCCGTCACCACCGCGCCGGCCGGCCTCGCCTACGTCATGGACGACTTCCTCTCCGATCCCCCGTCGTGCACCTTCCAGGACGACGGCTCGGGGCTCGGCACCTCGCCGTCCACCGCGCTCGCCAGCTACTACCAGTACGCCGGCTGCGTGAAGATGACGGACAAGACCTTCGTGGTGAAGACGCGCGACGGCAAGCTGGTGAAGTTCACCGTCACGACCTACTACGACACCGACGCGAACCAGACGGCCTGCAACTCCGGCAGCCCGTCGGCCTCTGCGGTTGGCGGCACGATGCGCCTGCGCTGGGCGTACCTGAACTAGCCATGCGCCGCGCTCCCTTCGCGTTCCTCGTGGTGCTCTCGGCCTGCGGCCCCGAGGGCTCCGGCCCCGTCATGCACGACGCCGTCGGCTCGCGGGCCGACGAGCTGCGGCCGACCGACACCTCGAGCGCCGAGATGTGGAAGTACCTGGCGACCGACGTGGTCGAGCACCACCAGGCCGACGGCGGCTTCACGGTGCACTTCACCCGCGGTGGGAAGAACGGCGTGCCCACCGCCGACGCCGACGACAGCGGCGTGCCCGACCTGGTGGAGCAGACCGGCGCCGTCTACGCCTCGGTGGCCTCGGCCTACCAGCAGCAACTCGGCTACCGCGCGCCGCTCTCCGACGTGGGGCACCCCGACAATGGCGGGGACGGGCGCTTCGACGTGTACCTGCTCGACTTCAACCTGAACTCCGACGGCGCCTTCCGCGTCGACGGCGCGCCCAGCGGCAACTCCGAGCAGGCCTACGGCTACGTGGTGCAGGAGAACGACTTCGCGGGCTACGGCTACCCGAGCTTCGTCGTCGCCACGCGCATCCTCGGCAGCCACGAGTACTTCCACGCCACGCAGGACGCGTACGACTCCGCGCAGGACGTGGTGGTGACCGAGGGCACGGCGGTGTGGGCGACGGAGCAGTTCGATCCCTCGACCAACGACTTCGAGGGCTTCGTCGGCGGCTACCTCTCGCGGCCCGATCGCTCGCTCGACTCGCCGCCGCCCGGCCCGGTGCCCTCCTTCGCCTACGGCTCGGCGATCTTCTTCGAGTACCTCACCGAGCGCTTCGATCGCGACGTGGTGCGCAAGCTCTGGGAGCACCTGGAGAACGGCAAGGGCTACGCCTCGGAGCCTCAGGACGTGGCGAACCCGAAGTGGATGGTGCAGCTCGATGCCGAGCTGAAGGCCGACTACGGCGCGTCGTTCGCGCAAGCGTTTCGCGAGTTCGCGACCTGGAACCTCTCGCTCGCCGGCGCCGCCAACCCCGCCATCTCGTACAAAGAAGGGGCGAACTACCCGGCGGTCGCGATGACCGCGGCCTCGGCACCGTTCCAGCAACTCCCAGTCCGCGTGTACTACGCGTCGGCTCAGTACTTCCGCCTCGACGCCGCCGGGCGGCAGGCCATGACCGCCGCCCTGGTCGACGATCCCGCGAGCGCCGACGACGACACCACCGGGCTGGCGCTGGTGCTCACCGCGCGCGGAGCCTCGGGGAAGAACGGCCCCGTCGTCACCGTCGCCGACCCGAAGGCCGGCGTGGAGACCGTCGCCACCGCCTCCGGGAGCAACCTCGTCGTCGCCGTCATCAACACCGCGCGGGAGAGCAACGGCGCGATCCTCTCCAAGAAGCCGGGCCTGTGCATCGGCACCGTCGCCGAGGTGACGGCGTGCAAGGCGGCGCTCAACGCCTCGCTCGCTCCGGACGCCGGCACGCCCACGACCATCGGCGCGGTCGCTGGCGACCTCGGCACCGTGCCCACGGGCGGCTGCGGGTGTGATCAGACCAGCGCCTCCACGGCGCTCTTCCTCGTCCTCCTTCTTCCCTTCGTCGCGAGGCGCCGCGTCCCATGAGCCATGCCCTCCTCGTCGCCTTGTCGCTCGTCGTCTCCGACGCCACCACCCGCCGCTCGGCCGTGGTGCAGGTGGTCGAGAAGGTCTCTCCGGCGGTGGTCTACGTCGGCACGGTGCAGGTGGTGGAGCGCCGGGTCGCCCGCTCGCTCTTCGACCCCTTCTTCTTCGGCCCCCTCGAGGAGCGGCGCGCGGTGGAGGGCCTGGGCTCGGGCGTGATCATCGACCCCACGGGCATCATCGTCACCAACGAGCACGTCATTCGTGGGGCGTCGGAGATCCACATCGTGCTCGCCGATGGGCGCCAGCTCGACGCGGACGTCATCGGCGCCGACGCCGAGAACGATCTCGCGGTGCTGAAGGTGAACGCCAAGGGCCCCTTGCCCGCCGCGAGGCTCGGCACCTCGTCGGACCTGATGATCGGCGAGACCACCATCTGCATCGGCAGCCCGCTCGGCCTCAAGAAGACCGTCACCGTCGGCGTGGTCTCGGCGCTCGGCCGCTCCATCCGCAACGAGAGCCGCACCTTCAACGACTTCATCCAGACCGACGCGTCGATCAACCCCGGGAACTCCGGTGGGCCGCTGCTCAACATCGACGGGGAGATCATCGGCATCAACTCCGCGATCATCGCCAGCGCGCAGAACATCGGCTTCGCGATCCCCAGCGACAAGGTGCGCCGCATCGTCGCCGAGCTCAAGCACTACGGGAAGGTGCGCCCGTCGTGGATCGGCCTCGACGTGGCGCCGCTCACCCTCGAGACCTCGCAGCGCGTGGGGTGGGACCGCACCTACGGCACGCTGATCGCGAACGTGGAGAACGGCAGCCCGGCGGAGACGGCGGGGCTCCAGGCCGGCGACGTCATCGCCATGGTCGGCTCGACGCAGATCGAGGACTCCGACGACTTCAGAAGCCGCCTCGCCAGCTTCACCTTGAACTCGCCGATGGCGCTCAAGGTCTACCGCGGAGGGCAGATGCTCGACGTGGCGCTCACCCCCATCGAGTTCCCGGCCAAGCTCGTCGACGCCACCGTCTGGGAACGCATCGGGATTCGGGTGAAGGCCGCCCCCGGCAAGGGCATGCAGATCGTCAACGTTCGTCCTGGCTCCGACGCCGCGCAGCTCAACCTCCAGCCGGGCGATCTGCTCCGGGCCATCAACGGCCAGCGCATCGACTCTTCCGAGGGGTTCCGCGAGGCCATCGTCAACGCGCGCAGCCGCCGCAGCGTCCTGGTGGTCGTCCAGCGGGGGAAGATCGGCGCGTACTTCACCTTCCCGATCTGAACCGGGAGCCTTCCCCACGGCGAAAGTGGACTTGTGAGCCAAGGGTCGTAGCCTCGACCACATGAGTGCGCTCCGGTTCCAACCGCTCGGCCCGCTCGTACCGGGTCAGGGTTCGAGGTCCGTCTTGGGGTTGGCCATTCGCGCCGACGAGACGGCCGAGCCCTGCGTCATCATCTGGGTGCCCGAGGAGTCGCGCGCCGACGAGATGCTCCTCGATCGCATTCGGCGCGAGGTGAGGCACGCGGCGAGCCTCGATCACCCCAACATCGTGCGGGTGATCGGCTTCGCGGCGCTGGAGAAGGGCCCGGCGCGCGTCGTGGAGTTCGCCGACGGCGAGCCGTTGCGGAAGATCGTCGAGAAGGCCGGGGGCAAGCTGCCCGCGCGCATCGCCACCCGCATCGTGTGCGACGCCTGCACCGGCGCTCACTACGCGCACGTCGCCGGCAACGACGACGGCACGCCGCTCGTCCACGGAGACCTGAGGCCGGAGACGCTCCTGGTCTCCTTCTCCGGCGTCACCAAGGTGACCGGGTACGGCGCCCTCGCCTTCGCGCCACGGGACATGGGGGGGCAGAAGGTCGGCGGCCGGCGCGCCTACTCGGCCCCGGAGCAGATCATCGGAGGCCGCGAGGCCATCTCCGTGCCCACCGACGTGTACCTGTTGGGCTTGACGCTCTACGAGTGCCTCACCGGCGTCGTGCCCTGGGTCGAGCACGCGGACCTCTTCGATCAGGCCGTGCTGACACACCCCTTGCCGCCCCCAGCGCCCGGACTCATCGCACCCGAGCTCGAGGCGGTGCTCCAGAAGGCCTGCGCCAAGAAGGCCCACGACCGGCCGCAGACGCCGTTCGCGCTGCGCGAGGCCCTGGAGAAGGCCGCCGGGGCGGAGCTCGCCTCCCCGGACGAGCTCAAGGCCTGGCTCGCCGGCCTCTTCCCCGAGCAGGAGGAGGCGCGCGCCGCCCGCCGGAGCCTCATCGACTCCGGCCTCGCGGACTTCATTCGCCACCAGTGGGCGGAGCGGGAGAAGGCCAAGGCCGCGGCGGCCCAGGCGCCCGTGCCCCCCGCTCCGGCGCCCGCCGCTCTCCCGCCGCCGTCGACCTCCGCGCCCACCGCCGCGGCGCCGCCCTCCCCGTCCGTCCCGCCGGCGCAGCCTCCCGTCGCGCCGCCCACCGGGAAGGTGGCCCCTGCCGTGGCACGCCCGCCGGTGACGGCGGTGTCCTCGCCGAACCTGGGGCCCGTGCCGCGCACCAACCTCATGCCCTGGCTCGTGCTCGGCGGCGCGATCGCGGTCTTCGCCGGCCTCGTCTGGGGGCTGACCCGCGAGGATCGGCCCAGCCCCGGCCAGCGCATGATGGAGGAGCTCGAGGCCGCGCGGGCCGACGCCGGGCGCCAGGCCGCCGAGGCTCGCCTGAACGCCGAGCTCGCGCCTCCGCCTCCCCTGCCCGACGCGGGCGCGGCGGCGTCGACCGCGTCACCCGCACCGGGCCCGACGCCGGAAGCCGCGCGTCCCGTCGCGTCGAGCGTCGAGGCGTCGATCGACTCCCAGCCGCCCGCCGAGCTCTCCATCGACGGCGCGCCCGCGGGCCAGACGCCCTGGTCGGGGCGCCTCTCCGCCGGCCGCCACGCGGTGAAGCTCGAGAACAAGGAGCTCGGCCTCTTCATCCAGCGCGTCCTCTCCGTGAAGGGCGACGAGCCGGTGAACGAGCGCTTCTCCTTCGACAAGGGCTACGTGGCGGTGCGGGCGCCGGAGGGCGCGGCCGTCTTCATCGACGGCATCAAGAAGGGCTACGCGCCGATCACCGGGGAGATCCCCGTCTTCGAAGGCTCGCACCGCATCGAAGTGCGCATCGGCCAGTCGAAGTGGGCGCACGCCTTCACCCTCGGCCCAAAGGAGCGCGTCAGCTTCAACGTCGAGCTTGAGTGAGCCGGTTCAGGCGCTCTGCGACGCCTTGCGCTGGTTGATGAGCGCCTCGTAGCTGCGCGTCACGCCCTGCGAGAGGATGAGCAACTCGCCCACGTCCGGCGGCGTCATCTGCGCGGGGCCCTGATCGAGGTAGAGCAGGTGCACCGGCTTCCCGCGCACGAGCAGCGGCAAGAGCACCACCGAGGCCGGCGGGAACTTGCCGCCCAGGAGCTTCAGGAAGACGTCGGTGCCCGGCGTGGCCTTCATCGGCCCGACGAAGTGCGAGCGCAGGTCCCGCACCATCTTGAAGGTGTTCTCCTCGCGCAGGGTCACGCCCATGCGCACCACGTTCCGCTGCTTCACCCGGAGGCCGATGCCCTTCCAGCCGGTGACGAGGTCGCCTTGCACGTTGAGGATCAGCGCGCGGCGGAACTTCGAGCGCGCGAAGCGCAGGACGGTGAGCGCGATCTCGTCGCGGTTGGCGCTCCTCTGCAACAGCGCCTGGGCCTCGGCGAACTGGAGCGGCGGCGGCTCCGGAGGCTCGGGCGGCGCGGCCGGCTTGGGCGGCGGCGCGGCGGGCGGCTGCACGGCCGCGGGCTGCATCATCGGCAGAGCGCCGGGCGGCCGGCCGGGGAGGACCTGCACCGCCGGCGGCGCGACCGGCGCCAGGGGCGCGGCGGGGGCCTCCTCGAGGACCTCGCCGACGAGCACCTCTTCGGTCGCCTCCGCGCCCATCGCCTGGGCGTAGATGTTGGCGAAGTCGTCCTCGTTGATGAGGTCGCCGGCCTCGACGGGCTTCTTCGCCTCCTCGGCCTGCTTCTTCGAAGGCCGAAGGGTGTTCATGTCGATGGGGCGAATCGGCCGGAACGCCGCGGCGTACTTGCGCAGCATCTGGTTGAGCCGGAACTCGGGGACGACCACCTGCATCACGCGGCGGCCGGCCTTGAAGGCCAGCGCGTCGACGGCGGGAATCGCCGCCGGGCTCATCACCACGCAGGTGATGCGCGTCGCGTCCATGCGCATGGGGACGAGGTCGGCGTCATCGTAGAAGGCCTTGTCCGCGACCTTCAGCGCCGCCGGGTCGGGCACCATCTCGCCCGAGGCGAACGGCAGGTTCAGCTGCTTGCCGAGGACGCGCGCGAGGTCGGCCTCCTTCAAGAAGCCGAGCTCGCACAGGTTGGTGCCGAGCCGTCCGCCGTGAACGACCTGCGCTTCGAGGGCTTCCTCGAGCTGTTCCTTGGTGATGAGCCGCTCCTGCATGAGGAGCTCGCCGAGACGGGCCACGGGGCGCACCCTACACGCTTGGAGTGGAATGTGGGTGATGGCTGAGACCCACGACGTTGCCTTCCGGATCGCGAACGTAGAGCGTCCACTGCGTCTGCTTGAAGACCGGCACGTCGGCGGCGGTCAGCGCGGCGATGGTCTCGGCGCGGGCCTCGGGGGCGATGCGCAGGGCGATCATGGAGTGGCTCAGCATCTGGGCGGCGGCGGGGTTCGCGGCGAGCTCCACGGCGAAGAAGCCCTTGGCGGCGTCGCCGTCGGGGGCGAGCGCGAGCCAGACGCTCCGCAGCGTGCCGTCGTCGAGGTGGTGGCGAGTGAGCTCCGTGAGGCCGAGGACGTCGCGGTAGAAGCGCGTCACCCGCTCGACGTCTCTGACCTGGATGGCGGCGTGGTGGAAGCCGAGCGTCTGCATCAGGGGACTCTTAGCAAGCGCGGCGCCGGCTGCGTACCCAGGCGATCAGGGCAAGGGCCGAGAGCCACTCGAGGCCGGGCGTGGCGGTGGTGCAGCCGCAGCCCGTGGGCTGCTCGGGTACGAAGCCCACCTCGACGGTGCCGATCGAGGCGTGGGGCTCGGCCCTCGTGCGGCTGAGCATGACCACGTGGGCCTTGAACCGCAGCTGGTGGCCATGCTTCGCCGCCACGTCGATGCCGGTGACGACGAGCTGGCCGCTCTGCGCCGTGAACTCGCGCGGGGCGCCGTCGAGCGTGAGGGAGCCGGCGATGGGCACGAGGCCGCCGAGGTCGACCCTCAGGTCCACTCCCGCGACGTCACAGCTCGTGCCGTTGGCGACGTCGACGGTGACGACGGCCGCCTCCTCCTCGCGCGCCGGCAGCTGCGTCAAGCGGGTGGTCATGGCCAGGAAGGGCTCGGTCTCGAAGACGAGCTCGGTGCTCTGGCTCGAGGTGCCGTTGTCAGGAGTGGCCGTGACGGTGACGCGCCGGCCGAGGAGCTCGTAGCCGGTGGTGTCGGTGACGAAATGCGCCGACGTCGGGCCGGTGAGCGACATCGTCCCCGGAGTGCTGGCCTGGAACGAGAGCGTGGGCAGGCCGCACTGGCCCTCGAGAACTGCGGAGAGCTCCGTCGACGGGCGCTGGCCGCACGCAAGCCGCATCGGCGCCGCCGCGACCGAGGTGATCGACGCCGTCGCCCCCTTGAGCTCGAACGAGGCCGTCGTGCTGAGGGTGGCGCCGCCGTCCTGGCGGAGCGTGGCGGTGACGTCGTAGGTGGCCGACTCGCAGCTCAGCTGGCAGCTCGGGAGCGCCCAGCTCCCCAACGCGACCGGGCCGGAACATCCGAAGCCGCCGCCGTCCACCGAGACGAAAGCCTCGAGCTCGCGGCCGGCGAGGCAGCCCGCGTCGACGGTGAAGGTGCCGCGGACGCCGGAGTCCGGAAGCACGGTGAAGGCAAGCTGATCGACGGAGGTGATGTCCGGTCGATCGGGCACGAGCTGAACGACGAGCTCGCCGGGGCCGGAGGGGGCCGACGCGGCGTTGGCGACCGTGCGAACGGCGGTCCCGGTCACGACGTTCGAGGCGCAGGCGTCCAGCGAGGCGATGAGGAGCCCACCGTCGATGGGAACCAGGTCGATGCCTGGGCCGCCGGCGTCGAGGGAGAGCCAGACGATCTCCGTGCCCTGGAAGCCGGACCTGCCGGCGCAGAAGTGCGTGGGGCCTCCGGCGAGCCACTCCTGCGTGCTCCCAGCCGGCTGGGTACCGCCGTCGAACACCGGCGCCTCGGGAGCACCCCACGGATCGATCGAAACCGTGGTGTCGGACGACGCCGAGACGGAGGCGCCGAGCGAGCCGCGCACGCTGATGGTCACCACCCCGGCGTCGGCGATGCAGGAGTGTGCTGGCGGTGCCCAGGCGAAGGTCGGTCCCGCCCCACTGAAGCCGTCGCTCGTCACCCAGGCATAGGTCGGCTGACAGGAGCCGCTGGTGCTGGCGGTGAAGAGGTAGCCCGCGTCGCTGACGGTGTGCGTCACGATCGGCTTGGGCAGCTGGCCGTTGGGCAGCACGCGCACCACGGCCTGCGCCGGCGCCGACCACGCGAGGCCGTTGGAGGCGACGAGCTGAATCGTGACGGTGCCTCCGTCGGGTTCGCAGCTCCCGCTCGGCGGCGTCCAGGCGAAGGACTGCGTCGAGCTGCTCGTGCCGTCGGTGCCGGTCCAGGTCCAGGACGTCGCCGGGCAGCCGCCGCTGGCGCTCGAGGAGAAGGTGATGGGTGGGCCTCCGGCGGTGACGGTCGGGGCGGCGGGCGCGATGACCGGGGTGGCGATGGTCGGGTTCGGCGTGATCGTGATGGGGGTGCGGACCTTCGGGGAGGTTCGCGTGCCGTCGGAGTCCTGCACCTCGACCCACGCCGCGCCAGCGTCGGCGGTGCAGACCAGGGCGGGCGGCGTGAAGGTGAAGGTCGGGCCCGAGCCCGAGGTCGAGTCGCTCGCGGTCCAGCTGAAGGTGGTCGGAGGGCAGCCGCCGCCCGCGGTGGCGGTGAAGACGACGGGGCCCGAGCCCGCGGCCAGGGTGGGAGAAGCCGGCGCGATCGTGGGCGGCGGCATGGTGGTCGTCGGCGCGACCGCGATGTTCGCGCGCACCGCGGAGGAGGTGCGCGTGCCGTCGGACGCGACGACCTGCACCCACGAGACGCCGCCATCGACCGTGCAGCTCGAGGCGGGAGGCGTCCAGGCGAACGAGGTGCCGCTGCCGCTCGCGTTTTCGCTCGACGTCCAGGTCCACGTCGAGGGCGGACAACCTCCGCTGGAGCTGGCGGAGAAGGTGATCGGCGCGGAGCCGGGCGTCGCGGCCGCGGACGGCGGCGCGATGGTCGGCGTGACCAGGCTTCCCGTCGGGATGATGGTGATGTTCGTGCGAACGGTGCTCGAGGTGCGGGTCCCGTCGGAGTCGAAGACGTCGACCCAGGCCGCGCCGGCGTCGGCGCTGCACAGGAGCGCTGGCGGCGTGAAGGAGAACGTCGGGCCCGCGCCCGAGGTCGAGTCGCTGGCGGACCACGTGTAGGAGCTCGGAGGGCAGCCCACGCCGGGCGTGGCCGTCAGGGAGATGGCACCGCCTCCCGCGGCGACGGTCGGGGCCGACGGCGAAACGGAGGGCGGCGAAATGGTCGCCGTCGGGAGCACGCGCACGTTCACCCGGGTCGGGCCCGCGGTGGAGACCGCGTCGGAGGCCGTGAGCTCCACCCACTCCGTGCCGCCGTCCGGTGTGCACGACAGCGAGGGCACGGTCCAGTTGAAGCTCTGCGCCGCGCCCACCTGGCCGGTGCTCGAATTCCAGGTCCACGTCGACGGAGGACAACCATTCGAGGTCGAGCCGTTGAACGCGAGCGGCGCGCTCCCGGGCGAGACCGTCGGCGCGGACGGCGTGATGATCGGCGCGGTGACGGCGCCGGTGCGCGTGACCGTGACGGGAATCGCGACCGTGTTCGCGTGCGGCGCGTAGCCGTCCGACACCGTGGCGAGGAGGCTGAACGACACGTTCGAGCACGTGGCCAGGCCAGCGGGAACCGAGAGGCGGAGCCCGCGCTGCTCGCCGCCATCGGTCGTCAGCGTCGCGCCGCCATCGGACGCCCAGCTGATGAAGATCGGATCTCCGTCGAGGTCTCCGGCGTCGGCCGTCAAATCGACCGCGGTCCCATCAGCCAGCGAGATCGGAGGGAGAGAGACATACGGAGGCGATTCGTTGAAGTACACGTACACGACACCCGGTCCAGCCGCGGCGCAGAACGAGGAATCGGCGCAGCTCACGATTCCCGTCAGGACGGGAGCGCCGGTGCGTGGAATCCACGACTGCCCTGGGCTCGCAGGATCCGGAATCGGAGAGGCAACGCCGCCGTCCGCGGACGAGAGGAGGCCGAAGCCGCTGCCGAACGCATTCCCCCCCGCGAGGGTGAACGCCACCTGTGAAGGTTTGAATGGACTCGGAATCGCGACCGCCGACGACGTTGGGGCGGGTACGGCCAGGTTGCTCACGTCCAGCAGTTGGCCGGTGCCCGAGGTGACGACCATGAGCTTGGGGGTGTTGCCGCTCGCGTAGGTGCAGACTGATTGCAGCGGCGACGACAACGGAAGACCGACCGGCGTGCCACCATCGATGGAGAGGTAGGCGGTCGCACCGCCCTGCGTCGTCTCGAAGACCGCGTACTCCGCACCTCCGAGCGACAGGACTGAGAGGTGCTCGAACGCGAGCAAGGTGCTCCCGCTAGGAGTGGCCGCGCTGGGCAAATAGCTCGCCGCGATCGTCGGAGTTGGGCTCACGAAGAAGGCAAGCGCGGATCCGTTGGCCGTCAGCGCGTAACCGGTGCCGGACGGCCCGATGCGAATCCGAAGCGCGGTCGTCCCGAAGAGCGCACCGCCCACGCCGGCGCACGCCGGCGAATAGACGAGGCCTCGCGCGCCCGTCATTCCGACCAGGCAACTCGGCGAGACGAGCGAAGCGCTGACGAATGGTCCGGTGCTCGTCTGGGCGAGCAGGGTCGACCCGCCGTCGGGCTGAACCGACCAGGCGCTCGCCGTTCCCGACGCAGTGGGAACCGCGACGACGATGACACCACCGTCGATCGCCTGCACATCGTTTGGCGTGGCGACGAAGGGTTGCTGCACCCACCCCGCGATCGCGCCTTGCGGGACGAGCAGGACCGCGCACGCGAGCGCGGCGCAGATCAGCGAGGAGGCCCGAAGGGTCCTCACAGCCCCGCCTCCACCCGCAGGTACACCCGCTGGGTCGAGCCAGTAGGCCCGGCATTCACGCCGGTCCCCGAGAACCCGAACAGCGTGTAGCCGACCGCGAACCGGAGGCTGTCGTTCACCCGGTACCCGCCCTCGACGCGCGCCGACGACAGGCCTCCCGCGTCCACCGCGTTGTTCCGCAGAGCGCCCTCGAGCGCGAGATCGACGTCTCTCCACACGCGCACCGTCGGCCGCAGCGCGCCCGACACCGTCACGCCCTCCGGCGCGAGGCCCGCGTGCAGCCCGCTCGCGATCGTCACCCGCGACCCGAGCCGGGCCGTCGGCAACAGCGACACGATCTGCAACCGCCGCTCGACTGGGGTCACCGGGCTGAGCTCCTGAAGGTACGAGTATCGCGCGATGACGAGCCCCGAGGCGAAGCGCCAGGACGCCGAGGCCGTCGCGTCCACCACCCGCGCTGCCAGGTGTCCGTCGCGTACCGTGTGAGTGAAGAGCAGGCGCGCAGCGCCGCTGAAGGAGTCGGTGACCGACACTTCCCCACCCGCGGAGCCGAACCACTGCGTCAGCGGAACGAGGCCCTGCTCCACGCGCCCCTCCCCTCTCGCCCACAGCCGCGCCCGCCCGACCTCCCAGCTCGCGGTCAGCCCGCCGGAGTCCCGCGCCTGGGCCGGCGCCACGTCCACGAGCTGCTTCACGCCGCGCTCGTACCGCGCGCTCACCGTCAGCGCGTCGCCGAACTTCTGCGAGACCGCGACCGCGCGCCCGAGGCGCAACGCATCGACGTCGTGCGATGCCACGTCCTCGACGAACACCGCCGTGCCGGCGCCGAGGTCCTTCCGCACGCCCGTCACCAGCCGCCGCGAGCCGCCCGAAGGCGAGTCCACGTCGAGCGACTGCTGCCCGTACCAGGTCTCGTCACCGCGCGTCGTCGCGACGCGACCCCACACCTGCGGCCCGAGCTCCGGCCCCCAGCCGCCGCGCAGCCCGACCACCGTGTCCTTGCCCACCGCCACGTCCGCGCCGACCGAGCTGAAGGTGTCGTCGAACGCGCCCTCGCCCGGGCCGTCGGACACGAGCCGCTGCCGGTGCGAGGCCACCAGCGTCACGCCCCGCATCAGCTCGAAGCGGCCGGACACGCCGACGGAGATGCGGCTCCCGCTCGACCACTCGCCGCTCGACGTCGGATCCGATCGAACGTCGGTCCCCCGCGCCTCGAGCCGCACCGACCACGGCCCCTGCCCGTACCCGACCGCGCCGCCGGCGAGCAGGGCGTGGAAGGGCCTTTGCTCGAGAGGGAAGCGGGGGTCGGCGCCGTCGCGTCGATCGTAGAGCGCCGCGATCACGAACCCGCCGATCGGCTGCTCCACCCGCACCGACGTCTGGCGGAAGAACCCGCTCGACGCGTCGTCGGAGTAGTCGCTCTCGCGCACCCGGTACGACGCATCGACGAAGCCCTTGTTGAAGAGCCCGGAGCTCCGCAGCCGCAGGGTCAGCGCCGAGCCGGTCGCCCCGCCGGGGAGCGTCGCGAAGGAGAGCCCGCCGTCGTCCGAGAGCGAAGGCCCCTCGAGCGCATGGCCCGCGCTCCGAGCGCCTTCGGCGCTCAAGCGCACCCCTCCCCACTGCACCGAGACCTGCCCGGAGGTGAGCGTCCGGCGGTTGACATCGAAGGCAGAGAGGCGCGCCGAGACGGGGCCCAGGGTCCCCGACGCCGTCCCGCCCGCGACGAAGTCCGACGCCCCCGCGTCGACGAACTCGTAGTCCACCGTCAGCACCGCCGAGGTGCCCGCCGAGAGCGGATCAGCGGTGAGCAGCGACGGGGCCACGAAGAAAGAGAGCGGCTCCACCAACATCACCCGGCCGCCGATGGAATCGATCGCGTAGTCCCGCCCGCGCAACAGGTGACGCTCGCCCACGGGCAGGCCGGTCGCGTCGCGGTACTCCACTCGGACGAAGTCGCTGCCAGCGACCACGTCGCCGTGGTGCAGGAAGAAGAGGCTCCCGCCGGTGGCCTCGAAGCGGTCGTGGGCCGGGCTCCTCCGGAGCGAGCCGCGCGGGTCCTCGAAGCTGGGCGTGGCGAACGCGCGCACTGACCCGCCGAACGGTCCGTCCTTGGGCGACGCAACTTCGAGATAGCCGCCCTCGAGGGCCCGGTGAAAGCGGCCGAGCTCGCCCTCGCTCTGCACCAACCGGTAGCCGCCCCACCCCACCTTCCCCAACCCCGGCCGCGCCAGCTCGACCCGCACCGGCGCCTGCGCGGCGTTGCTCGCGATGGTCGCCGAGGTGTCCGAGAAGGTGAGCGGCATCACTCCGTTCTCCAGCGGCCGCTCGAAGACGTCGACCCGCCGGGGCGCGAGCGCCGCCCACCCCGCCGAGCGCAGCGGATTGAAGTCCTGCAGCCGCGAGTCCACGTCCGCCGAGAGCTGGAATCCCCCGTACGCAGCCCGCAAGGACGCCGCGCCGCGGACGAAGGCGAAGGGGCCGTTGGCGAGGTCGTAGCCGAGCTCACCGTCGAGCAGACCGACCACGAACACGCCCCGCTGCTCCCTCGGCGGAATCAGCTCCGTCCACTTGGGCCCGCGGGGCAGCTCGATCCGCACCTTCAACTCGCGGCCCCCCTCCTCGTGCCGCGAGCCCTGCCCCTCCGAGCTCAGGGCGAGCTCCACGTCGTCGATGAACACCCTCGAGCCGGGGAGCAGCGTCACCTGCAAGACGCCCCCGGCCGGAGGCGGCAGCTCGATGCGCCCGACCTCCACCAGATCGCGCGGAATCACCATGAAGCCGTTCGAGCGCGCCACCACGTCGACGAGCTGCGTGTAGAGGACCACGTGCCCGGCCGCGTCCGCGACGTCGTAGGTCACCGAGCTCACGCCCACCGGCAGGACGACCCACCTCCCGCCGACGCCCCCGATGAGCTCTGCCGACGTCCCGTTCACCGTCACCCGCACCGCGTCGGGCGCCGCGAGTCGCGCGTCGAATTCCACGCCCCGCTCCGACACGCGAAGACCGGGCGGCCTCGGATCGATGCCCGCGACCAGCTGCCCCTTGGGGACACGGAGGGCGAGCTCCACCCACGCCATGCCGCCGGCCGGCACCTCCACCGTCGCCGAGCTCGGGCTCGAGCGCGTGCCCGCGGGAAAGTCGCGAAGATCGAGGCCCACCCGGTGAGTGCCCGCGCCGAAACGAACGAGCTGCGCCGGGTCGCTGTCCGCGGCGCGCGACTCGACGGCGGCGAGGTGAAAGCGGCCCTGCTCGTCCGTCACTGCGAGCAGCCCGGTCTCCATCACCACCCGCGCTCCCGCCGCGCCCGGCTCGTCGGGGCCGCAGGCCCCATCGCCATCGAGGTCGAGACACACCCGGCCCGCGATGGCGCCGTCGCCGAAGATCGTGGACGACGGCGTGCCGATCGCCAGCGCCACCCGGGCGAGCACGGCCAGCCAGGCTCCGCTCACCGCGGCACCTCGGCCAGCACGCCCACGTGGGTGAGCACGTCGACCACCGAGACCCAGCCCGAGCCGGCCTCCAGGGGGATCGGGGCCCCCGAGCGCTCATGCCGCGCCACGCCCTTCTGCTGCACCTCCACTTCGCGGTCCGCGAGCACCACTCCCTCGGGAGACTCCACCCACCAGGCCCACCCGCCCGCGCGCGGCTCGAGCCGCACCACCACCGGCGTCGGCGGATCGACCTCCACCGAGAGGCTCAGCCTCGCGCGCCCCGGCGGCGGCCGGCCCGGGAAGACCACGCCCTCGCGCGTGCGCACCACCTCGGCGAGGCCGCTCCAGCGCCCGTGGGCCACCACCGCGTCCGGCGCCCCGACGGGCCCCAGCTCCACCACGCCGTCGTCGCCGGTCTCCAGGGCCGTCGCGCCGTGGACGATCGGCTGGCGCGGCACGAGGCGGCCGGCGAGATCGGTGAGCTCCGCCAGCACCTTCCCACCCTCGGTCCAGACGAAGAGCCGCGCCGGCTCCGTGCCGCCGGGGCCCGTGCCCTCGATGATCGCGGTGGCCGGCCCCTGCGTCGCGCCGCGCTCGACCCGCCACTCGACGGTTGCCTTCCCTTGCGCGTCGGTGACCTTCGCCCCGTTGCCCCGCGAGAGGCGAACGCGTACCCCCTCGAGCGGACGCCCCGCCGCGTCGAGCGCCCGCACCGTGGCTCGCCAGGTCCCGCCCGCGTGCACGAAGACGCTCGGCGGCTCCGCCAGCTCGAGGCGGCTCACCGGGCTCCCCAACAGCTCCACCGCCAGCTCCTCTCTCGATTCCACGCCCGCCTGCTTCCAGCTCGCCGTGAGCGCCGCCCGACCCTCGCCCACCACGGCCGGAGCGGTCCACGTCCACTCCACCAGACCTTCGCCGAGCTCCCGCTGCGTCGAGAGACGGCCCGCGCCCGCGGCGAGCTGCACCTTCGCGCCCCGCGTGACGCCGCCGTACACGTCGGAGATCGCGCAGAGGACTCGAGCCCTCGCCGCGCCGTCGGCCGGAAGCCGCGTGGGGTTCGCGACGCAGGAGAGTTGATCGGTGCGCGGCAGGTGCAGATCGATCCTCACGGTGCGCCGGTTGCCCAGGCGATCGACCGCGGTGCCCTGAGCGAGGCCGTACCCTGGCGGCACCACCACTGGCAGCGTGAACGCGCCGTCCGCGCCGGCCTTGGTGGGTCCGAAGGTGGTGCCGCCGATGACCAGCGAGATGTCGGCGCGCGCCTCGGTGTGGCCGGGAATCTCCACGGCGCTGGAGAGCGGAACGCGGAGGGCGCCGGTGGCTCCGTGCACCGACTGCGGGTGCGGCCAGGCGGCGAAGGCGACGATCACCGCCACCTCCGGGTAGCGGGTCTTCGGCAGCACGTAGCGCGCGCGGTAGCGTCCCGGAGCCACCTTCTCCAGTGCCTCGACGCTGCCGACGTTGGCGCGAATCACCGGCGGCGCCGAGGCCTCGTCGAGCTGCCCATCGGGGCGCTTCACCAGCACCTCGAGCGCCGCCTGGGTGTCGCGGCCCTTCACCGGCGCGGCGGGCGTCAGGG
This sequence comes from Archangiaceae bacterium, assembly GCA_037443525.1. Taxonomy (GTDB): domain Bacteria; phylum Myxococcota; class Myxococcia; order Myxococcales; family Myxococcaceae; genus JBBIOE01. Next base: position 2,757 of record JBBIOE010000005.1, on the reverse strand, counting down.
TCAGGCTCAGCACCGAGCCCGGTGGCCCCACCGCCAGCGTGACGGAAGACTCCGGAGACTTGACCGTGACCGCCTTCGCGCCGGCGTCGGGCTTGATGACGAAGCGCCCCTGCCCCAGCGGGCTCGGCTCCGCGCTCCCACCCTGCACCTCGAGCCGGCCTGGGCCGATCAGCACGGCCTCGAAGCCGTCGGGCGACACCGGCGGCTTCGGGAGGAGCAGCTCTGCGGCGCTCGCGGCCGGCGCCACGGCGAGCACGGCGGCGAGGAGGGCACGCCGCCACGCCTGCGCCTTCAATCGATGCCCCTCGCCAGCCCTCACGGGCTACAGCTTATGCCGCTCCTGCCGCACCTGAACGGCGATCTGCGAGCGGCGCGAGCGCAGCATCACGAGGCTCGCCATCACCAGGAGCATCCACAGCGGGGCGACGGGGCCGCCCGAGGCGGAGCAGCCGGCCTGCGGCGCCAGGTCCGAGTCCGAGCGGTCGAGGTGCAGCGCCGCCAGCGTCGTGCCGCAGTCCTCCTTGAGGGTCAGCCGCACGATCGTGGTGCCGTCGTCGTCGTCGCCGCTCTTGAGGTGCAGGGTGATGGCGTCGGCCACCACGATGTCGCCCGGCTTCAGCGACTGCCCGGCGCCTTCGCAGAAGCGGAAGCCGTAGTGGCTCGGCTCCGGCGTGTCGTCGTCCGAGTGCGCGTCTCGTGCGCCGCCGTGGTGTTCGTCGTCCGTCCCTTCCTCGGCGTCGCCCGGGTCGTGCGCCGTGCCGCCGTGGTGCACGTGGCCGTGGCGGTTGTGGGTGCCCCTGTACTGGCAGGTGGTGTTGAGGCCGTGGACCGTGAAGGTGAGCGTGGCCCAGCCCTCGTCGGCATCGCCGGCGATCACCGGCAGGTTCGAGGGGATCGCCACCCGCATCGGCGGCGAGAGCGTCACCGACGCGTCGTTCGAGTGGTTCGGGTGGTAGGTGCGCGACGCTTCGAGGGCCACGGTGCGAGACTGGCAAGCCGGGCCGGCGTTCGGGGGAGGCGGCAGCGAGAAGGTGGCGCCGTAGATGTTGCGGTTGACGCCGTCCTCGTCGTTCGAGTCCCAGACCAGGCGCACCTGGCCGTTGGTGAGCACGGTCACGTCGTTGAGCGCCTCGTTGAAGAGCGGCGTCGCAGTGATCTGGAAGAGCCGGTTCGAGGCGACGTCGTAGAGGAAGATGTCGGCGTTCACGTCGCCGGGCGCCAGGTGCTCGAACGCGATGATGTCGCCGGAGATCGACGGGTGCGTCTCGTCACCGTCGATCACCAGCGCCTGCTCCGCGCCTCCGGTGACGGGCCGAATCTGCACGTCGAGGCCGGTGGTGCCGCGGGTCGCGGTGTACACGATGCGGGCACCGCTCACGTCGGGGTCCTGCTCCGGCAAGCTCGTGTTGGCGACCGCGCTCACCGTCCACCCCGTGGGGCCGAGCACGGCCTGCATGATGTCGCAGTTGAAGATGTTCGACGCGCAGCGCTCCCAAACGATGACCTTGCCGTCGGACGAGACCTTCGGGTTCTGATCGTGCACGGCGTCGTTGGTGAGGGCGGTGGGCACCCCGGTGGCGACGTCGACCGCGACGATCTCGCCGGTCCCGTTCGAGGAGGTCGCGAGGTCGGCGTACGCGATGGTGCCGCCGCCGATTGAGACGCCGATGCGGTTCGAGCCGGCCGTGGGGTTCACCTCGGTGAGCGCGTTGCCCTTGTTCGTGTCGACCATCATGATCGCCGTGCGGTCGAGGGGAATCACGCGGGTGAAGACGATGCGGCCGCCCTGCACGTCGGAGAGGAGATCGCTCGTCGTCTGCCCGTTCACCACGGCGGGCGCGATGGTCGTGTCCGCCGCGGTGCTGAAGCGGAAGAAGTGAATCGTCTGATCGGCGATGGTGGCGTTCGAGTACGCCGCGAGATCGTCGTCGACGTGCGGGTCGAACTGATCGCCGAGGGTGGTGTTGATCGCGATGCGGGTAAAGGTCAGTTGCCCGCCATCGAGGGGCACCGTGCTGAGCGACGCTGCCAAGAGAAGCCCGGCTACCGTCATCGTCGACCACTCCCTCTCGGCCTACGTCGCCGAGCCTCCATGGTCTCCAGGCCAGGCGGCCCGTCCATCCTGGCGACCACAGCCGGCCGTGCTTCAGGCCCTGCGGTTTTGCGTCCCCGAGCTTTCCTCGGGTTTGCCCTGGTCAGGAGACAGTTCTGACTCGATGGTAGACACCCTTTCTTCGCGAGGTCAAACAGGCCTCTTGCGACCAGAAACGACCCGGTGTAGTGCCACCCGCCCCCTGAAGTCGGTGGCTGTAGGGCCAGGTAGCTCATCTGGTTAGAGCGGCGGTCTCATAATCCGCAGGTAGACGGTTCGAGTCCGTCCCTGGCCAAGTCGCCCCGGGCGCGCAAGTGCGTGTCCGGGGTCGGTTTTTTTGACGGGTCATGCTTTCGCGACTCTCATCGCGGTGCACAGGTTGGTAGCGGCCTGTAGCGCACCTCGAGGAGACACGATGCACGACGCGACGTCCGGCCCCCGTTCCGTAGAGATCACACCCGACTCCACCCGCCACACCTCCACGCACTCGCTGCCCGCGAGCGAGCCCGAGGTGGTGAGCACCCACGTGCTCGTCTCCGAGGATCAGGTGGAGCGGCTGCGCGAGCTGTCGAAGCGCACGCGCATCGCGCAGAGCGAGTACCTGCGCGAGGCCGTCGACGATCTGCTCGGCAAGTACCACAAGCTCCCGGCGGACGAGACGTGAT